>OZ245995.1:762500-1062500 GCA_965230185.1 Motiliproteus sp.
CGGATGCGCGTAAGCGCATGGTAGAGGAGCGTTCTGTAAGCCGTTGAAGCGGAAGCTGTAAGGCACCGTGGAGGTATCAGAAGTGCGAATGCTGACATGAGTAACGATAAGGGGTGTGAAAAACACCCCCGCCGGAAGACCAAGGGTTCCTGTCCAATGCTAATCAGGGCAGGGTGAGTCGGCCCCTAAGGCGAGGCTGAAAAGCGTAGCCGATGGGAAGCAGGTTAATATTCCTGCACCTCATATAAGTGCGATGGGGGGACGGAGAAGGTTAGACCAGCGCGGCGTTGGTTGTCCGCGTTTAAGGTTGTAGGCTGGGAAATCAGGCAAATCCGATTTCCTAAGGCTGAGAACTGATGACGAGTCCTCTTTTGGACGAAGTGGTTGATACCATACTTCCAGGAAAATCCTCTAAGCTTCAGCTTATATGAGACCGTACCCCAAACCGACACAGGTGGTCAGGTTGAGAATACCAAGGCGCTTGAGAGAACTCGGGTGAAGGAACTAGGCAAAATGGTACCGTAACTTCGGGAGAAGGTACGCCGGTTCTGGTGATGGGATTTACTCCCTAAGCTGGGACTGGTCGAAGTGAAATGGTGGCTGCAACTGTTTATTAAAAACACAGCACTCTGCAAACACGAAAGTGGACGTATAGGGTGTGACGCCTGCCCGGTGCCGGAAGGTTAATTGATGGGGTTAGCGTAAGCGAAGCTCTTGATCGAAGCCCCGGTAAACGGCGGCCGTAACTATAACGGTCCTAAGGTAGCGAAATTCCTTGTCGGGTAAGTTCCGACCTGCACGAATGGCGTAATGATGGCCACACTGTCTCCACCCGAGACTCAGTGAAATTGAACTTGCTGTTAAGATGCAGTATACCCGCGGCTAGACGGAAAGACCCCGTGAACCTTTACTACAGCTTCACAGTGAACTCTGAGCCTACTTGTGTAGGATAGGTGGGAGGCTTTGAAGCGGTGACGCCAGTCATCGTGGAGCCAACCTTGAAATACCACCCTGGTATGTTTGGGGTTCTAACCCAGGTCCGTTATCCGGATCGGGGACATTGTGTGGTGGGTAGTTTGACTGGGGCGGTCTCCTCCCAAAGAGTAACGGAGGAGCACGAAGGTGGGCTAATCATGGTCGGAAATCATGAGCTTAGTGCAATGGCATAAGCCCGCTTAACTGCGAGACAGACACGTCGAGCAGGTACGAAAGTAGGTCATAGTGATCCGGTGGTTCTGTATGGAAGGGCCATCGCTCAACGGATAAAAGGTACTCCGGGGATAACAGGCTGATACCGCCCAAGAGTTCACATCGACGGCGGTGTTTGGCACCTCGATGTCGGCTCATCACATCCTGGGGCTGAAGCCGGTCCCAAGGGTATGGCTGTTCGCCATTTAAAGTGGTACGCGAGCTGGGTTTAGAACGTCGTGAGACAGTTCGGTCCCTATCTGCCGTGGGCGTTTGAGATTTGAGAAGAGCTGTTCCTAGTACGAGAGGACCGGAATGGACGAACCTCTGGTGTTCGGGTTGTCATGCCAATGGCATTGCCCGGTAGCTACGTTCGGACGGGATAACCGCTGAAAGCATCTAAGCGGGAAGCCCCCTTCAAGATGAGATCTCACCTGGACCTTGAGTCCACTGAAGAGCCGTTCAAGACCAGGACGTTGATAGGCCGGATGTGTAAGCGTTGTGAGGCGTTGAGCTAACCGGTACTAATTGCTCGTGAGGCTTGACCATATAACACCAAAGCGGTGTTTATGCTCGAGACTACAGACACAGATAAACGCGAACGAACGCAACAAACGAACTTAGTTTCAATACAATCACAGATTCACATCCTTTTTTGCCTGGCGACCATAGCGATCTGGAACCACCTGACCCCATCCCGAACTCAGCAGTGAAACGGATCAGCGCCGATGGTAGTGTGGGGTTTCCCCATGTGAGAGTAGGTCATCGCCAGGCGCCCAATTAAGAAACCCCCGGTACCCTGTACCGGGGGTTTTTTTATGGCCTGCAGTTTGAAGACAGGGTGTAACCCTCCCTTAAAATCGGACCACTGTTAGTTAGAGTTCTCCGGCATAATGCAGCAATGCGAAAGGAGAACGGACGATGCGCAAGACACGGTTCACGGAAGCTCAGATTGTACAGATCCTGAAGTCAGTCGAAGGCGGCCGGATGGTCAAAGATGTTTGCCGGGAGCACGGTATTTCTGACGCCACCTACTACAACTGGAAAGCCAAATACGGTGGCATGGAAGCATCCGATATTAAACGGCTGAAGGCGCTGGAAGAGGAAAACCGAAAGCTCAAGCAGATGTTTGCAGATCTGAGTCTGGAGAACCGAGCGCTCAAAGACGTCATCGAAAAAAAGATCTGAAGCCAGCAGCTAAGCGTGGGCTCGTTGATTACCTCCGGAGTACCCATGGACTGAGCATCAGGGCCGCTTGCAAGGCCCTGTGCTTAAGCCGGTCGGTTTATCACTATCAGCCCGATGTTTCGCGAGATGATCCCGTGATCGACGCGCTGCTGGCACTGTCGGACAGATATCCTCGGTATGGGTTCAGGAAGTTATTTCTCATCCTGAGACGCCAGGGGAACGACTGGAATCACAAACGAGTTTACCGGGTGTACTGCTTGCTCAGGCTCAACCTGAGGAGAAAAGGAAAAAGGCGCCTACCCAACAGGAACCCACAACCGCTACGTGTTCCAGAACTGGCGAACCACTGCTGGTCGATTGATTTCATGGCCGACAGCTTACGTTGTGGACGGCGCTTCAGAACATTCAATGTGGTTGATGACTTCAATCGAGAAGCGCTGGCTATCGAAATAGATCTGAATTTGCCGGCTCTGCGGGTGATAAGGACACTGGATCGAGCTGCTGCCTGGCGCGGGTATCCGACAAAGGTCCGTATGGACAATGGGCCGGAGTTTGTCTCTGCAGCACTAGCGGGATGGGCAGAGGAGCATGGCGTAGAATTGGAGTTTATCAAGCCGGGAAAGCCTACCCAGAACTCCTATATCGAGCGCTTCAACCGGACGTACCGAAACGAGGTTTTGAACTTTTACCTCTTCTCTCGGCTGTCAGAAGTGCGAGAAATTACCGATAACTGGCTGCGGGAATACAACGAAGAGCGACCTCATGAATCACTTGGCGACCTGACTCCCCGGGAGTACCTGGTGATCCATGAAAAAGGGCTGGAAAACTCTAAAAACCAGTGGCACTAAAGATGGGAGGTTTACAAGGGAGTATGTTGTGGCTTTTGGCACGGGGATAAAAAAGCCCCCGCTCAGCGGAGGCTCTGTTAAAGCGGATAAGAAAAGTGCGGATTAAGCCTGATTTTCCAGTTCTTCAAGACACTTGTCTTTTATATCAAGGAAATCCATTTCGCTCAGACCGAGGTAGTTCAGTGCTTCAGTGGGTGGCAGGGGTTTCTGACGATTGTCTTCGATACGCCACATCCTTCGAAAAGCCCCGCTGATATTTTTTGCCAGAATCAGAAGTGACAGCAGAGTCAGGGTGTTGTCGCTGTATGCCAGGCGGCCACTGAGGGCGTCAGCATAGAGCGGTTGGGTGCGGATGGCATCACAGATATGCTCAGGCAGGTGCCAGGTCCTGGTAAGTTCGTAGCCGACACCAAAGTGATTTACACCATAGCGGACATCCTGCTCGTTACTGAACATAAGATTGGGGTTGGAATTTACCTCGTACAGCAGTTCTTTAAAATCGGCGAAGCGCTGCATCATCAGCGGAATGCCGCAATCATGGAACATACCGGCTGTATAGGCATCTTCTGAATTGATTCCGGTAAGATGGCCGGCCAGGCTGGCAGAGAGCTGTGCCACCTCGCTGGCGGTATCCCAGAATCGTTCAAATCCGGGCTCTGTGCTGAGTGCGTTTTTCAGTGCTGTTACTTTAACGAGGCTGTATACCCGACTGGTGCCCAGCAGCATGATCGCGTGGTCAACAGAATTGACCTTATTTCTGAGACCAAACAGGGGGGAGTTGATCATTTTAAGAACCGCTGCGTAAAGAGTGACGTCCTTTTTCAGGGCGGCGGCAATAGTCTGGGCGTTCGGATGGTCTTTCTTCATTTCGGCGCTGATGCTGATCAGTGCCTGGGGACGTGGTGGAATGACGAAACTGGATGCTATATCACTGGCAGATAACGCTTTTGCCATGCTGGAAATTCTCCTTGAAGCCAGTACAGGAGCCCTAGTGATCGCTCAGGCAGCAGGTGCAGATTCAGGACAGAATACAACGCGATTTCGCCCTTGCTCCTTGGCTATGTACAGTAATTCATCTGCGCGATTGATGGCCTGTTCAATCGTTTCATTGCCGCTGTATTCAATCACGCCGATACTGGTGCTCAGCGGTAACAGCTCCTTAGCCGAGCTATAAACCTCCGCCGATTCTATCGCGTGTCGGATTCTTTCTGCAACGGCGAAAGCTGATTCAGCCCCGGTTCCGGGCAGGACAGCCATAAACTCTTCGCCGCCGTAGCGGGCAACTATATCGCTGCTGCGAAGCTGTTGCTCAAGGATTCTGGCGGTAACTTTCAGTACCTCGTCGCCGGTGATGTGCCCGTAGTTATCATTAATACGTTTGAATCGGTCCAGATCCAGCATCATAAGGCTGAATGGTTCTCCCCGTTGCTGGTATTTTTCCATTTCCGCCTGCAGTATTTTCAGCAGTACCCGACGGTTTATAAGGCCGGTGAGCGGGTCGCAGCTGGATTCACGATAGAGTTTCAGCAGCATCAGCAGCTGGCCGGACTGTATCCACAGGACGATGCCGCAGATCATACAGAGAATCCACAGGGTGTTGAGGCTTCCGCTGGTGTAAAAGGAACCCTGCCATATTTCCAGCCCCACGTAGCAGGCGATGATCACCGCCTGGAGGGCTGTTCCGTACAACAGGGTGACCGGAAACAGTCCGAGCAACGTGGCCATCAGATAAGGCATCGCACTGTAGCCGGCCAGTGGCTGGGAATCAGGGCCGCTATCCAGGGTAATCATAGCGAACAGGTAAAAGATGCAGGGCGCTGTAAAGGAAAGGAGTAGCAGCAGGTTGGCTGTGTGGTGACGAGGGGGCATCGAACATAGCAACAACAGCGTCAGCAGACTGCCACTCAGGGCTATTCGCAGGGTAACAATTTCTGAGAACTGTTCCGCTGTCAGTGTCAGATAGTCGATACCGATCCAGGAGGGAACGGCGATCACGAAGAACAGCAACATAAATCGTAACCGCTTTACAATATACTCAGCACGAGCGCTGCGGAAGTCCCGTGAATGCTGGGCTGCAGTAAAAATATCGCTGAACTGGAAAGCGCCGAAATGGCTGGTAATGGCATCGAGCTGGTTCCGCTCTTCGCTGACGGTATTAACCGGGTGGGCTCGCCTCTCTTCGCTGTTCTTCTGGGGCGGTGTATCTGTTCTGTTGGAATGGCTGACATCTGGCATAGCAACAAGCCCTGGTAAACGTTCGTTTAACTGCAGCCATCATATATCAGTTGGTTTTATGCGGGAATCGTAACAATGCGGCGTGTTTGTTTTTTATCAATTTTGCCGCCTGAATTCCCGGATACTGAGTCTCACCAGTATAAGGTTATTGCTGTGTTTGCAGGGACCGCCAAAAAGGGACCGTATTCGTGCGGAACAACAACCGTCCTGATAAAGTAGCACCGACCGATAATAACCTCTGCTGACCAGGTGGCCGGGCAGAAATCTGAATGCCCTGCCGGCAGAGGTGCAGGGCCCCGTCGGTATATCGGGAAAATGAAAAGGGCAGGTGGCCGCAGGGCTGCAGAATTCTGAACAGATGGCGACAGGTATGCATCGATAATGGCACCCAGGATCCTGATCTTTCAAAAGAGCCACTGGTTTTTCCGGTGTGTGCTGCTGGCGGCACTGGTGGTTATTGCCCTGCTGGCGACAACCGACCGGTCCATTCCGATGGTTGAATCAGTATGGGATAAAGCCAATCATTTTATCGCTTTTGCTGTACTGGCCTGTCTGGCGGATCTTGGCTATCCGGATCGCAGCCGGTTGGAGAAACTGGGTCTGCTGTTGTGTTATGGGGTTCTGATTGAGGTTGTCCAGTGGGGACTGCCCTGGCGTGATTTTTCGCTGCTGGATATTCTGGCCGATCTTGTGGGTCTGCTCGCCTGGTCAGGTCTGTGCAGGCTGTGGCTGCTTTGTCTGCCACTATTCGCAGCGGACCGCAGATCAGACTTCTGATCCGTTAACAGATCAGTTTCCACCGCGTGATGGAGGGACGGGGCGGTGATTCAGATAGGAATGAGCTGCTCGCCCGACTGGCTCTGCGATATGATCGCCTGGGGCTTCGGGCTGCTGTTTGTGGTTATCGTTATCAGCGTAGTTCGGGAAATTATCCGCAGCCGCTGATACACCTGAAGTTATACTTCAGTGCACTGGCGATAGTGTCTGCACGCCAGTTTGTAATCGTGCTCGCTGTCCTGAAAAAGGAAAAACCATGTATAAGCTCTGCGTTTTTGTTCCGGCATCTCATCTGGAAAACGTCAAGCAGGCGATGTTCGCCGCCGGTGCAGGACGGATCGGGGATTATGACAGCTGCTGCTGGCAGGCATCGGGAGTTGGTCAGTTCCGTCCGCTGGATGGCAGCCAGCCGTATACCGGTCAGCAGGGTGTTGTTGAAACTGTGGCTGAATACAAAGTAGAAATGGTCTGTGACGATTCACTGATCAGGGCTGCTGTGACTGCGATGAAGTCGGCACACCCTTATGAAGAAGTGGCTTATGACGTTATCAGGCTGGAAAGCTTCTGATGGCAGAGCAGGTCTGACCCTGATGGGATAACCGATTAACGCGGCGGAGGGCCGTCCAGGTCGATGTGGCGCAGCGGGAAAGTACCGGCTTTCCGATCTTCAAAGTAATACTGCAGTGCATAGCGGATGGTCTGAAAGGCCAGCTTGTCCCAGGGGATTTCTGATTCTGCAAACAGGCGGGTTTCCAGGGTCTCCTCTCCGGCATCGAACTGGGCTCTGGGGAGTCGGGCCCGGTAGATCATCTGCACCTGATTGATCGGCCGGATACTGGTAATCGTATAGAGCTCCTCAATCTCGACAGCTGCACAGGCTTCTTCCCGGGTTTCCCGGAGGGCTGCCTCCCGGGTCGTTTCACCGTTTTCCATAAAACCTGCCGGCAGTGTCCAGAGGCCGGCTCGGGGCTCAATCGCCCGCTTACATAGCAGCACTCTGTGATCATAAACGGCAAGGCAGCCGGCTGTTATTCTTGGGTTCTCGTAGTGGATGAAATCACAGCTGCTGCACACGAACCTTGGTCGGTTATCCCCTTCGGGAATTCTGCTGGCGACTCTGGCGCCGCACTGGCTGCAATATTTCATAGTGGGTGTCTGGTGCCTGTCCATGCCGCTGAAATTTCAGCCCTTTGGGGGGTCAACTTTACCGGGCTGTCAGGCTATGATGTAGGACAATTGTCAGCGACACAAGTGCTCAGACTGATGCTGAACCCGGCCGATACGGACAACCTGCTGGAACTGATGGAAAGTCGGTTGCAACGTGTTACTCCGAGAAAGCTTGATCTGGAAGGTCCCCGAGCCGGTGTACTGCTGGCGCTGACCGCTGTTCCTGAAGACCCTCATATCATTCTCACCCGCCGTTGTGATCACTTGTCGACCCATGGCGGCGAAGTCGCTTTGCCCGGTGGGAAGCAGGATCTCAGTGACCGAACTCTCGAAGAAACCGCGCTGAGAGAGACCCGGGAGGAAATTGGTCTGGATCCCGATCAGGTTCGCGTCATCGCTCAGCTGGGGCAGGTGGTCTCCAAGCACGGGCTGCTGGTAACCCCCTTTGTAGGCATCGTTGATTCGGCTGCGAAGCTGCGACCAAATCCGGATGAGATTCATAGCCTGTTTACCGTACCACTGCGTTTTTTTCTGGCGGATGAACGGCTGCGAACAGACCGTATTCGCTATAAGGGCAGGGAGATCTGCGTGCCCGGGTATCAGTACCGGGGCTACACCATATGGGGCCTGACTGCCTATCTCCTGGTGGAACTGTTAAATTATGGTCTGGGTGCCGGCATCCCGTTGCGACCCCGTCCTGAAATGAGCCAACAGAGGACTCGGCATGATATACCACGTTGACAATCGTAGGGTGGAGTTCAGCAGTGGCAGACGTTTCGTTGCCTGCAATGCGACCGTCATTGGTTCGGTCGCGGTCGGTGACAACGTCAGCATCTGGTTCAATGCGGTTATTCGCGGAGACAGTGATCCGATCACCATCGGCAACAACACCAATATTCAGGATGCATCGGTATTACATGCTGATCCCGGCTTTCCCCTGACCATAGGTGAAGGCGTTACGGTGGGGCATCAGGCCATGCTGCATGGCTGTACGATCGGTGATAATTCACTGATCGGCATTAACGCCGTTGTGCTTAATGGCGCTGAAATTGGTCCTAATTGCCTGATTGGCGCCAATACCCTGATCCCCGAGGGTATGAAAGTACCGGCCGGGTCGCTGGTAGTGGGCAGCCCCGGCAAGGTGCGTCGGATGCTTACCGATGAGGAGGTTGCTGGGCTGAAAGCCAGCGCCGAGCACTATGTAGCGAATATGCGCCGCTATCGGGACAGCCTGGTGCAGGTCGAATAGGTACAATCGTTTCAGTTGCTGCAATCATCAGCAGCGATCAACTGAGGTTTCGAACGATGATAGAGGAACAACGGGTACCTTCACCCTGTACTGGCGTCTGTGCACTGAACGAAGAAGATGAGTGTATCGCCTGCGGCCGCCACTGCGTTGAGATCGGTGAGTGGGGAGTCATGAGTAACGATCAGAAAATGGCGGTGCAGCAGCGTATCGCTGATAAGGCGAAAAAACGCACCGGCGCCTGAGCCGATGCGCTACTGCCCGCGGGCCCGGGTTTCAGGTGCTGGCAGGTTCCGCTTTCAGGGCTTTATCTGACACCCGCGCCATCTTGACCAGGTTATCCTGAATCTGAATCGTCTCGATGCAGTAGCCGTTGATATTCAGGCAGACGTTGGTGTCCGGAATAAACTCCAGAGTTTCTGTAATCAGGCCGTTCAGGGTCTTGGGGCCATCAACGGGAAAGTCCCAGTTCATCGCCTTATTAATATCGCGGATAGTCGCCGAACCGTCGATAAAGTAAGTGCCGTCATCCTGGGGATGAATGTCCTGATTCTCGACTTTGCGGCTGTCCGACAGTTCGCCGACGATCTCTTCCAGAATATCCTCCAGGGTACAGATACCCTGAATGTCGCCGTATTCGTCGACCACCAGTCCGATCCGTTTCCCCTCTTTCTGGAAGTTCAGCAACTGGGTCTGTAGTGGCGTGCTTTCCGGAATAAAGTAAGGCTCTTTTGCTTCCTGAAGCAATGCCGCCTTACTGGGTTCGCCTGACTTCAGCACCCGGGCCATATTACGCAGGTGGAGAATACCCACTACCTGGTTGATGTCGCCTTTGTACACCGGCAGACGGGTATGGTCACTGTTGGAAATCAGGTCGAGGATGGTGTCCAGGTCGTCCTCGAGATCGATGCCGATCGCTTCGTTACGGGGAATCATGATGTCCTGCACCGTAACCTCTTCAAGTTCGAGGATACCCAGCAGCATGGACTGGTTGCGCTGAGGGATCAGGGCGCCGGCCTCATTCACGATTGTCCGCAGCTCCTCAGTGCTGAGATGGTCATGATTCTGACCTTCCGATTTTACACCCAGCAGCTTCAGCAGATTGTTAGTAATGCCGTTGACCAGCCAGACAAAGGGGTACATCAGGGTCAGCAGCGGCTTCAGAATCAGCGCCGCCGGGAAGGCGATTCGCTCGGGATGGAGGGCCGCCAGCGTCTTGGGCGTAACTTCGGCGAAGATCAGAATCACCAGGGTCAGACCGAAGGTGGAGATGGCCACACCGGCATCACCCCAGAGCCGGACCGCAACGACGGTGGCAATAGAGGCTGCGGCAATGTTGACCAGATTATTGCCGATCAGAATTACACCGATAAGCCGATCTGGTCGGGCCAGCAGATCGCTGGCCCGGCGGGCACCCCGGTGTTTGCTTTTGACCATATGACGCAGTCGATAGCGATTGAGAGACATCATCCCCGTTTCGGAGCTTGAGAAGAACGCTGAGCAGAGAACGAGGAGAACAAGAATGCCTGATAACAGGCCTATCGATGCGTCGTCCAAGACGGGGGTAACCTTTGTTTTCGACAGGGAGGGAAATTGTCGTGCCTTGTCAGGGGGCTGTCAAGGCACCTGCGATGAAATATCAGCCCGCTGAAAAGCCAGTCTGGAGAGAGCCGATCCCCATTACATCAGCAGTTCCAGCGCAAACTTGCTGCCGAAATAAGCCAGCATCAGGAAGCAGAAACCGCCCAGCGTCCAGCGGATTGCGGCGATTCCACGCCAGCCCCTCTGGTGACGTCCCCACAGCATAATCGCATAGACCACCCAGGCCATCAGTGACAGTACGGTCTTATGGACAAGATGCTGAGCAAAGAAATCGTCGATAAACAGAACCCCGGTGACCAGTGACAGGGTCAGCAACGCCTGGCCGGTCCAGAGAAATTCGAACAGCAGTTTCTCCATGATCTGCAGTGGAGGCAGAGCGCTGACAATGCCGCGGGTATGGTGGTTGCGGAGTTGACGATCCTGAAGGGTTATCAGTACTGCCTGCACGGCGGCGATGGTAAACACGCTGTAGGCCAGAATCGAACTGAGAATGTGGCTGATAATGCCTGCGTCGTAAGGCTTGGCCGGTGCGGTCTGGGGTGTCAGTGCCGCCAGAATGACGGTCACCGCCGCGAGCGGGAACAGTGCGACAAAGAGGTTGTTGAGCGGTTTGCGCAGACTACTGATCAGCACCAGGCCGGCAATCAACCAGGCGATCAGTGACGAAACAGGAAAGAAACCGAGCTGTATACCATCCCCGGGGTGCAGCACGATATAGACCGCCAGGGTATGGACAATGACTGCCACGGCTCCGCAGCCCATGACCAGCTTACGATGGTCCTTACCGCTGCCGGTCAGGGTGGTGGCCTGGACTGCGCCGGATACCAGATAGAAGAGCGCGCAGAGAAAACTGATAAAAATCAAACTCATTGTATCTGACTTTCACTGAAACTGAATTGGGCTTAAGTGTGTCACAAAAGCGGTGTGGATTGAATAGAGGGGGACACCGCTATCCGTTCTGCTGTCAGAGCGGTCGACAATTGCCCGTCGATCCCTCTATTAAGCCGTAGAGCGGGCCGGAGGCATCGGGTATAATGCCGGACAATCTGATATCCGGTCAGCCGGTCCATTCGGCAGTCTGTGAGTGGCGGTAGCATTGACGACCAGCCGAATCACCGACCGGAATTTTAATCAAAGCTTCTCCAGGAGCCAGTATATCCCCATGTTTGATAATCTGACGGATCGTCTGACGCATGCACTGAAATCGGTGACAGGTCAGGCCAAGCTTACTGAAGACAATATTAAGAGCACCCTGCGCGAAGTGCGGATGGCGCTGCTGGAAGCGGATGTGGCGCTGCCGGTGGTTAAGGAGTTTATCGCCGGTGTTAAGAACCGGGCGGTCGGTCAGGAAGTCAGCAAGAGCCTGACGCCGGGTCAGGTGTTCGTGAAGATTGTTCGCGAAGAGCTGGTCAACGTGATGGGGGCTGCCAACGAGGAGCTGAACCTGTCTGCCCAGCCACCGGCGGTGGTGATGATGGCGGGCCTTCAGGGTGCTGGTAAAACCACCTCGGTGGCCAAGCTGTCCCGCTGGTTGAAGGAGCGCCGGAAAAAATCGGTGCTGGTGGTGTCCGCCGATGTCTATCGCCCGGCGGCGATCAAACAGCTGGAGACCCTGGCAACGGAAGTGGGCGTTCACTTCTTCCCATCGAGCACCGATCAGGATCCGGTGGATATTGCCAGTGCGGCAATTCAGCACGCAAAGATCAAACACCACGACGTGGTGATCGTTGATACCGCCGGCCGTCTCCATGTCGACAGCGATATGATGGACGAGATCAAGCGTCTTCATGCGGCGATCACACCGGTGGAAACACTGTTCACCGTTGATTCCATGACCGGTCAGGATGCGGCCAATACCGCCAGAGCCTTTAATGACGTACTGCCTCTGACCGGTGTGATTCTTACTAAAACCGACGGTGATGCCCGTGGTGGTGCGGCGTTGTCGGTGCGGCATATTACCGGTAAACCGATCAAGTTCCTCGGTGTCGGTGAAAAGACCGATGCCCTTGAGCCGTTCTTTCCGGACCGTGTTGCTTCACGGATTCTTGGCATGGGCGACGTGCTCTCCCTGATCGAGGAAGTAGAGCAGAAGGTTGACAAGAAGAAAGCGGAAAAACTGGCCGGTAAGATCAAAAAAGGCAAGGGTTTTGATCTCGAAGATTTCCGCGATCAGCTGCAGCAGATGAAAAACATGGGCGGTATGGCGGCCATGATGGGCAAGCTACCAGGCATGGGTAAAATGGCCCAGGCTGCCGAAGATGCCGGTGCCGAAAAGGGGATGATGCAGATGGAAGCGATCATCAACTCCATGACTCCCCATGAGCGCCGTTTCCCGGACGTGATTAACGGTCCCCGCAAAAAACGCATCGCGGCCGGTTCTGGTACTCAGATACAGGATGTTAACCGGGTGCTGAAGCAGCATAAGCAGATGCAGAAGATGATGAAGAAATTTGCCGGCAAGGGAATGGCGAAAATGATGCGGGGGATGAAGGGTATGCTGCCGCCGGGTATGGGCGGAAACATGGGCGGAGGCTTCCCCGGCGGACCCGGCGGGTTCCCCCGGGGCTGACTGTTCGAAAAACACCCGGTAATGCTTTTAAAGGGCGGTTGATTCGCGTAGAATTACCGCCCTTCGTGTATCAGGTCTCGGTTGTGCGTATCTGGTTTCATGGCAATGAAGCAGATGAGCGTGCCTCCGGGAAACACTAACTGTGGGCGATATCAAAACCCACTCTTCAATAAAGGGATCGATGCCAATGGTAGTCATTCGATTAGCGCGTGGAGGCTCTAAGAAGCGTCCTTTTTATCACATTACAGTAGCCGACCAGCGCAATGCTCGCGACGGTCGCTTTATTGAGCGCGTGGGTTTCTTTAACCCTGTTGCTCGCGGTCAGGAAGAGCGTCTGCGTGTAGATCTGGAGCGCGTTGCTCACTGGCAGAGCAAAGGTGCTCAGGCCAGCGGTCGTGTTGCGACTCTGCTGAAAGAAGCAGCCAAGGCCGCCAGCTGATTCTGGTGGATCGGGCAGTCACTTTTTATGAACGACAGAGGTACTAAACCGTCAGCTCAGCCAGTCGCTGAGCAGCTGGTAACCGTAGGCAGAGTTACTTCGCTCTATGGTGTCAGAGGCTGGGTAAAGATCTATTCTCATACTGAGCCTATGGAAAATATCCTCAATTACTCCCCCTGGTATCTGAAACTCAACGGCCGCTGGCAGAAGGTTGAGCTGGAACAGGGGAAGCGTCACGGAAAAGGGATGATTGCCAAACTGGCTGGTTGTGATGACCGGGATCGTGCCGGCATCTACTGCGGTGCCGATATCGGTATTGAACAGGTCCAGTTACCGGCGCTGAAAAGCGACGAGTATTACTGGCACCAGCTGGAAAAACTGAATGTAGTAACCGAGTCCGACGTAGTGCTGGGCCGGGTGGATTATCTGATTTCAACGGGATCGAACGACGTGCTGGTAGTAAAGGGTACCCGTGACAGTCTCGACAGGCGGGAGCGACTGATTCCCTACCTGCCGGATCAGGTGATCAAAGAGATAAACCTTGAAACAGGTACGATTCGGGTCGACTGGGATCCGGATTTTTAAGTTGTGTGGGTCGGTGTAGTTACGCTGTTTCCCGAGATGTTTCGCGCGATTACCGATCACGGTGTCAGCGGCCGGGCCGTCAGAAACGGTCTGCTGAATCTCGAGTACTGGAATCCGCGGGATTACACACTGGACAAACACCGAACCGTTGACGATCGGCCTTATGGCGGCGGACCGGGCATGCTGATGAAAGTTCAGCCGCTGCGGGACGCAATCCGGGCTGCCCGCAGCGCTGCCGGGGAAGGGGCGAGAGTCATCTACCTCTCACCGCAGGGGCGCAGACTTGACCAGCAGGGGGTTCGCGAGCTGGTTAAGCGGGAAAAAATGGTTCTGGTGGCAGGCCGCTACGAAGGTATCGACGAGCGTCTGCTGGAAACTGAGATCGACGAAGAGTGGTCAGTGGGGGACTTTGTCCTCAGCGGCGGAGAGCTGCCGGCCATGACTATGATCGATGCGGTTTCCCGTCTGGTCCCTGGCGTTCTCGGTCACGAGGATTCGGCCAGTGAGGACTCTTTTGAGGAAGGTCTGCTGGATTGTCCTCATTACACGCGACCGGAAGCCATTGAAGGGCAACGGGTACCTGATGTGTTGCTGAGCGGCAACCACAAGGAGATTCGGCGCTGGAGGCTGAAACAACAGCTCGGGCGCACCTGGCAGAGAAGACCGGAACTACTGGACGGTCGGGAACTGAATAGCGAACAGCAATGTTTGCTGGAAGAATTTATCCGCGAAACCAGAAAGCAGAGTTGAGCGGCTGATAGTTTAGGAGCAAGTGATGAGCAGCAAGAACCTGATCATTCAGCAGATTGAAAATGAGCAGATGCAAAAGCAGGTGCCTGAGTTCGGTCCCGGTGACACCGTGGTCGTTCAGGTTAAAGTAGTTGAAGGTAGCCGTCAGCGTCTGCAGGCGTTTGAAGGTGTAGTGATTGGCAAGCGTAACCGCGGCCTGAACTCCGCCTTCACCGTGCGCAAGATCTCCCACGGCGTGGGCGTTGAGCGTACTTTCCAGACCTTCAGTCATTCAGTAGACAGCATTGCCGTCAAGCGTCGTGGTGACGTTCGTCAGGCTAAGCTGTACTACCTGCGTGAGCTGTCCGGTAAGTCTGCACGTATCAAAGAGAAGCTGGCCAAGAAGTAATTCCGGTTCCGGTTTTTTCGACAAAAAGGGTGGCTTCGGCTGCCCTTTTTTGTGGAACAAAGAACAGATCGGTCGTAATTCAAATGAGATCCGAGCCAGTGCGGCCAGTGGCCGATTATCCCGGTAAGACCCTGACCGAAGCCTGGCTGCAGATACTGTGGCTGGAGAAGGGGCTCAGCGACAATACCCTGGCGGCCTATCGCCGGGACGTACGGGGATTTGCCGAATGGTTACATAGCCAGCACCGCCAGCTGGAGCAGGCTGCGCGCAGCGACCTGCTGAGCTATCTGAATTATCGCAATCGTAAACGTCTTAGCGCCCCCTCCACCGCCCGGATGCTCTCCTGTCTGCGGGGGTTTTACCGCTGGCTGGTCAGCGAGGGCATCGTCGCCGAAGACCCCTGTTTGCAGGTGGACAACCCCCGGCTGGGCCGGCCGCTGCCGAAGGTCCTGACCGAGAGGGATGTTGAGGAGTTACTGGCGGCGCCGGATCCGCAGGACCCCATCGGTTTTCGCGATAAGGTGATGCTGGAGCTGATCTATGCCTGTGGTCTGCGGGTCAGCGAGCTGATTGCGCTGGAGCTGCCGGAAGTCAATCTTCGTCAGGGGGTGGTACGGGTCACCGGCAAGGGCAGTAAGGAGAGGCTGGTGCCGATGGGCGAAGTGGCCCAGGACTGGCTGGTGCGTTATCTGCGTCAGGGGCGAGTCCTGTTACAAGGGGATGTCGGCAGCGAGATTCTGTTTCCCAGTAAACGCGGTACCCGGATGACCCGTCAGACCTTCTGGTATCGTATCAAGCACTATGCGCAGCTGGCAGGTATTAATAAACCGCTGTCACCGCACACCCTGCGCCACGCTTTTGCCACTCATCTGCTCAACCACGGTGCTGACCTGCGGGTCGTGCAGCTACTGCTTGGCCACAGCGACCTCTCCACGACACAGATCTATACCCATATCGCTCAGCAGCGATTACAATCTCTGCACCAGCAGCATCACCCGCGAGGATGATCTGAACTCCTGCCGATTTTTGTGCTCTAACGGCAAAATTACGCCAAATTTATCGAGGTCTTTATGAGAATAACTGCTTTGCTGATATCCGGCCTGCTGGCTGCGGTGAGTCCCTGGAGCTCCGCCGCCGAAGATTATGAGCAGGCGCGCAGCAAAATTATGTCCGTGATTCCTCGGGCCCAGATCGTCGATATGCAGCCGACCGGTGTCCCCGGGCTGATTGAGGTCAGCTTCGATAACGGCAAAGCGGTCTACAGCAGCCTGGATGGCGAGTACATTATTGACGGTACCCTGTTTCAGATCACTGACCAGGGGGTGGTTAATCTGCGCAAAGAACGGCAGGATGCTCGTATGAGGCCCTTGCGTAAGGCTGCACTGTCCCGTATCAGCGATGATGAAATGGTGGTGTTCTCACCGAAGGGTGAGGTTCGCGCAACGGTGTATGCCTTTACCGACGTCGACTGCGGTTACTGCCGCAAACTGCACCGGGAGATCCAGGCCTACAACGATCTTGGGATTGAAATTCGCTATCTGGCCTTTCCGAGGGCCGGGGTCGGCTCCAGCTCCTACGATAAGATGGTGGCTATCTGGTGCGCCGATGACCGCCATCAGGCAATGACCGATTCCAAGGCCGGTCGCAGCATTCCGATGAAAACCTGTGCCAACCCGGTTTCTGATCAGTACACCATGGGCAATCGGATGGGGGTCACCGGAACACCGTCTCTGCTGACGGCCGAGGGGGACATGATGCCGGGCTACCTGCCTGCCCGTCAGCTGGCGGCTGCACTGGAGCTGAATCGGTAACCGCTTTTTATACTGAAGCCCCGCTGATGCGGGGTTTTTTTTGGCCTGATATTGGTGGATTAAAGAAAATATAGTAATAAAAACAGTTGGATATATTGCTGGAGTTGTGATTATCCAAAAAATCAGAAAATTCTCTGAACCCTTTTCCATGGTCCTCGTGACTTACGGTCGAACCCGGAACGAAGCCGGCAACTGATCGGCTCACAAAACTCCACGATCTGAGGACAGAATCATGAAAAAGAACCTGACTGTAAAAACTGCCCTGGCTGCTGCTGTAACCGCTATCGCTCTGACCGCCGGTGCCGCCCAGGCCAATCCCTGGGTATATGGATACGGCTATCAGAAAGTCGATTACACCAACAGCTTCAACCGTAGCCACAAGACCGATGTGGCAGTAGATGCCAGCCAGCGCATCAAGCGTGACTATCGTTTCAACTACAACCTGGACAACAGTGTCGATACTCGTATCAAGAAGGACACCCGACTGAACTACAACTATAACCTTCGTAAAAATGATATCAATGCCAGCCAGAACCTGAATCAGCTGCGGGCCTACCGTTCTTCTGTTGGTCAGAATGCCGCTAACGTCGGCAGCGCCTCTGGCCACAGTATGAAACAGAAGCAGGGTGGTACCACTGTCGGCAGCCTTGTCAGCGAAACTTCAGCTACTCGCCATAAGGGACACAACATCGGTTCACCGACCTACAGCTACAGCAACGGTAATGTCGACAAAGGCAATATGTTCGGCAGCCAGATCGGTGCCAACCAGTCCGGAGCCCAGTTCGGCAACGTTGCCAATATTCAGGGCAACAGCCAGGGTCAGCGCGCGACCTCCGCGGTGGGCAGTGTGGATTCTGTGAAGAATACCGCCAGCAAATAAGCTCGGCAGTTATTCGCTCTGATAAACCCCGGCCAGAGGCCGGGGTTTCTTTTTTCGGAGGCATCAGGGCCGGGTGGTTGAGTTCTTTACGGCAGGCCCGAATTTTTGTGAACCCTCTGTGCCGAACTCGTTACCTACAGATCACAGCCTCTGTCCGCCGATGAACAGCGCAGCGGTTGTAACCGAACAGGAAAGGAGACAGATGATGAAAACAGCAATCTCAGTCGCGCTTTGTCTGGCTGCTCTGAGCGCAGTTCCCGCTGCGGTGGCCGACAGTCCGGCCAGCGACGGCGCCAGTCGCAACAGCGGCAACAGTACTACCAGCAACAGGAGTGTCCTCGATCTCAGTCGGACGCTGAACACAAACCGGAGCGTCGATACCCGTATCGATAACGGCCGCAGCAATGCGATCAGTAACCGCCTGTCGCTGACGCGTCAGTATCTGATGGATCAGCAGTATCGCAGCAGCGATCAGCGTCTCAACGAGCAGCGGGCCTACAGTAGTGGTGTCGGTCAGGGGGCTGGAAATCAGGGGGCCGCCAGCGGCCACAGCATGAGCCAGGGGCAAGGAGGTGTCAGTGTCGGAAGCCTGGTCAGCGAATCTCGCGGCGACAGCTATGCTGCCCAGCCGGGCCGACCTGGCAATTACTGGCAGTTCGCTCCCCAGAGTAATGAACTGACCATCAGCGGCGATAATTACGCCCCCGTCAGCCTCTCTAATATCAATGCCAACGGTGGTTCGATCCATATTGGCGATGTTAACAAGGGCAACCTGTACAACAGTCAGATCGGCAATAATCAGACCGGCATGCAGGGCGGGGATACCGCGAACAACCAGTCCAACTCACAGCAGCAGAAGGCAGACAGCCAGACCTCGAGCCAGGATCGGGTCAGCAACTGAACCCGCAGTGTCAGAGACGAGAGGACATAAGTCATGAAAAAAACGCTTTTTATGCTGGTGTTGTGTCTGTTCAGCACCCTCAGTCTGGCTGAGGAGGGAGCGGTGACCGAACCGGCTACCGATCCGGTGGTGGAACGCCTTCAGGCACTGCAGCAGATGCGACTGCGGCTGGAACAGGATATGGCCGCGTACTTTGGTAATGCCCGGGCCAGCAGTAACGGTCGGCCGATGCAGCCGGCCGATGCCCCGGACCTGAGGCAGATGCGTCAGGATGTGGCCAGCAATCTGAATCGGCTGGAGGATCGCTTCCGCTGTCTGGATGTCGATGTTAAGGGCAATAACGGCAACGTAGTGCTGGTCTGCGGCGACAATTACGGACCGGTTTCAACCAACAATCAGCAGGCATTTGGTGCGGATCTGAACGTATCGGGAGGTGGGCAATGATCAGACTAAAGGAGCTTACGGCTGTTGCTGCCGCTGTCACGGCGCTGGCGGGGATCGCCTGGGGGGTATCGGCTGATACCGAAATCCACGATCATGATGGTCATGGTCATGGTCATGGTCATGGTCACAGCAGCGGCGTCCATCTGGTAATAACCGATGCCGATCGTTTTGACCCGCTGGTGCAGCAGTTATTGCTCAAACAGCAGCTGGCGAAGCACCCGGTCATCGATAAGCCAAAGTTTGTGGTAATTCCTCATAACGGTGAAGCGGAGCTGACTGAGGCCCAGATACGCTACCTGGAGCGATTGCTGGCGGAAGCGGAGGAGTAAGTGTCACAACGGGCAGCTCCCTGTCGGGGCTGCCTGATGTTGCTGAGGCGATGGCCAGGAGCTGAGCCAGGATAACAGGAATCTGATCTCCGCTCCTGTTAACGGCAACTCTGAAGATGAATGAGATGGTGCGTGCTTACTAGCTTCGGGTCGAAGCGCCCACCGGACGGGTTGTCGTACCTGATGGTTCCGGGCTGCGGGCATCGCCGGTAATCCAGGAGGGGGCTGCTGATCTGATGCGGGAGGATAGTCGATGGATAGCAGTATAAAGAAAATCTGAACCTGTCTGGCTCTGTCTGCCACCTACCGGGTAATTCAGCGAACAACTTTAATCGCTTTCCCGGAGATGCCGCCATGAAATTCAGCAAACTGATCATTTTCCCTCTGATCGCTGCCGCCCTGATGGGTTGTAAACCGCAGGTGATCAAATCCAGTGTGACTGAACAGCAGCGTGCCGAAGTCACTTGCAGCGGCCCGAAGATGCGTGTTTCCGTGTTGCCATTTGGTGCAACAGGAAAACTGGGAGCCTACGAAGGATTTGACGTTGGCGAAGCGATGGCGTCTCAGCTGACTACAGCTCTTGAACGGACTAATTGCTTTGTGGTGGCCGATCGTATGGCGCTGTCTCATATTCTGCGGGAGCAGGAGCTTGGGCTGGCTGGTGTTACCGGTGCCGAAACCGCGCCTCGCGCCGGTCGGGTTATCGGCGCTCAGGTACTGGTCAAAGCGGATATTACTGAATTTGAGCCGCAGAAGGAGAGTGGGGGGCTGAATATCGGCCTGGCTTCCTCAAAACTGCCTTTCGGCCTGCGTCTGGGCGGTAACAGCGGTAGCAGCCACGTGGCAATCGATCTGCGCCTGCTGGATGCCTCTACCGGTGAAGTGCTGTTCAGCCAGCGGGTGGAAGCAAGCTCAAAATCGAGGGGGCTGGCGCTGGGGTTGGATTTCAAGTATTTCAGCGTCGGCGGCGACCGTTTTCACAAAACGCCGCTGGGGCAGGCGACCCGGGTGGCACTCAATGATGCCGTGTTTTATGTGATCAGGGGGACTCGTCAGGTTCCCTGGCAGGGACAGGTCGTCAGCGCTCGTGGCCAGCATATCTTTATCAATGCCGGTCAGGATGCCGGTATTAAAGTGGGGGATGTGCTGCAGGTATCAGCCATTGCCGAAAAACTGGTGGATCCGGAAAGCGGAATGACGCTTGGAACGGTGGAAAACCGACTGGGACGCATCGAAATCCGCTCGGTGAAGGAGAAGTTTGCTATCGCCGCGGTGCTTGACAGCTTCAGTCCTCAGCGGGGTCAAATCATTCGCTATTAAATAGTAGCGAAAACACTGAAATTCTGAAAAATCAAAGGCCCGCAAACGGGCCTTTGCTGTATTATCTGGGCGCCGGAACGGGCTGAAAGCCGTCAGCAGGGCCGTGGTGTGGGAGACAGCGACAGAATCAGGCCCTGATAGTGGGCAGGCGTATTCTGAAACTGGACGCCCAGTCCGTATCCCTCATCCAGCTGTTTACTGTGCAGGGTATTGGCCCAGAGCTTAAAAACGCTTCGCTGAGGTGGGCTGGGGGGGCTGAGTTCCATCAGGATGTGGACACCGGCGGGCAGGCGCTTATTGACGATCAGTCTGGCTCCGCCACTGGACAGGTCCGTCGTGCTGGCCTCCATACGATGGCCGTCAGGCAGTACCAGCAGCGCGGGCAGTTCTTTTTTATAACGAGGATGCCGACGACGCTCCGGGCTCATTGTCACTCCCTGAATTCTCGATGAGAACGTTTCTTATCAATTGTTAAAGTTAATTGTTGCTGCCCTTTTCCCGGAGGTCCAGTAAAAATTGCAGAGGCACTGAAAAAATATGGAATTGCTGGATCTGACCCGGGTTGTTAACTGGCTGGGGCTGTTCGGAATCGCGGTCTTCGCGGTTTCCGGGGCCCTGGATGCTGCTCGCAAGGAGATGGACATCCTCGGTTTTATGCTGATTGGCACGGTGACCGGGCTGGGTGGTGGCACGCTGCGGGATCTGCTACTGGGCCGCTCGCCCGTGTACTGGATAGAGGACTCGGTCTATGTGGGTCTCTGCCTCACCGTGGCGGCGGTCACCTATTTTATTGTGCCTTATATCGCCTCCCGGACCCGGGCGCTGATCTGGATGGATGCCCTGGGGCTGTCGCTGTTCTCGGTAACCGGTGCTCAGGTAGCGAGTGATATGGGGGTGCCGCCACTGATCGCCATCTGCATGGGGGTTATGACCGCCAGCTTCGGCGGAATTATTCGTGATGTCCTCTGTGGGGTATCGCTGGTGCTTAGTCAGCGAGAGCTCTACGTCACCACGGCGGTGGCCGGAGCCTCGGCATTTCTGTTGCTGCAGTGGTTGGGAGTGCCGCAGTCTGCTGCTTCACTGGGTGGTTTTCTGGTGGCTTTCTCTCTTCGCAGCGCGGCGATTATTTTCGATCTGCGATTACCCGCTTATCACCAGTCTGAACGCTGAGAGCAGTCGATCACCCGGCTCAGCGCAGGTCCCGGCTATTTTCGATAGCAATTCCCTCTGAATATGAGGGCTTTTCAGAATTTTGTGTCGCATATATTCAACATAATGGTGAATATTGTTCTTTTTTTTGGGGTATGATGCCTGCCCAGTCACATTAGTATCCCGGGACATCATCCTGAATCAGGTTCTGCCGGAGACTGAAGATCTCAGTCCGGAGCTCCGAAACTGTTCAGGGCAGTCGATGGTGTCGGACTTCCTGTCCGATCTGCGCAGCCAGCAGTCCGGCGGTCGATAACAGCGATCCTGTCATCGATTCGATTAATGTGGTCAGGAGCCGCCGGGGCAGACTTCTGCGCTCTTCCGCCGGTTTCGCAGGTTATTACCCATAACAACAAATAAGAGAACCTCGTTATGAAAGCATGGACAAGTGCTCTTCTTGCGCTGTTTGTCAGCCCCCTCGCTCTGGCCGGAGACGGCATTGATCAGTCGATCAACGAAGCTATCGCGCCAATTTCTAATTTTATCGTCAGTATCGTTTTCTATTCAGTGCCCGTCGGTGAGGCCTCGCTGCCGCTGATCGTGGTCTGGCTGGTCGTCGCAGCCATATTCTTTACCGTCTATTTCGGCTTTGTGAACGTCAGAGGATTCACCCATGCCATCCGGGTGGTCCGTGGTGATTACACCAATCCCAGGGATAAAGGTGAGGTCAGCCACTTTCAGGCGCTGACGGCAGCGCTGTCCGGGACTGTCGGTCTCGGTAACATTGCCGGCGTCGCTATTGCCGTTTCTATCGGGGGGCCCGGTGCGACTTTCTGGATGATTATCGGCGGCCTGCTGGGTATGTCTTCCAAGTTCGTTGAGTGCACCCTGGGGGTGAAGTATCGAAATATCAACGCCGACGGTACCGTTTCCGGCGGTCCGATGTACTACCTGAGTAAGGGCCTGGCGGAACAGGGGCGCGCAGGCCTCGGTAAGTTCCTCGCTGTATTCTTCGCTATCTGCTGTATCGGTGGTGCCATCGGTGCCGGCAACATGTTCCAGGCGAATCAGGCAGTGCAGCAGGTGATCAGCGTCACCGGTGGTGAGAGCAGTATTTTTGCCGGTCAGGCCTGGTTGCTGGGGCTGATTCTGGCGTTCCTGGTGGGTGTGGTAATCATCGGTGGCATTAAATCCATCGCCCATGTAACCGAGAAAGTCGTACCCTTTATGGCCGGCATCTATGTGGCGGCCGCCATTGTGATTCTGGCCATGAATGTGGAGAAAATCCCTGAAGCCTTCGGCCTGATCTTCGCCGGTGCCTTCAGCGCAGCCGGCGTAACCGGTGGTGTGATCGGCTGTATGATTCAGGGCTTCAAGCGAGCTTCCTTCTCCAACGAAGCCGGTATCGGTTCGGCGGCTATCGCTCACTCCGCGGTTAAGACCAACGAGCCTCTGAGCGAGGGCTTTGTGTCGCTGCTGGAACCCTTCATCGATACCGTCGTTATCTGCACCATGACAGCGCTGGTTATCGTTATTACCGGTGCCTATGCCAATGAAGCCGGCCTTGGCGGTGTGGCCCTGACCTCCAGCGCTTTTGAAAGCGCGATCTCCTGGTTCCCTTATGTGCTGGCGATCGCCGTGGTGCTGTTCGCTTTCTCCACCATGCTTTCCTGGTCTTACTACGGAACCAAGGCCTGGACTTATCTGTTCGGCGAGAGCCGTGCTTCCGATCTGGCCTTTAAGCTGATCTTCTGCGCTTTTGTGGTGGTCGGTGCCTCCATGAGTCTGGGGCCGGTGATCGACTTCTCCGATTCCATGATCTTCGCCATGAGTATCGCCAACATTGCCGGTCTCTACATGCTGGCACCGGTGGTGAAGCGGGAGCTGAGCCGTTATCGCCAGCGGGTCGCCGGTGGTGAAATCAGAAACTTCCGCAAAGAGGGTGTTGAATCTGACGACGATGCCGACCCGGCTGTCGTTTAAGGTTGTGCCCGGGGCTCTGTTCTGAGCCCCTTTCTCTGCAGGGCCGGCTCCCGCCGCCTTTCTCAGGTTCGGGAGTCGTCGCCGACTCTGCTTTAGTTGTCCTGTCCGGGCTCCATTCCGCCGTTTTTTTGCTACAATGTTGGCCATTTTTCGCACCAGTCAGTGGTTCCCCCGTGACGGTGCAGTCAGCAGACGATCAGCAAAGGGCTGTGGGAATGGGTTTGAAACCAGTAAAAGTAGGTATCTGTGGTCTGGGTACGGTTGGTAGCGGTACCTTTAACGTACTGAAACGTAACGAAGAAGAGATCTCCCGTCGGGCTGGACGGCTGATTCGCGTCGAGCAGGTTGGTGCCCGGCGAGTCAACCCGCAGTGCGACACCAAGGGGATTCAGTTCAGCAATGACATTTTCGACGTCGCTAAGAATCCGGAAATTGATATTGTCGTCGAACTGATCGGTGGTTACGAAACAGCCCTGCAACTGGTTCTGGCCGCTATCGAAAACGGTAAGCATGTCGTCACTGCCAACAAGGCGCTGATTGCCGAACACGGTAACGAGATCTTTGAAGCGGCCCTGCGTAAAAACGTGATGGTGGCGTTCGAGGCCTCCGTCGCCGGCGGTATTCCGATCGTTAAGGCGATCCGTGAGGGGCTGGCGGCCAACAGCATCAACTGGCTGGCGGGCATCATCAACGGTACCGGCAACTTTATCCTCACCGAGATGCGTGACAAAGGCCGTTCTTTTGAGGACGTGCTGGCCGAAGCCCAGGCGCTGGGCTATGCCGAGGCCGATCCGACCTTCGACGTCGAAGGCATCGATGCCGCCCATAAGCTGACTATCCTGGCCTCGCTGGCTTACGGTGTGCCGCTGCAGTTCAGCAAGGCCTACACCGAAGGGATCAGCAAGGTGACCACCGAGGATGTTAACTATGCCGAAGAGCTGGGTTACCGGATCAAGCATCTGGGCATCAGCCGCCGCACCGATGACGGTATCGAACTGCGGGTACACCCGACGCTGATTCCTGAAAAGCGTCTGATCGCTAATGTTGACGGGGTGATGAATGCCGTGCTGGTGGATGCCGATGCCGTCGGTCCCACCCTCTACTACGGCGCCGGTGCCGGCAGTGAGCCGACCGCCTCCGCCGTCATCGCCGATCTGGTCGACGTGGTGCGGACCATGACCGCCGACCGTGATAATCGGGTGCCGCATCTGGCGTTCCAGCCCAGCAGTCTGTCCGATCTGCCGATTCTGCCGGTCGAGGAAGTCACTACCGCTTACTATCTGCGGATGAGTGCCGTTGACCACCCGGGAGTGCTGGCCGAAGTGACCCGAATCCTGTCGGATCAGCAGATCAGCATCGACTCGATCATCCAGAAGGGCACCAATGAAGACCTGGTACCGGTCATCATCCTCACTCATGAAGTGCAGGAGAAACAGATGAACGCGGCTATTCAGGCGATTGAAGCGCTTGAGGATATTCGTGGCGATGTCACTCGCATTCGTGTTGAACAGCTGGATGCGAACCGGGAGTGAGGCGATGAAATATATCTCTACCCGGGGCAGGGCTCCTGCCATGAATTTCGAAGAGGTACTGCTGACCGGTCTGGCATCGGACGGCGGTCTGTTCGTGCCGGAACAGTTGCCGACATTTTCGAAAGAGGAGATCGCCTCCTGGGCGGGGCTTTCCTATGCCGATCTGGCTAAGAAAGTAATCGCACCTTTTGTCGCCGATACCATTCCTCAGGACGATCTGAATGCCATTATCGACGATACCTATGGCGTTCTGGGTGAGGATCGGGTGTTTGCTCATGACGCAGTGGCGCCGCTGAAGCAGCTGGACTCAAACCTCTGGGTACTTGAGCTGTTTCATGGTCCGACCCTGGCGTTTAAGGACTTTGCCCTGCAGCTGCTGGGCCGGCTGCTGGACTACGTACTGGAGAAGCGCCAGGAGAAGGTGGTCATCATGGGGGCGACCTCCGGTGACACCGGTTCTGCCGCCATCGAAGGCTGTCGCCGCTGCAACAATGTCGATATCTTTATTCTTCACCCGCACAACCGGGTGTCGGATGTCCAGCGCAAGCAGATGACCACCATCATCGGCGACAACATCCACAATATCGCCATCGAAGGTAACTTCGACGACTGCCAGCAGATGGTCAAGCAGAGCTTTGCCGATCAGAGCTTCCTGAACGGCCGCAAGCTGGTGGCGGTGAATTCCATCAACTGGGCCCGGATCATGGCTCAGATCGTCTACTACTTCCATGCTTCTCTGTCCCTGGGCGGACCCCACCGCGAGGTCTCCTTCTCGGTGCCGACCGGCAACTTCGGCGATATCTTTGCCGGATACCTGGCCCGTGGCATGGGGCTGCCGGTGAAGCAACTGGTGGTGGCGACCAATACCAACGATATTCTGCACCGCTGTATCAGCAGCAACGACTACTCGAAAAAAGAGCTGGTCCATACGCTGTCTCCGAGCATGGACATTATGGTGTCCAGCAACTTCGAGCGTCTGCTGTTCGATCTCCATGACCGGGACGGTGCTGCTGTCGACGCGCTGATGGCACGGCTGAATCGGGAAGCGGTTTCACTGGATCCGGCGCGACTGGAGAAAGCCCGCGAGCTGTTTGACAGCTACGCCGTGGACGATGAGCGCTGCTGTCAGGTGATCGCCGATATGTTCGAGCGCACCGAAGAGCTGCTTGATCCCCATACTGCCATCGGCGTAAAAGCCGGTCAGGAGTGTCGCCGTGATGCCGCCACGCCGATGATCGCCCTGGCCACCGCCCACCCGGTTAAATTTCCGGATCCGGTTGTAAAAGCCGGTTGCAAGGCGCCGGCACTGCCTCACCACCTCGAAGATCTGTTCGATCGTGAAGAGCGCTGTGAGGTGCTGCCCGGAGATCTGGCCGCCGTCCAGTCCTTTATCAGCAGCCGCATCAGCTGATGATCTGTCGCAGCCTCCCTAACGCTGACGGGAGGCTGCGTCCTTTTCATGGATGATCTGTTCTTTGTTATTTCCAAGTTGTTCTGGGCCATTGCCAGCCCCGACCATCTGCTGCTGCTTGTCTTTACCGCTGCTGTCTTTCTGAGCCGTCCGGATCGATCCCGGCAGATGGCGTCAAGCCGACCGCGTGGGCGCAGATTACTCTGGTCGGTGTTGCTGCTGAGCTGGCTGATCGCCCTCGTCCCGCTGGGAAACTTCCTGCTCTACCCGCTGGAAAGTCGCTTCAGCCGTCCCGCGTTGCCGCCGCAGGAGGAGGTTGCCGGGGTGATCGTACTGGGCGGTGCCGAACGTATCAGAGCCAGCAATTATTGGGACAGTTATGAAGTCAACGAAGTCGGCGAGCGGCCGATGACGATGTTGATGATGCTGCAGCGCTATCCCGAGGTGCCGGTTATCTTTACCGGCGGTTCCGGATCTGTCTTCAGCAACGAACTGCGCAGCGCCGATATCGTGAAGCGCTTTCTGACCACCATGGGCCTTCAGGACCGGGTGATCTATGAGCGGGAGTCGCGCAACACCTATGAAAATGCGCTGTTTACCCGAGATCTTATCGATCAGCAGCGTCAGGGACACTGGCTGCTGGTGACCTCCGCATTCCATATGCCGAGATCCGTGGGTCTGTTCCGGCAGCAGGGAGTGGATGTCACCGCCTATCCGGTCGATTACTGGTCACTGCCGCCTGAGCGGGATATTAACTTCAATCTGGCGGGCAACCTCACCGGCCTGAAGATGGCGATGCGGGAGTGGATCGGCCTGTTCGCTTACTGGCTGACGGGAAAAATACCGATTCTGCTGCCGGCCCAGGCCGACACTTCCCCCATTTCTCAGAAACAGGCTGCCCGACATGCCGATGACTAAGCTGATTGTACGTCGCAATTCACCACCGCCTCTGGCGGATGGTCAGCTACACCCGCTGCTGCAGCGCATCTATGCGTCCCGGGGGATTGCCAGCGCCGCTGAACTCGACCAGTCGCTGAAGGTTCTGCAGTCCTACCATTCGATGAGAGACATCGACCGCGGCGTGGCCGGGATCGCCGATGCGGTCACCGGGGGGCGGAAGATACTGATAGTCGGAGATTTCGACTGTGACGGCGCCACCAGCAGCAGTCTGGCGGTACTGGCGCTGCGCTCGATGGGAGCCGTCGACGTCAACTTTCTGGTGCCCAATCGCTTCGAGTACGGCTACGGACTGAGTCCGGAAATCGTCGAAGTGGCGGCGCAGAGCAGCCCTGATTTGCTGATAACCGTCGATAACGGCATTTCCAGTATTGAAGGTGTCCGGGCGGCGAAAGCAAAGGGGATGAAAGTGGTGGTGACCGATCACCATCTGCCCGGTACCGAGTTACCGGATGCCGATGCGCTGATCAATCCCAATCAGCACGGCTGTGATTTTCCCAGCAAGAACCTCTGTGGTGTCGGGGTTATTTTCTATGTAATGAGCGCCCTGCGACGAGAGCTACAGCAGCGGGGCTGGTTCGAAACGGCCGGTGTGCCGGTACCGAACATGGCGGCGTTCCTCGATCTGGTGGCGCTGGGAACCGTTGCCGATGTGGTCAGTCTGGATCACAACAACCGGGTGCTGGTGGATCAGGGACTGAAACGAATTCGGGCCGGAGCTGCCCGGCCGGGCATTCTGGCGTTGCTGGAAGTCGCCGGCCGTAATCCACAGAAAATAGTCGCCTCCGACCTTGGGTTCGCTGTCGGGCCGCGGTTGAACGCGGCGGGCCGCCTTGAGGACATGTCGATCGGTATCGAATGTCTGCTGGCAGACAGTGCCGATCAGGCTCGGGCGCTGGCGTTCCAGCTGGATGAACTGAACCAGGACCGCAAGAGTATCGAGCAGTCGATGCAGGATCAGGCGCTGAAGATTCTTGATACGATGGCGCTGGACGAACAGGGCCTGCCGGCGGGGCTGTGTCTATTCGACGACAGCTGGCATGAAGGGGTGATCGGTATTCTGGCATCCAGAATCAAGGATCGGCTGCACCGGCCGGTGATCGCCTTCTCTCCGGCAGAGCATGGAATGATCAAAGGCTCGGCCCGCTCTATTCCCGGTTTGCATATACGTGATGCCCTTGATGCTGTGGCCGCCCGCCACCCTCAGTTACTGAGCAAGTTTGGTGGCCACGCGATGGCCGCCGGTATGAGCCTGCAGCGGGAGCACTTCGAGGCCTTCAGCCAGGCCTTCGACGAGGAGGCGAGACGCCAGCTCTGCGAAGATGATTTCCAGGCCCGGGTGGAGAGTGACGGTGAACTCCCGGGTCGTGATATGAACCTTGAAATGGCACAGCTGCTGCGTGATGCCGGCCCCTGGGGACAGAATTTCCCGGAGCCGTTGTTCGATGGTGTATTCAATCTGATCCAGCAGCGTATTGTCGGTCAGCGGCACCTGAAGCTGGTGCTGTCCGAACCGGCCAGCGGGCATTGCGTCGATGCTATCGCTTTTAACGTCGATCTGGATGTCTGGCCCAGCCAGGCCAGCCAGGCGCGGGTCGCTTACAAACTGGATATCAACGAGTTTCGTGGTCGCAGCAGCGTCCAGCTGATGGTCGATTATCTCGAGCCCTGCTGATTGCGCTGTTGCTTGGGCGGCTCAGTCGATTACCAGAGATCGTCTGCTTCATCATCCGGCAGATTCTGAATCCGCATCGGAATGGAAATTTCGAAGCGGGTGCCTTCTCCCCGTTCACTGCTGCAGGAGATAGAACCTTTCAGCAGCTGGGTAATCAGGTTGTACACCAGGTGGGTTCCCAGACCGCTGCCGCCGGAGCCCCGCTTGCTGGTGACGAAAGGATTGAAAATACGGTGTTTGATCTGTTCCGGAATGCCCCGGCCATCATCGCTGTAGTGGATCAGCAGGTTCTCTCCCTGCTGTTCGATATGAATACGGATGTTACCCCCCTCCCGGCCTTCAAAGCCATGGAGAATGGAGTTCATAATCAGGTTATTGTAGATCTGCACAAAGCTGGCCGGATAGCTGACAATCTTCAGACTGTCGTCGCATTTTATCTCGACCCGGCAGTCGGCTTTAGTTATCTCCGGCTGCAGAGTGCGCAGCGTTTCTTCCAGATTCTTGCGAATACCGAAATGCTGAGTGAGTTCGTTGCTCTGATCGACGGCGATCTGTTTAAAACTGCTGATCAGCCTTGAGGCCCGATTCAGGTTATTATTGATCATCTGGCTTGCTTCAGAGATATCCTCGCTGAAATTGCTGACCTCTTCGGCGTTGATGTTACCGGACTGAACCTGGCGCGACAGTTCCTCAGACAGATCCTTGAGGAAGCTGGCTGAGGTCAGGCTGTTACCCACCGGTGTATTGATCTCATGGGCAACGCCGGCGACCAGTTCGCCCAGTGCCGCCATTTTTTCCGTTTCCACCAGTCGGTCTTTAGTCCGCGTCAGCTCTTCGATTGTGGTGGACAGGCGATCGTTGGTGTGACGCAGGGTGGCGGTCCGGTACTGGACCCGCTGCTCCAGTTCCTCGTTGAGCGTTTCCAGCTGGTTCTGGACCTTTTTCTTTTCATCAAGCTGCTTACGGATATTGTGACGCATGTCGTTGATGGTGCTGGCAAGCTGGTCGATGGAATCGGACTGGTTTTCCGGGATGTCTTTGTTCAGTTTCAGATCTTCATCCAGGTTGTTGAGGTCCAGACGCTGGGTGAAACGGGACAGGGTGTTGAGATGGCGAACCACCAGCAGATGCACAATCAGCAGAATACAGATCGACACCAGGAAGGTCTTCACCGCCTGGCTGCCGAGAATAACGAGGAATTTTTTCAGCAGTCGGTCGTAGACGTTTTCCAGGGTGGCGCCCACTTCGAGCTTGCCTACCAGCGTCTTGTTATAGAACAGATCGAATTCCCGGAAGATCGGAAATTCTTCCCGCTGATCACCGCGGAAGAACACCGCCTCCTCCTTGTTGGCGACAATTTCGGTGATCGAAGCGAAGCCGATATCCGGCAGCTTCATTATGCCGTCCAGCTGGATGCCGATCTGATCCTGGTCCAGCTTCCAGAGGCTGGAGGCCAGTGAATCCAGGTAACCCGCTTCGATGGATTGAATGCCTTTCTCGATATTGCTGATGTCGTTCTTATAATCCCAGAACAGCTGGGCGGCGGTGCTGAGGATGGCCAGCATGGTGCTGCACATCAGAATGTAGAGCAGCAGGCGATAGGAGAGCTGATTCTGATTCTTATGAGTTCGCCAGCTGGTCAGCAGGTTATGCATTAGCAGTGTCCGTATCTTGCCTGATCGCGATTCAGTAACTTACTGAATGACCGGAAAATTAACAGACCCGGGCAGGAGTCCGCAAGTTTCGGGGCAGAAGGTACTGGTAATTATAGAGAAATCTTGATTTTACACAGAGCAGAATTGATTGGTATCGATTACTATTACCCTGAGTTGAACGGTTCTGTGTGAGTTTCCCTTATCTGGTACGTGTCCGACTTCCTGTAGGGTTTGTGACGGCTGATGACTGAGCCGGTTGTGGAGTATGCTTGATGGAAGATGAGCTGGTCTTTTCTGACAATAGTGAATCATCCCCGGAACCGGTGGGTGAACCCTGGAAAGTACTGATCATTGACGATGAAAGTGAAGTCCACAAGGTCACCCGGCTGGCATTGAAGCGGTTTGTCTTTGATGGCCGTCCCCTCGAATTTATCAGCGCCTATTCAGGCCGTGAAGCGCGGACACTGCTGAAAACACTGTCTGATGTGGCTGTTATCCTGCTGGATGTGGTGATGGAGACCGAAGATGCCGGTCTCGAACTGGTGCATTTTATCCGCCGGGATATGGGTAACGATACCAGCCGAATCATACTGCGTACCGGTCAGCCCGGTCAGGCGCCGGAACGTGAAGTTATTCGCGAATACGATATCAACGATTACAAGGCCAAGACAGAACTTACCTCCCAGAAGCTGTTCACCCTGATGCACGCCAGCCTGCGCTCCTATCGGGATATCATGACTCTGGAGAAGAGCAAGCAGGGGCTGGAGAAAGTCATTAACGCCTCGAAAGGGGTGTTCGAGCAGCGGGCTTTTTCCTCCTTCGTCGATGGGGCCATGGAGCAGCTGTTGCTATTGTTGCGGCTGGACGGATCCTCGATCTATACCTACGACTCTATTGCCCTGCAGCTGATGGATACCGAGCTGAAGGTGCTGGCGGCTTCACACGGCAATGAGATGGGGGTCGACTCCATCAAGATTTCCCAGCTGCCGGATAAGATGAAGGGGATTATCTCCGAGTCTATTGAAGCGAAGGCCAACGTCTTTCACGAGACCAGTCTGGTCATTTACTGTTGCAACACGACCCTGACCACGCTGTTTTTTGTCGAAGGGGTTCGCAACCTGTCCGACATCGATCGTAATCTGCTGAGCCTGTTCACTGAAAATATTGTTGTCGCTCTCGAGAATATTCGCCTTAATAACGCCCTGAAGGACAGCAATAAAGAGGTGATCTATCGTCTTGGTGAGGTGATCGAGACCCGCTCGGAGGAGACCGGTTATCACGTTAAGCGGGTTGCACTCTACTGTGAGCGGCTGGCGCAACTGGTCGGCCTGCCGGCCGACGAGTCGGAGGTGATCAAGCAGGCATCGCCTCTGCACGACATCGGCAAGGTCGGGGTGCCGGACTCCGTGCTCAATAAGCCGGGCAAACTGGATGATGAGGAGTGGGAAATTATGAAAACCCACGCCCGGCTGGGGCATGATATTCTGCAGGGCTCCGGCAGCCGGCTGCTGGACACGGCCGCGAAGATAGCCCTTACTCATCATGAGAAATGGGATGGTTCGGGATACCCGCAGGGGCTGGCCGGCGAAGATATTCCGGTTGTCGGTCGAATCGTTGCGCTGGCCGATGTCTTTGATGCGCTGGGCAGCTGGCGTTGCTACAAGGATCCCTGGCCGCTGGAGAAGATACTCGATCTGCTGCAGGAGCAGAGCGGGCGTCATTTCGATCCACAACTGGTGCAGTTGTTTTTCGACAACAAAGAGGATTTTCTGGCGATACGGGATCGCTATCGGGATGATGAGTAAGTGCAGAAAGCAGATATTAAAAAAGGAGCCTGGAGGCTCCTTTTTTAATATCTGCTGGTGTTGAAGACGGTGTTGATGGTCGTGGACCGGCGATAGTGCAGAGTGGTCCCCGGACCGTTCAGATCTCTTTACCGCTGCGGGTTTTTACTTCCTGAATCACTTTACGGATGCTGGAGCGGCAGCGGCCGCAGTCATTGCCGCAGCCGAGGCGTTCATTGATCTCACGTACGGAGCACTTACCTTCCGTTTCTGAAGCTTCACGCTGAATTTGTGATGTGGTGACGCCGCGGCAGATGCAGACATACATGATAATGACTCTCTCGATAAGCGATGGTTGAATAGTACAGGGAATAATAATGATTCGCAATTGTATTCTGTTTTGAAATTGATGCAGATCAGATCGGGCTGTACCGGTCATCAGAGTGAGTGCCATCAGAACAACCGAACGGTGGCTGAGCCACTGAAGTTCCACAGGCTGGTCCGGTCCGACGCCGTCACCGGGATGAGATATCGGCTTACAGAGCCGAAACCGGGCTGTCCCGCTCTTCTGCAGTGCAGGGCTGTCGTATAAGTCGGCGCAATAGCGGCGGCTGTTTCAGTTTTTATGCAGTGTACGGCTTACGATATGTGGGGCAGGAGTAAAGAGGTAAGTGCTGGAAAAAAGGGAGCCGAAGCTCCCTTTTTTATGGCCGGATCAGCTGTCCGGAGTGGTTACATATTCGGATAGTTGGGGCCTCCGGCTCCCTCCGGGGTCACCCAGGTGATATTTTGCGACGGGTCTTTGATATCACAGGTCTTACAGTGGACACAGTTCTGCGAATTGATCTGGAAGCGCTTCTCGCCGTTGTCATCTTCGACAATCTCGTAGACGCCGGCCGGACAGTAACGCTGAGCAGGTTCATCGTACAGTGGCAGATTACGTTCCAGCGGCAGATCCGGATTCTTCAGCTGCAGATGGCAGGGCTGGTCCTCTTCATGGTTGGTGTTGGAGAGGAACACTGAAGAGGGCTTGTCGAAGCTGATCACGCCATCCGGCTTCGGATAGTCGATCTTCGCGCACTCCGCCGCCGGCTTCAGCTGAGCATAATCTTCCGTGGTGTCGTGGAGAGTGAAAGGCAGCTTGCCCTTAAACCAGTTCTGGTCAATGTAGTTGAAGGCGCCGCCCATAAAGGTGCCGAACTTATGCATGGCCGGACCGAAATTCCGTGAACGGTAGAGTTCATCATAGGCCCAGCTTGCCTCGAAGGCATCGGTAAAGGCGGTCAGTTCACTGCCGCCTTCGTCGCCGGCGGCGAAGGCTTCGATCAGGGTTTCGGCGGCGACCATACCACTCTTCATGGCTGTATGGGTGCCCTTGATTTTGGCGAAGTTGAGCGTGCCGGCATCACAGCCCAGCAACAGGCCGCCGGGAACAGACATCTTCGGCAGGGCGTTAAGGCCGCCTTTGGTGATTGCCCGGGCGCCGTAGGCGACCCGTTTTCCGCCTTCGAGATATTCCCGAAACACCGGATGGTGCTTCATGCGCTGGAATTCATCGAAAGGGCTGAGATGTGGATTGCTGTATGCCAGATCGATGATCAGCCCGAGCACCACCTGGTTGTTTTCCGCATGGTAGAGGAACGAGCCGCCGCTGGTATTTTTGTCCAGTGGCCAGCCGGCGCCGTGGATAACCAGGCCCGGTTTGTGTTTGGCCGGATCGATGTCCCACAGTTCCTTAATACCGATTCCGTAGTGCTGGGGATCGGCGTCCTTATTCAGGTCAAATTTCTCGATCAGCTGCTTGCCGAGGTGGCCGCGGCAACCTTCGGAGAACAGCGTGTATTTTGCGTGCAGCTCCATGCCGGGCATATAGCTGTCTTTAGGCTGACCGTCTAGGCCAACCCCCATGTCGCCGGTAGCGACGCCCTTAACAGAGCCGTTCTCGTTATACAGTACTTCCGCTGCTGCGAAGCCGGGGAAGATCTCCACGCCCATGGATTCGGCCTGCTCCGCCAGCCAGCGGGTCAGATTACCAAGACTGATGACGTAGTTGCCTTCATTATGCATGGTGCAGGGAACAAAGCTGTTGGGCAGCTGACGGGCGCTGTTTTCATCTTTGAACAGGTAGATCTCATCTTCGCTGACCGGAGTGTTCAGCGGGGCGCCAAGTTCCTGCCAGTTGGGAAACAGCTCTTCCAGTGCGCGGGGTTCCAGTACGGCGCCGGACAGGATATGGGCGCCTATTTCGGAGCCCTTCTCGACGACGCAGACCATCAGTTCCTGTTCCTTCTCCTGCGCCAGTTGCATCAGCCGACAGGCGGCCGAGAGTCCGGCAGGGCCTGCGCCGACAATGACAACATCAAATTCCATAGCTTCGCGTTCCACGGGCCATCTCCTGTCTTTGTCTGTCGAGTTTGTTATTCGTTGTTGATCAATTTGCGATCCGGGAAAGCAGTATAAGGGTATTCCCTAGTTTTTATCAATAACGATTTGCAATGCAGAATTCGTGGTGATAGATTCTACGGGAAAATACCTACTTGATTTTGGGTTTGGCTGGAAGCTCCGGTGCGATTGAGTGTGATTCGTGAGTTTCCGAAGACATATCCGGATAAACCGGAAAGAATTCTCAACACAACAAAATGGGGGCCCTATGAAGGTTCTGGTAGCTGTTAAGCGGGTGGTTGACTATAACGTCAAGATCCGGGTGAAGAGCGATGAAAGCGGTGTCGACCTGGCTAACGTCAAAATGGCCATGAACCCTTTCTGTGAGATCGCCGTTGAAGAGGCGGTACGCCTTAAAGAGAAGGGTGTGGCTGAAGAGGTCGTGGTGGTCTCCATGGGACCGAAGGCCTGTCAGGAGCAGATCCGTACAGCGATGGCGCTGGGCGCCGATCGTGGTATTCAGGTCGAGACCGACGAAGAGCTGGAGTCCCTGGCCGTGGCCAAGCTGCTGGCGAAGGTCGTTGAGGAAGAGCAGCCCGGGCTGGTGATCCTCGGCAAGCAGTCTATCGATTCCGATAACAATCAGACCGGCCAGATGCTGGGTGCGCTGACCGGTATGGCTCAGGGAACCTTCGCATCGGAAGTCAACGTTGCCGGTGAAAACCTGGAAGTGACTCGTGAGATCGACGGTGGCCTGCAGACCCTGTCTCTGAAAATGCCTGCAATTGTTACCACTGATCTGCGTCTCAACGAGCCTCGTTACGCCTCCCTGCCTAACATCATGAAAGCCAAGCGTAAGCCGCTGGATGTTAAGACGCCTGCCGATTTCGGTATCGATGTGACTCCGCGACTGAAGACTCTGAAGGTCGAGGCACCTGCCCAGCGTGAGGCCGGTGTTCGGGTGGCCAGTGTTGAAGAGCTGGTTGAAAAGCTGAAGAACGAAGCGAAGGTGATCTGAGATGAGTATTCTGGTTATTGCTGAACACGAAAACGGTGTCCTGAAGGACGCAACTCTGAATACGGTCACCGCCGCACAGCAGCTGGGTGGTGAAATCACGCTGCTGGTCGCCGGTTCTGACTGCGGTGGCGCTGCTGAAGAAGCGGCAAAAGTCAGCGGTGTGGCAAAAGTACTGCAGGCTGATGCCGGCTGTTACGATCATCAGCTGGCCGAAAATATGGCGCAGCTGGTTACTGAACTGGCTTCCGGTTACAGCCATGTGCTGGCACCTGCTACCACCACCGGTAAAAACTTTATGCCGCGTGTGGCGGCCGCGCTGGATGTGGCTCAGATCTCCGACATTATTGCCGTTGAGAGCGCTGACACCTTCAAACGACCGATTTATGCCGGTAACGCTATCGCCACGGTTCAGTCCGCCGACACTGTAAAAGTAATCACGGTGCGTACGACAGCATTTGATCCCGCCGAGATGAGCGGCAGCGCTGCCGTAGAAAGCGTGGGCGCTGCTCACGACGCCGGCCTTTCCTCTTTCGTCAAGGAAGAACTGGCTAAATCTGACCGTCCCGAACTGACCAGTGCCCGGGTGATCATCTCCGGTGGTCGCGGCATGGGTAATGGTGAAAACTTCGCCATGCTGGAGAAGGTTGCCGATAAGCTGGGGGCTGCCGTGGGTGCTTCGAGGGCGGCGGTTGATGCCGGCTTTGTACCCAACGATATGCAGGTCGGACAGACCGGTAAAATCGTGGCGCCGGAGCTCTATATTGCAGTCGGTATCTCCGGAGCGATTCAGCACCTGGCCGGTATGAAAGACAGTAAGTACATCGTAGCGATCAACAAGGACGAAGAGGCTCCGATCTTCCAGGTCGCCGACTACGGTCTGGTCGCCGATCTGTTTGATGTTGTGCCGGAGCTCGAACAGAAGCTCTGAACCATTCAGGTTTCTGAATGAGACCCTGACGTTGTCTGGTTAACTTTGCCCGGTCCGGTACCGGGCTTTTTTTATCTGTTGCAGAATAACTTTATCCGGCCTCGGGAAGGCTCTTTCCCGTTGTTGAAGGCCCGGTTCATCCGATTGTTTCAGCTGTGCCCTGGTGGCGCTCTCCGGCTGCTCATGCCCGTTGCGGGCGCCCGGTTGTCTGTCCCCGGCAGCTGCGGCTTATCCTGCGTATACTGATCAGGTCAGGGTTGCTGACGATCGGTGTTTCCGGTCCGACAGCGGTCTCTGAGAAACGGCTTGCACAGACTCGTTACAATTCGTAACTTTACGTTTACGTAAAGGGCGGTTATGTTTTTTGATAAACAATAAGAAGCAGAAGTTATGGATCTTTCACTGACAGAAGAGCAAATGTTGATTCAGGACACGGCGCGCCGTTTCGCTGAATCCGAACTGGCTCCCCGAGCCGAAGAACTGGACCAGAGTAAAGACCGGGAGATTATTAAATCTCACTGTCGCCAGCTGGCTGAGCTGGGCTTTATGGGCCTTAACGTTTCCGGCGAGTATGGTGGTACCGAAGCTGGTCCGGTGGCCTTCAGCCTGGCGATCACCGAACTGGCCAGAGCCTGTGCCTCGACGGCGGTCACCGTATCGGTTACCAACATGGTGGCTGAAGTTATTCAGGCCATGGGCAGCGAAGAGCAGAAGCAGCATTACCTGCCCAGACTGTGCGATGGACGCTGGCTGGCCGGCAGCTTCTGCCTGACCGAAGCCGGTGCCGGGTCTGACCCGGCCGGTATGCGTACCCAGGCCAGAGCCGATGGTGACGACTGGATTATCGACGGTGTTAAGCAGTGGATTACCAGTGCCGAGTTCGCCGGTTGCTTTGTGGTCTGGGCGGTCACCGACAAAGAAGCGCCTAAGGGCAAGGGTATCACCTGCTTCCTGGTGGAAGCGGACAATCCCGGCGTCACCGTTAACAAGGCCGAGAAGAAAATGGGCCAGCACGGTTCCGCCACCAACGAGGTGGTATTCAACGGCTGCCGTGTTTCCTCCTCTGCCATTCTGGGCAAACTCAATCAGGGCTTCAAGCTGGCAGTGACTGAGCTGGCCGGTGGTCGGATTGGTATCGGTTCGCTGGCTCTGGGGATCGGTCAGGCTGCGATGGCGTACGCCGTCGATTACGTTAAAGAGCGTAAACAGTTTGGTAAGCCGCTGGCAGATTTCCAGGGGCTGCAGTGGATGATTGCCGATCGTACCACTGAACTGGAAGCGGCGCGTCTGCTGTTGATGAGCGCAGCTTACAGGAAAGAGCAGGGCCAGCCTTATGCCACCGAGGCATCGATGGCCAAGCTGTTTGCTTCCGAGAAAGCCAACCAGGCCTGTTATACCGCTCTTCAGCTGCTGGGTGGTTACGGCTATATGCAGGAATATCCGCTGGAGCGTTACACCCGGGATGTTCGCATCACCTCGATTTACGAAGGTACCAGTGAGATACAGCGCCTGATTATCGCCAGAGATGTGCTCAGTGAACACAGCCGCTGACGGGAGCGATCAGATGGCGACGCCGCTGCGCGGATTGAAGGTTCTCGATTTCACCACTCTGTTGCCCGGCCCCTGGGCCACCCAGATGATGGCGGATATGGGCGCCGATGTCCTGCGGGTGGAGTCGCCATCCCGGGCTGACCTGGTCCGGGAGATGGCGCCTCAGATCGACGGCCAGTCGGCCGCCTTTCACTACCTCAATCGCGGTAAGCGATCACTGGCGCTGGATCTCAAACATGAGCGTGCAGCTGAAATTATCCGGCAACTGGTGGCCGATGCCGATGTGCTGATCGAGCAGTTCCGTCCCGGCGTGATGGCGCGGCTGGGACTGGGTTACCAGCAGTTGCGCAGCTGCAATCCGAAGCTGATCTACTGTTCGATCACCGGTTATGGACAGGATGGCCCGATGGCTGACCGTGCCGGTCATGATATTAACTATCTGGCCTGCTCCGGCATCAGCAGTTATCTCGGACGACGAGATCAGGGGCCGCTGCCGCTGCCGACCCAGCTGGCGGATATGTCCGGGGGCAGCCAGAACGCGGTGATCGCAATCCTGGCGGCGCTGATGGAGCGCCAGAGCAGCGGTCTCGGTCAGAGTATCGATATCAGTATGACCGACAGCTGTTTTGCCATGAACGCGCTGGCCGGTCCCGGAGCGCTGCACAGCGGCCGTGACCCGAGCCCTCAGGATCACTTTCTGACCGGCGCCGGAATCTATGACTACTACCGTACCGCCGATCAGTGCTATCTGGCGGTTGGCAGCCTGGAACCCCAGTTTCGTCACCGCCTCTGCGAGGCGATCGGCGAACCAGACTGGGTGACTCTGAGCGATGCGGAGCTGAAGAAGCTGCTGGCTGAGCGCTTTGAATCTCAGCCGCAGCAGCACTGGAACCAGTTGTTTGCAGAGGTCGATGCCTGTGTCGAACCGGTGCTGACTATCAATGAAGCGGCGGGTTCCGAGCTGTTTCGGCAGCGGGGTATGGTCAGCCGTGTCGGCGGTGACCAGGGCCACGATCAGATCAGTAATCCGCTGGTCTTTTCCGGTCGGCGACCACAGCCGCAGGCGTTGGCGCCGGCCTGTGGCGAGCATAATTATCAGGTTTTGCAGGAGCTGGGTTACGAGGCTGCAAAGATCGAAACACTGGCACAGCAGGGTGTGTTTGGCTGACGGCCGCGCCGATGTGCGGGTGAACAGCATTCAGGAATAACAGAAGAATGTAAGAGGAAGACCGCTATGGGGACGAACTACCAGACTTATATGGACCAGTTTTCGGTCGCTGCCGTCGAAGAGCAGCTGATCGGAGATCTGAAAACCGGCTTTAATGTCTGCCAGGAGATCTGCGACCGCTATGCGGACGGTGATCGTATTGCACTGCGCTATCAGGGTGTTGACGGAACCATCAGCGAGCACAGTTTTGCCGAATTGAAGGAAAAGTCGGCACAGTTTGCCAACTATCTGACCTCCATGGGTGTCGGTGCCGGTGACCGGGTTTCCGCCCTGCTGCCGCGAACTCCTGAACTGATGGTGGTGGTGCTGGGCACCCTGCGGGCCGGTGCGGTCTATCAGCCGCTGTTTACCGCATTCGGCTCAGGCGCCATCGAATACCGGACCGAAAAAGCCGGTACCCGACTGATCGTCACCGACGACGCCAATCGTCATAAGCTGGACGACGTCAACAACTGTCCGCCAGTGCTGATGGTGGGGGATGAATTCAGTGAGCGGGTTTACAGCCAGAGCGCCGAGTTCACGCCGGTAGTGGTCGGCGCCGATGAGCCCTTCCTGCAGATGTTCACCTCGGGCACCCAGGGGAAATCGAAGGGGGTGGCGGTACCGACCCGGGCCCTGCTTTCGTTCTACATCTATATGCGCTATGCCATCGGCCTGCGTCCGGAGGATACCTACTGGAATGTTGCCGACCCGGGCTGGGCCTATGGTCTCTACTATGCCGTGGTTGGTCCGCTGCTGCTGGGCAACACCACCCACTTCAACGAAGCCGGATTCACCGCCGAGAACACGTTTGAATTTCTGAAGCAGCACAAGATCACCAATCTGGCGGCGGCTCCCACCGCCTACCGGATGCTGATGGCCAATGACCATCTGCTCAGCGAGGATGAGAGTTTTAATCTGCGGGTCGCCAGCAGCGCCGGTGAGCCGCTGAATCCGGAAGTGATCAACTGGGTTGGTCGCCGTCTGGGTTGTCCGGTGATGGATCACTACGGGCAGACCGAAACCGGCATGACCGCCTGTAACCATCACGAACTGGAACACGCCCTGCGCATAGGTTCCATGGGGTATTCGATGCCGGGACACCGGGTGGTGGCGCTGGATGCCAACTTTGAAGAGATCGGTGAAGGGGAAACCGGGCAACTGGCGGTGGATACTGAACAGTCTCCGTTTTTCTTCTTCCAGGGCTACACCTGGAATGAGAAGAATCCTTTCTGCGGTAAGTACTACCTGACCGGTGACGTGGTGCAGAGTCACGGTGACGGCGCCTATTCCTTCGATGGGCGGGATGACGATATCATCACCTCCGCGGGTTACCGGATCGGGCCGGCGGATGTGGAGAGCACGTTGATCGAACACGACAGCGTCGCTGAAAGCGGCGTGGTCGCCAAGCCGGATGCCCAGCGCGGCTCCATCGTGAAGGCTTTTGTGGTGCTGAAACAGGGCTTTGAGGCGTCTGAAGCGCTGGGCGATGAGCTGAAGCAGTTTGTTCGCAAGCGCCTTTCCACTCACGCCTTCCCCCGTGAGATCGAATTTGTCGAGGAGCTGCCGAAGACTCCCAGCGGTAAGATCCAGCGCTTTGTTCTGCGTAAGCAGGCTGAGGATGAAGTTCAGGTTTAAGGGCTGAATTCCTGAGACCCGGTTCTTTTCCCGAAGCCCCGGATCGGCAGTCGCCGGTCCGGGGCGTTGCTTATGGTTGTTCAGCAGATTCGGAGTATCATCATGGCAAAAATGACAATCGCTGAAATGGAAACGTTTCTGGCGGAGCACTTTCCCCAGGGGCGTGAGTACGGCCATGTGGAGTCGATCTGTCACCATGGCGCCACCATGCGGCTGACGCCTCAGGAGGCTCATCTTCGCCCTGGAGGCACTGTCTCCGGACCGGCGATGATGGCGTTGTCGGATGTGGCGATGTACGTCGCCCTGCTGGGGGAGATCGGACCGGTACCGCTGGCGGTGACCACCAGTCTCAATATCAATTTCCTGCAGCGACCGGCACCGAAAGCGGATCTGCTGGCTGAGGCAAAGCTGCTGAAGCTGGGCAAGCGACTGGCGGTGGGCGAGGTGACTATTCGCTCAGAGGGGGAAGAGATGCCGGTCGCGCACGTTACCTGCACCTACTCGATTCCTCCCCGCCAGGCTGCCGTGGGGTGAGCGCCCGAAGGCATCAGCTAACCGGCAGGCCCTCGACTACCTGGGACTGATGGACCAGCTCCGGCAGATTACGGGCATTCATTTTTGACATCACCCTGGCGCGGTGCACTTCAACGGTCTTCGGGCTGATATCCAGGGTTTCGGCGATCACCTTGTTGGCCATGCCGTCCACCACCAGTTGCATCACCTGCTTTTCCCGCCGGCTGAGAGTATGCCAGTAGCCGAGAATCTCCGCTTCGCGACGGGCTTCCACCTGCCACTGATCGGACAGTTTCAGCGCCCGGCTGACATGGTCCAGCAGCACCTGGTCATCGAAGGGCTTTTCGACAAAATCCAGAGCGCCGTTCCTGATGGCGGTGACCGCCATGGGAATATCACCGTGGCCGGTAATAATGATGATCGGCAGCCGGAAGCGGCGTTCGTTCAGCTCCTGCTGCAGCGCCAGTCCGTTGATGCCGGGCATCCGAATATCCAGCAGCAGGCAGCCCGGTTCGCCGGCGTAGGTCTCGAGAAAATCATGGCCGGACGAGAAGCTTCTGATCTGATAGCGCGGAGAATCGAGCAGCCAGCTCAACGAGTCGCGGAAGGCGTCGTCATCGTCAACGATAAATACCGTGTTCATGGATACATCGTTCGTCGCCATATTCATCAGTTGCCCAGCGGAAGTTTAATGGTAAAGGTGCTGCCGTTGTGGCCGTCGGATTCGGCCCAGAGACGTCCGCCATGCGCCTCGATAATGGTGCGGGAGATGGATAATCCCATGCCCAGTCCGCTCTCCTTGGTGGTGTAGAAGGGTTCGAACAGGTTCTCCAGCTGGGGTGCCGGAATGCCGGCGCCGTTGTCCTGAACCTGCACCAGCAGATGACCGGGTTTCAGACTGCTGAGTATTGTAATGTTTTTTTCTTCCAGGTCGCAGTGTTTATAGGCTTCCATGGCGTTGCGCAGCAGATTGAGGATAACCTGTTCGATCTGTACCTTGTCGGCGTGAATGGTCGGATTGTCGTCATCGAGCCGGAACAGAAAGCGGATCCCGGCATTCTGGGCTTCCTGGCCGAGAAACTGAGCGATCTCTTCACAGACATCGTTGATGCGGAATTCCATGCGCTGATATTCGGTTTTCTTTACAAAACTGCGTAACCGTTTGATGATGTCCGCAGCTCGTACTGCCTGACGGCAGATCAGCTCCAGCGCCTTTCTGAGATCTTCCGGCTGGCTCATGGTGCCCTCTTCAATCCGGCGCAGGGAGCCGCGACTGTAGTTGAGAATCGCCGCCAGAGGCTGGTTGATTTCGTGGGCCAGTCCGGAAGCCATCTCGCCTACTGACAGCAACCGGGAGATATGAGCCATCTCCAGCTGATGCTGCATGGCTTCCTCTTCCGCCTTCTTATAGTCGGTGATATCGCGACCGATGATGGAGAAGTACTGCAGCACGCCTTCTTCGGACTTGTGAGCGATAATCTGCTGGATAACGGCAATGCGATCTTCCATGGAACCGGGGCGCAATGGAATTTCGCCGCGCCAGTTGCCGATCTCTATGACTTCGGGAAAGACCTTTTCCAGCATCATGCGGTAGGTATCGCGGGTGACCAGCTCATCCAGGTGCAGGGTTGGAAAGCGACCCTTGTCGATATTCATGGTCCTCTGGGCGGATTCGTTCAGATAGCTGATCAGATGATCGCCACTGCAGAACATCACCAGGTCGGAAGAGGCTTCCACCACCCGGGCCAGCCGGGTCATCGCCTGGTCAGTCTGAACCCGCTCGGTAACGTCCCGGGAGACGCAGATAATTTCTTCCATCACACCGGTTTCCGGATTGCGAATTGAGCGGCTGGTGGTTTCCAGCCAGATATAGCTGCCATTCTTGCATTTAAACCGGTAGATATTGGTGTAGACCCCTTCCCGGTAGGTCACGCTCTTGTCGCGATCGGCCCAGCTGTTGGCATCTTCCGGATGGAACAGATCGTAGGCGGGCAGGCCGACGATCTCTTCCGGGGTATAACCGAGAATTTTTTCAACCGCCGGATTGACGTCGATAAAACTGAAATCCTCGGGGGCGTGGCGTGATATCAGGTCAGGAGACTTTTCCGCCAGCTGTCGGTAGCGGTCAAGGGGAGTGTAATCATCTGCAGGTTTCATTCCGACCATTGTCAGTACTTCGTCGTCCACTGTCCAGCCTATTAGACCATAGCTATATTTGCTTTGTTAGGGAAAACCCTTATTATTTGCTCTATGTCCGGTCGACAAGCAGGCTGTGTCCGAGCTGTCGGCCCTGCACCACCGCATCAAACTTAACAAATACATGGAAGGGAATATTCATGCCCCAGTCTCGCAGCAATCCCTACGAGCAGTATCTGGATCAGAACCCGGCCAACTATGAGCCGCTTAGTCCACTGACGTTTATCGAACGTGCTGCCTCCGTCTATCCGAATAAGACGGCGATTGTTCACGCCGGCGTTCGCCGCAGCTGGTCGCAGACTTATCAGCGTTGTAAGCAGCTGGCCAGTGCGCTGCACAAGCGGGGACTGGGTGCCGGTGATACGGTATCGGTGCTGGCACCGAACCTGCCGGAGCACTTTGAAGCGCACTTCGGCGTACCGATGAGCGGAGCGGTTCTGAATGCGATCAACACCCGACTGGATGCCGAAGCGGTTGCCTTCATTCTCGAGCATGCCGAAACCAAAGTGCTGATCACTGAGCGTGAATTCTCGGAAGTGGTTGGTAAGGCACTGAAAATGATCGCTCACCGGCCGCTGGTGATCGATATCGATGATCCCAGTTTCGAGGGTGGCGAGCTGATCGGCTCGATGACCTATGAAGAGCTGCTGGCAGAAGGTGATGCCGACTTCGACTGGAAGGGGCCCAACGACGAATGGCAGGCGATCACCCTGAACTACACGTCCGGCACCACCGGCAATCCCAAAGGGGTGGTTTACCACCATCGCGGCGCCTATCTGAATGCGGTCAGCAACGTGATGTCCTGGGATATGGGGCTGCATCCGGTCTATCTGTGGACGCTGCCGATGTTCCACTGCAACGGCTGGTGTTTCCCCTGGTCGGTGGCCGCTGCCGCCGGCACCAGTGTCTGCCTGCGCCATGTCCGTGCCGAGCCGATCTATGATCTGATCCGGTCGGAAAAGGTGGACCATTTCTGTGGTGCTCCCATCGTCCTCAATATGCTTAACGGCGCTCCGGCAGAGATGAAGGCGGGTATCGAGCATCAGGTCAAAGTGATGACCGCTGGTGCGGCACCGCCCGCGGCTGTGATCCAGGGCATGGAAGAGATGGGCTTCAAAGTCACCCATGTCTATGGTCTGACCGAGACCTACGGCCCCTCGGTTGTCTGTGCCTGGCATGATGAATGGGACGACAACAGTATTGAAGATAAGGCGAAGCTGAAGGCCCGTCAGGGGGTGCGTGCACCGATGCTGGAAGGGCTGATGGTGGCCGATCCCACCAGCCTGAAACCGGTACCGAAGGATGGCACCACCATCGGTGAGATCTTCATGCGCGGTAATCTGGTGATGAAGGGCTACCTGAAGAACCCCGGTACCACCGATGAGTCCTTCTCCGGTGGCTGGTTCCACTCCGGTGACCTGGCGGTCTGGCACGAAGATGGCTATATCGAAATCAAGGATCGCTCCAAGGATGTGATTATCTCCGGCGGCGAGAATATCTCCAGTATTGAAGTGGAGGATGTACTCTATCGCCATCCCAAGGTTCAGGAAGCGGCGGTCGTCGCCCGCCCGGATGAGAAATGGGGTGAGACTCCCTGCGCCTTTATCACTCTGGTGGAGGGTGAGGAGATGACCGAGCAGGAGGTGATCGATTTCTGTCGCGCCAATATGGCTCGTTTCAAGGCGCCGAAGTCGGTGGTGTTCGGTGGCCTGCCGAAGACATCTACCGGCAAGATCCAGAAATTTGTTCTGCGCTCCCAGGCAAAAGAACTGGGCTAGTAAGCGGTGACCGGAGCGGCGAGGCGAAGAGTCTGAACAGGCCTTCGCTGCGCTGCTTTTTCTGAGGCGTACAGTAAATCATTATTCAGGACTGACCTATGGCTGACTACAGAGCCCCCGTAAATGACATGAACTTCGTCCTTCAGCAACTGGTGGGGATGGAAGCCATTGCCGCGCTGCCCGGGTATGAGGAAGCGACCCCGGATATGGTGGCGGCAATACTGGAAGAAGCCGGTAAGTTGTCCGGCGAGGTAATCTCACCGCTGAACGTGCCCGGTGATCAGCAGGGGGTGTCCCTGAATGAGCAGGGGCAGGTTCCGACACCAGCGGGCTTTAAGGAGGCCTACCAGCAGTTTGTCGAAGGCGGCTGGGGCTCACTGCAGTTTAATCCTGAGTATGGGGGGCAGGGTATGCCTCAGGTGCTGGCGACCGCCGTCCAGGAGATGTGGCAGGCTGCTAATATCTCCTGGGGGCTTTGTCCGCTGCTGACCCAGGGCGCTATCGAGGCTCTGGAGGCGAATGCTGACGATGCGCTTAAGAGCACCTATATTCCCAAGCTGGTGTCCGGTGAATGGACCGGCACGATGAATCTGACCGAACCCCAGGCGGGTTCCGATCTGGCGGCGCTGCGGGCCCGGGCAGAGCGGGAAGGGGATCACTACCGCATTAAGGGACAGAAGATCTTTATCACCTGGGGTGAGCATGATATGGCGGAGAATATCATCCATCTGGTGCTGGCCCGTCTGCCGGACGCACCTCCCGGGGTGCGTGGAATCTCACTGTTCCTGGTGCCGAAGTATCTGCTTAATGAAGATGGCACGCCGGGACAACGCAACGATTGTGGCGCCGTGTCGCTGGAACATAAGCTGGGCATTCACGCCAGCCCCACCTGTGTGATGAGCTTCGGCGACAACGAGGGGGCCATCGGCTACCTGATCGGCGAAGAGCATAAGGGGCTGGCCTGTATGTTCACCATGATGAACAACGCCCGTTTGGGTGTGGGCCTGCAGGGGGTCTCCATCTCCGAGCGCGCTTATCAGCTGGCGGTGGACTATGCCCGTGAGCGGGTGCAGAGCCCCGCGCCGGGATCGAAGGAATCCGGGCCGATTATCCGCCACCCGGATGTACGACGCATGCTGATGACCATGCGGGCGATGACAGAAGCAGGGCGTGCACTGGCGTATACAGCCTGCGCCAGTCTCGATTATCAGCAGCGGGGTGATGATGCGCAGCAGCAGCGGCATCAGGCGCGGGTCGCGCTACTGACGCCAATCGTCAAGGGCTGGTGTACCGAGCTGTCGCAGGAAGTCACCTATCTCGGGGTACAGGTCCACGGCGGTATGGGCTTTATCGAAGAGACCGGCGCCGCACAGCACTACCGGGATGCTCGTATCCTGACCATCTACGAAGGCACCAGCGGTATCCAGGCTCAGGATCTGGTGGGGCGTAAAACCCTGTTCGACCAGGGCGCGGCCATGGACAACCTGCTGGCAGAGATGTTGGACGTGGTTGAAGTGGCCCAGCAGGGCTCCGAGCGTCTGCAGGCGCTGGCCGGCAATCTGCTGTCTGCGATCGAGGCTCTGGGGCAGACCCAGACATATCTGCTGAAGAATGCCGAAGCCGACATTAACCTGCCGGGCAGCATCGCCTTTAATTACCTGATGCTGGCGGGAACGGTCTGTGGCGGCTGGCAGATGCTGGCTTCGGCACAGGCTGCCGAACATAGCCTGCAGGAGGACGCGGCTGCCGACAGCGGTTTCTGTGACGCCAAGCTGGCCACCGCTGAGTTCTATATGGAGCAGATTCTGCCCCGCTACCAGAGTTATGCTGCGGCCGCTGTCAGCGGCAGCAATAGTGTAATGGCGCTGGATGAGGACGCATTCTGATCCCGGTTGACAGCACTGCGGCGGGGCGCTGAGGAACCTCGGATCCGGAAGCAGGATATTATTTAAAAAGGGGCCGCTGGCCCCTTTTTTCTGCTGAAAATACTGGCAGCTGTATGGCTGACAGCCAAATCTGTATAATCCGCGCTTCTGTTAAACGCCGGAAATCAGCCATGTCCACCATTCTGCCTCTCAGTCATCTCGGCGACATGCCGATCGAAACCTTTATTGCTGAATACTGGCACAAGAAACCCCTGTTGATTCGCCAGGCCTTCCCCGATTTTCAGCCTCCGGTCAGCGCCGACGAGCTGGCAGGGCTGGCCTGCGAAGCGGAGGTTGAGTCGCGGTTGCTGATCGAGAACCCTGAAAACGGGGACTGGCAGCTCAGGCACGGTCCTTTCGAGGAAGCGCTGTTTTCACAGCTTCCGGAGAAGCACTGGACGTTGCTGGTGCAGGCGGTGGATCACTGGTTACCGGAAGCTGCCGACCTGGTGGAGCTGTTCCGTTTTATTCCAAGCTGGCGGCTGGATGATCTGATGATCAGCTACGCGGCTGATGGTGGCGGCGTTGGTCCTCACTACGACAATTACGACGTCTTTCTGCTTCAGGCTGAAGGTCGGCGGCGCTGGGAGATCGGTGGACTCCACGACGAGGAGAGTGAATTCCTTGCCGACAAACCGGTGCGAATCCTGAAAGAGTGGCAGCCGGAACAGAGCTGGCTGCTGGAGCCGGGTGATATGCTCTACCTGCCACCGCGGGTCGGGCACAACGGCGTGGCGGTGGGTGATGGCTGCGTTACCTGGTCGGTGGGTTACCGTGCACCCCATACCGGCGATATGCTGATCAACTTTGCCGCCTGGTGTGCCCGGCAACTGAAAGACGAGGACCGTTACGCGGACCCGGATCTGAGCCTCAGGCGTAGCAGTGGCGAAATCTGCCAGTCCGATATGGAACGGGTGCAGTCGCTGTTCCATCGCTTCTTCGATGATCACGAGCAACTGGCCAGCTGGTTTGGCCAGTTCGTCACCGAACCCAAGTATCCGGAACAGATTGTTGACCCGCAGGCCGCTGATCCGCAGGAAACGGACCATCTGCTGCGGCAGCTGCAGAGGGCCGGTGCCGGCCTGAGACGATGCGAAGGGGTTCGCTTCGCATATAATCAGGGACATCAGCGATTGCGGCTCTACGTCCACGGTCAGTTGTTCGAATGTGATCGCCGACTGCAGCCGCTGGTGCAACTGCTTTGTGACAATAACCAGTATACCGCTGACCAGTTGTCCGACTGGTATCAGGATGGCGACGCCGTCGTGCTGATCCGGCAATTGCTGGAAGCGGAATATCTCTATCCTGAATAGATAGCGTTAGACTATCGGGTCCCGGCACAGTAGACTGGCTGATCAAAATCTGTCCAGCTCAACCCGATCTGTTATCACACTCAGTTTTATTATGCTCTGGCGTCCGCGATCTCTTCTGCAACTGATGCTCGTCGGCTTTTTTACCGTCGTCGCACCTTTGTGTGTAGCCATTTTTTACACCGTTCAGGCCTTCGACAGCCTGTCGATCAACAACAACCGTATGACCCGGGATCTGGTGGTACTGACTCGTACCAATCAGGTGCTGCAGTCTGACCTGTTGGATCTGGAACGCCGTGCCGGCCAGTACGTAGCGCTTGGCGAAGAGAATCTGCTGGCGCTGTTTGAGCAGGGCTATCAGCGTATCCGCTCACAGTTTGATGAGATCGAAGTCCTGATTGATGAGGAACGGAATTTTCACCTGCTATCGCTGCGAGAATCGCTGGAGCGACTCCACATCGCCATGCTGGCGCGAAATGATCTGTTTGACGGAGAGGCGGTGCTGGCCATGTTTGACGGTATCAGTCGGTTATCGGTGGAGTTCCGGCGCGCCAGCAGCACCTATGTCGACGAGCAGCTGGCTCTGCAGGTTTATGAAGCGGGAGAGATTAAGCGCTCGCTGCTGCTGATGGTTTCTCTGCTGGCTCTGGTGACACTGTTTGCGGTGCTGTTTTTTACCTACTGGATCAATCGGCCAGTACGGCAGCTGGAGCGGGAAATCGGCCAGCTTGGCAGCGGTGATCTGACCCGGCGTATTCGTATCTCCGGTCCTCAGGAGATGCAGTTACTGGGAGAACGGCTGGACTGGTTGCGGGCGCAGCTGCATGAGCTGGATGAACAGAAGCAGGAATTCCTCCGCCATATGTCCCATGAGCTGAAAACCCCGCTGGCCAGCATGCGGGAAGGTGCCGACCTGATGGCCGAAGGGGTGGTCGGCAGCCTCGATCAGCGCCAGCTTGAAATTGTGTCCATTATTCAGCAGAACAGCCTTGAGCTGCAGCGCCTGATAGAGAATCTGCTGGATTACAACCTGGTGCTTCAGCATCGACAGCTCAATACCGAGCGGGTGGATATTCAGGCGTTATGGACCGAACTGCTCAAAACCTATGCGATGACAGTGGAGCGCAAGAATATACGAATCAGCTGCGAAGGCGAATCGCTGTGCTGGATTGCCGATGCCTCCAAGCTTCGCACTGTGCTGGATAATCTGCTATCCAACGCGATCAGTTACAGCCCGTCTGACGGTGAAGTCGCTATCAGCTGGAACAATGTTGATAACACCCTGGTCTGCGAAGTCAGCAACAGCGGCCAGCAGATTGCGTCCGATGAGGCGGAGCAGATTTTTCGCCCTTTCTATCAGGGTCGCAACAGCCGCAGTGGCGCCATCAAGGGCTCGGGAATCGGGCTCAGCGTCGCCCGTGAATGCACCCATGCTCACGGTGGCACCCTGGAACTTATGCCCGAAGGCCGGCTGCCGGTCTGTTTCAGCCTGAAATTACCCTTGCTTGAGGTGAACCCGTGAGAGTTCTGCCATTGATGATAATGCTGGCCCTGCTGGCTGGCTGTAAAGCGCTCAGAGAGACTCCGATACCGATACAGATGCCGCTTCCGGAGGTCATCAGCCCGGTCCAGTTCCGGGACCTGCCCGGCTGGCTGCTGGAGGTGGACCGGCTGATGAAGCTTAACGAAGAACAGTTACAGCGAGAGTTGCAGTCGTTTGCGGACAAAAGTCCGGATCAGCCGAAACAGCTGTTCCGCTATGCTATTCTGAATCAACAGCTTAAAGACCGGTTGGGCTGGATCAGGGCCCGGGACAGTCTGCGAAAGCTGTCCACCAGCGATAAACTTTCTGACGATCTGGTACTGTTGGTGCAATTATTGCAGTTCCATAATCAGTCAATGATCAATGCCGATGCCCGTAAAAGCCGGCTGGTCAGTGCGCTGGAGGAGGGGCTTCAGCATCAGCAGGTTATTACCGAAGAGCTGGAAACCAGTCGTCGTCAGACTGAGCAGCTGACAGAAAAAATCAAAGCCCTGACCAATCTCGAGAAGAGTATGAGTATTCGCCGCGCGCTCACCACCGATACCCCCGGAGAGTCCGTTAATGAGTGAAACACCGTCCCGCTTACTGGTCGTCGATGATGATCCCAGCCTGATGCGCTTGCTGGTTCTGCGACTGGAAGCGGAACAATATCAGGTGGTTACCGCAACCAATGGTCAGGAAGCCCTGCAGGTGCTGCGCTCCCGTGAAGTGGACCTGGTGATCAGCGATCTGCGGATGGATGAGATGGATGGTATGGAGCTGTTCGAGCAGGTCCAGCATTATTTCCCCGGCCTGCCGGTAATTATCCTGACCGCTCAGGGTTCGATTCCGGAAGCGGTGGCGGCGACCCAGAAAGGGGTATTTGGTTTTCTGACCAAGCCGATCGACAAAAAGGAGTTGCTGACGCAGATCAGCCAGGCGCTGAGCCTTTCGCGAGGAGGGGGGCAGTCCCGGGCCAACGGTGAATGGCGAGAACATATTCTGTCCCGCAGCGAGCTGATGGAGCGCCTGCTGGCCACCGCCCGCCAGGTGGCGGATTCAGATGTCAGTGTGTTGATCTCTGGCAGCAGCGGCAGTGGTAAGGAGCTGCTGGCTCAGGCAATTCATAGAGCCAGCGATCGTAACGGTAAATCGTTTGTGGCTATCAACTGCAGTGCGTTGCCGGAACCGCTGCTGGAATCGGAGCTTTTCGGTCATGTGAAGGGGGCTTTTACCGGTGCCGTCAGCGATCATCAGGGGCTGTTCAGGGCCTCCCATCAGGGGACGCTGTTTCTTGATGAGATCGGCGATATGCCCTTGTCTTTGCAAGTGAAATTACTGCGGGTTCTGCAGGAAAGGCAGGTGCGGCCGGTTGGCAGTACTCGCAGTTTTCCGGTGGATGTGCGTATCATCTCCGCGACCCATCGCAACCTGGATAAGGAAATGGCCGACGGACAGTTCCGCCAGGATCTCTACTACCGACTGAATGTGGTCAACCTGAAGTTGCCTGACCTTGATGAGCGGGAGGAGGATATTCCCCTGCTGGCCAGCCATTTCCTGCGAGGGACCAGCAAAGGGGAGAGCGGACAAGTGACCGCATTTTCACCCGATGCCATTAACCTGTTGATCGGTGCTTCCTGGCCGGGAAATGTCCGCCAGCTGGAAAACGTTGTCCAGCAGACGGCCGCGCTGTCCACCACCAGGGTGATTCCCGCTAATCTGGTCCGACAGGCGCTGGCCGAGGAATCCGGTTATCTGCCCTCTTTCAATGAGGCCCGGCACCAGTTTGAGCGGGACTATCTGATGAAGGTAATGCGGCTTACCGAAGGCAATGTCTCCCGAGCGGCGGGACTGGCGCAACGTAATCGGACGGATTTTTATAAATTGCTGCAGCGGCATGATCTGAAGGCGGAGCAGTTTAAGCCTGGCTGAGCAGGTGTCTGAGCTTCAGGTGATCGGGCGACCAGGGCCCTGCAGCTACAGAAACTGCAGGTTGTCGCAAAGAACAGACATGGGTAGTGAGCAAGAATTGCTGCCCGATAATTGATATAAAACAATAGTCAGCTGTGGCCTGCTTAGATGAAAGAAGAGGTTTTTCAGATCTTCGCAGAAGATGCCGGAAAAAAATATCTGATATTGGGTCTGTAGAGCGCAACAAATCTACTGGCTTGTGGAAAACACTCCCTCCCCGATCTTTTTGTCTCTATTTGGAGACGGTCTAATGCGATGATTTTTAAGACATAGTGTGTTTTTTCAACAACTGTGTCTCCATATAGAGACAAAACTGCTGCTCAAATTTTGTCCAGAACGGCCGATCTTTATGTGTTCATAGCTAACAAGCTGTTTTCTGCCGGTTTGTTTGTATTGGACCGGTTTTTGCTAGTTAGTCGGGTATTAAAAATTCAGTTTGTGATCCGGATGCCAGAAGGCAGGTAGTGAGATCCGGTTTTCAGAGCAGTGAGGTTCTTCCGTGTCAGTTAAATTTGAACTTATCCGCCCCTGGAGTTGTGAAATTATCGGTCAGGAAGACCATGCAGAAAGAGAGTCAGCTATCCAGAAACAGGAATGGCTGGGTGAGTATTATAGAATCCGTGAGGAGTGCTTTCGTCGTGAACTGGGTATTCGAGCATTCAACGGTAGCGAGGATTGTTATGATCGTTCCGGTTACATTCTGATCGCACGAATCGGGGGCCGTTGCATTGGAGGAGCCAGAATAACCGGTAGCAGTTCAACTGATTTAGGACAGCTACCCATGGAGCGGAATGGGTTTATGGTATTGCGCGAATTTCCTCAGATCGCTCATTCCGGTAGCGGTTACTGCCAGTGGACCCGACTGGCCTTGTTGCCTGAATTTCGTACAACTGAAACTCTTCGGAATCTGACGGAAGCTATGATTAACGCGGCCAGATCTCTGGGATACAGTTATGCGTTCATAATTTCCGGTCTCAATCGCTCTCGCTTGTATCGTCGCCTTTACAATTCAGTAGGTTACCGATTCGACATCCTGAAGGATTTCAAAATCCCGGAGGAGAGTGGTTTTTCCGGACTGGAGCACCTGCTTTCTGTTGGTTATCTGGATCAGAAGAATGGGCTGGGGGCAGTCGATAACCATTGCGGTAATCGTCCACAGGATTCTGAAGGGCTGCTCCGGGTCGCCTGATTCGCTCAATACACGAGAGCAAAAAACAGAGTCTGCAAATAGTTACAGAATTCTGCTGGAAGGGTCAGATTTGCCTGCATTATCAGCTGCGGGACCAAAAACCTTCTCTTCTTCGGATAGCTGAAGGTATGAGCTGATTAAGCAGGATACAGCGGTTTGGCAGCGTTCCTCTGACAGCATTTACTTAGCAGTACCCGGTACTGATTCCTGGTTGTTTCCGATCGCGATCTGTCCTGGACAGGGCTGCTGAATTCGTTTTCCAGCCCTGTCTGTGCTTCAACAGATCAGTTGCCGTGGGCCTTGTCCCAGTTATTGCGGAAGCGGCCGATCCAGTAGTCCAGCACATCATCCACCATGCCGATATGCTTCTCTCCCTCGGCGACGCTCTGTTCGTCTGATTCCCGGCTGTCGATCACCGCGGCCACCCGTTCTCCGGAGATGGAGTCAAAGGCCTCCGCTTCCAGCGAAGCCCGATAGACGATAACCTCTTTGCCCTGTGAGGCAGCGACCGCTGACTGGCCGGCCTCCACCAGCAGCGCGATGGGGATATAGCCGAGCGCGCTGCGTTTCGGATACTTGCGCTCAACACCGGTAATCGCGCTTCTCAGCAACAGAACATCTGGGCCCGGCTCGGTGACGATGGGGTAATCGTGTTCAAAGGCCGCCTTGAATTTTGCGACAAAACTGTCGGTAATGTACTTCAGTTCATCGGGATTGATACCCTGATAGCTGGCCTGCTTCCCATACCAGATTTCCGGTGTCAGCAGCATGATCTTCCGATATTTGCCCAGATCCTCCAGTTGAGATCCAGGAGGCATATACACCAGAGCGCCGTCACTCCATTCGCGGGTTTCGAAATCGGCATAGCTGCCCATAAAGCCACTCTGCTGAACGGGAGTGCTCTGACAACCGGCCATCAGCAGGGTTGCTGCGATCAACACGGATAGTTGCCGGTAACATTTCATATTAAACCTCCTCCGCCGGCGCTCTGCTGGCCGACACGCCAAAAAACACTGCATAGAGAACCGGGACCACGATCAGCGTGAGAATACTGGCGAACGTCAGTCCGCCCATGATCGTTACAGCCATCCCTACGAAAAAGTCATCCGCCAGCAGAGGGATCATGCCCAGCACCGTGGTGCCGGCGGCCATCGCCACCGGACGGGAACGGGATACCGCCGAATCCAGCACCGCCGTGAGCGGATCCTTGCCCTCGGCCAGCTCCAGGTTGATCTGATCCAGCAGCACGATGGCGTTTTTTATCAGCATTCCGGCCAGGCTGAGGGCACCCAGCAGCGGCATGAATCCGAAAGGCTCGCCGACGATCAGCAGTCCGGCAGACACGCCAATCAGGGCCAGCGGCACTGTCAGCCAGATTATCAGCGGTATTTTCAGTGAATTGAACAGCACGATGCTGACCAGCACCATAATGCCGATGGTCAGCGGCATATAGCCGGCCAGACCCTTCTGAGCGTCGCTGGAATTTTCGAATTCGCCCCCCCAGGCCATCTGGTAGCCAAGCGGCAGTTCGATGGCTTCAATATCGGTCCGGATGCGTTCCCGGACGACACTGGCATTACCGACCCGTGGTTCGGCTCCGACGGTGATCGTACGCTTGCGGTCGCGGCGATGTACCAGAGAATCTTCCCAACGGGTCGGATAGCCGGAGACCACCTGGTCTATGGGAACGGCTTTCCCCGAGACCGGGCTCCATATCTGAATATTGGACATTTCGCTGATATCCAGTCGTTCTTCCGCAGGTGCTCTGGAGAGGATCGGAATCAGTTCGTCACCTTCGCGGTAGATGCCGACCCGGGTACCGGTGAAGTTGGTATTCAGAGCATCGCTGAGATCGGCGCGAGTGATGCCGGCCAGCTGTGCCCGGGTTTCCGTCAGCCGGGGGCGTACCAGCTTCACCCGCTGACGCCAGTCATCACGAATTGAAACCGCACCGCCATCGCGATAGAGGATCTGCTGGGCCTGTTCGGAGAGCTGCCGCAACAGGTCGGGGTCGGGCCCGGAAAAGCGGACTTCAATCGAGGAGCCGCCGCCGGGACCGAGCTTGAATTTTTCCAGTTTTGGTTCCGAATCAGGGAAGTTTTCCGCCAGATAACGGTCGTATTCGCTGATCAGATTATCGACCTCGTTATAGTCCTTTACGTTGACCAGCATAAAGGCGTAGGCGTTGTTATCCTTCTCCGGACTGTAGGTCAGGATGAACCTCGGGGCGCCGCCTCCGATAAAACTGGATACCGCATCGATACGTGGGTCTGCAAGCAGCTTTTTCTCGATGATACTGACGTCTGAACTGGTCTTGCGAATATCGGTTCCCTGGGGCAGCCAGTAATGGACCATGAACTGAGGGGTAGTGGACTTTGGAAAGAAGCTCTGTTCAATCCGGGTGAAGCCCCAGATCGAGGCCAGCAGCAGTATCAGCATAACGATCAGGGTCAGCCATCGCCATTTCAGGCACCGAGTCAGGAAGGCCCGATAGCCCTGAAAAAACGCGCCACCGTAAGGATCGTCCGGTTGTTCTTTACTGCTCGTTTTAACCTTCAGAAAGGCTACGCAGAACAGCGGTGTGACGGTTACCGCGATGACCCAGCTCAGGCCCAGCGAGTACAGCAGGACCTGAAACAGCGAACGGCAGAATTCACCGGTGCTGTCCTGAGAGAACCCGATGGCTCCGAACGCCATGATGGCGATGATGGTCGCTCCCAGCAGGGGCCACATAGTCTGAGCAACCACCGCCTTTGCCGCTTCAATGCGATCTTCACCGGACTGAATACGGATCAGGATACCCTCGGTGACGACAATGGCGTTATCCACCAGCATACCGAGGGCAATCACCAGCGCTCCCAGCGATATCCGTTCCAGTGCAACGCCTTCATTTTTCATCAGAATAAAGGTTGCTATAACGGTGACCAGCAACACCGCACCGATCAGCAGTCCGCTGCGAACGCCCATAAACAGCAGCAGAACCACGATAACGATGGCGATGGCCTGCAGCAGGCTGACGACGAAATTATCGATGGCCCGGGTGACCGCATCAGACTGCATTACCGTAACACTGGTCTCAAGTCCGACCGGGGTCAGACTCTGCAGCTCCTGCAGACGGGCCATCACCGCTTCGCCCATGGTCACGACATTGCCGCCGGTCGTGGTTGAGATCGCCATGGTAATAGCGGTGCGGCCGTTGTAGCGCATCAGTTTACTGGCGGGAGTGACATACTCCCGCTTGACGGTAGCGATATCCTGCAGTCGGATCAGGTCGTTGTTGCGGTTGGGAATCAGCAACGAGGCGATATCGTCGACGGCATTGATGCCGCCCAGGGGCTGAATCCGGACATAGTCTCTTCCCACTCTGACCTTGCCGGCCGGTGCTACCTGATTCTGCAGGGACAGCAGGGCGTAGACCTGCTCCTGGCTGATGCCCAGCTGGGCCATCTTACTCCGTGAAAACTCCACATAGATCGCCTCCTGCTGATCGCCCCAGAGCTCGATCCTGGCGACATCCTCGACCAGCAGCAGTTCGCGCTTGATGAAATCGGCGTGATCCTTAATTTCCTGGTAACTGAAGCCGTCCCCGGTGATGGAGAACAGCACTCCGTAGACATCACCGAAATCATCGTTGACCTGCGAGGGGCCGGCTCCGGGGGGCAGCCCGGTCTGAGCATCTCTGACTTTCCGGCGCAACTGCTCCCAGACACCGGGCAGAGTATGCTTGTCATATTTGTCCTGCATCTCGACGGTAATAATGGACACCCCTTCCTTGTTGTAGGAGCGGATCTCCTTTACCTGATACATTCGCTGGATGGCGGTTTCCAGCATGTCGGTGACTTCCTGCTCCACCTCCACGGGGGTGGCGCCGGGGTAGGGCGTGATCACCAGTGCCTCTTTAATTGTGAACTCCGGATCTTCCAGTCGGGACAGCGACTGATAGGAGAACAGGCCGCCAAACAGCAGCAGAAAAGTCGCAACCCAGGTGATGGTACTGTTACGGATTGAAATTTCGGCGATGTTCATCTCAGTTCGCTCCCACCCGGCCCTCAAACAAGCGAACTTTCTGGCCGGGCTGCAGGTAGTGAACCCCGGCGGTAACGATCCGTTCACCGGGACTGAGACCATTGATGATCTCTGTCTCACTGCCCAGAAGGCGGCCGATGGTCACCTCCCGTTGCTGAACCTGCTGATTTTCGAAGATCCAGACGTACTGGGTTGCCTCGCCACTGGTGGCGGCGAACACCGCCGTAGCCGGAATCCGGATCAGCGGCTCGTCCAGCCCGGTACTGACGATGCCCTCTTTCGGCGTGACCTTAACCGAGACACTCATTCCGGGCAGCACGTTGATGTCTTCGGGAGCGGGCATCGACAGTATGAATTCAAAGGTCTGAGTGTCCGGATCGGCCTGGGTGGAAAACTCTCGGACTGCCAGTGGAAACTCGCGATCCGGAATGGATTCGATAATCGCCACCAGGTCGACCTCATCCCGGGCGCGACCGGCTCGGACAATGATGTTCTCAGGAACCTGCACGCTGATATCCAGCGAGCTGTTGTCCTGCAGGCTCAGCACCGCCTGCTTGGCCTGAATATCCTGAAAGTTATCCACATAGAGCGTTGCGATAACGCCGTCGAAGGGCGCCCTGAGCGTGGTGTCCTTAACAGCCTTGCGAGCTTTCTCCAGGTTAGCGGCGGCGACATCCCGTGCCGCCCGCAGCCGGTCGACATCAGCTTCTGAGATCAGCCGCCTTTTAAAAATCTCAGCCGCCCGCTTGTAGTCTGCCCGGGCACGGGCAGACTCTGCCTGTGCTGCCTTCAGGTCACTGCGATAGTCACGGGTATCCAGCTGAGCCAGCACTGTTCCTTTCTCAACATCCTGGCCCTGTCTGACCGGCAGCTGGGTCAGGGCACCGGAGACCTGAAAAGCCAGATCCACCTCCTCACTGGCGGCCACCTTGCCGGGAAACATCCGGCTGCGGTCCAGTATCGGCGCCTCCACCACCATGGTTTTTACCGGGCGTATCACCTCGACCTGTTCTGTTACTTCCTTTTCACAGCCGCTGATCAGCAGCAGGCCCAGTAAACTGAGGAAAGTCAGTGAGGATGCGGTCAAACGGTTGAGCAGAGCGCCTGAGGTAGCGGTCATAACGACATCCCCCTGATGTCCGTAACAATAGTCGCGGCGGGATTTCAGCAGTAACAAGTATTAGTTATAGGGCAAATATGGCGGGTTACTAAATAATATTCCGGTGCAGTAATTCGGGTGGGAAAGCGACACGGTCGTGGCGGTTACAGAAGTCAGATCCGGCGGCAGCGAGCAGAACCGGCAACGGCAGACTGCTGATCTGGTCGGAGTTTCTGTCATAATAGAGCGCCTTTTTCAGCGCACAGGAATTCAGGCAATGGCGATCAGAGAAGCAATTGTTCATTTTATCGATAAGCCGGAAGGAGAGGCCTCCGTCGTCTCTCCCCGTCAGTCGACCCTGACGATCAACGAATCCCTGGATGAACTGATCGGAAAGGTGGCCGCCGCCTATAACAACCGCGCCGGCAAGATCTATGGTTGCTTTGAAAGCGATGAGCAGGCTTACCCTTTCAGTAACTGGCTGAAGCAATATCACCAGGGGAGCCTGGATCTGGCCCAGTTCAGCACCACCACCCTTGGCCGTTTTCGTGAGCAGCTGGATAACCAGACCGAAGCCTTTTCCGGCTATCTGCTGATCGCCCGTATGCAGGTACTGGAGGTGGAGCAGTTGCTGATTCTGATTCTCAGCACCAGCCCGGCGGTGATCATCGATGAGCAGCTGGAGCTGAGCGATGCCCGCCACCTGGATCTCGGTAAGGTGCAGCTGGGGGCCAAAATCAATCTGGATGAATGGAAAAAGGGTGACAGCCGCCAGTTTATCTCCTTTGTGAAGTCCCGTGGGGGCAAAGAGATCAACGATAGTTTCCGTCAGTGCCTGGGCTGTATCGAAGAGGTCGATTCCAAGGAGCAGACCCAGACCCTGCTGAAGGTGTTCAACGACTACTGCAATCAGTCTGAATTGCCCCCGGGCCAGACCTCTGAAGTGAAGCAGCGAGCCTATGAATACTGCAACGATCAGATCGAGGCCGGTGACCGGGTGCAGCTGCAGGAGCTGTCGGTGGTCATGGACAGCAGCGATCCGGACAAATTCTTCAATTATGTTGCCGAGCAGGATGCTGGCCTGAAACCGGAGATTCCGGCGGACCGTAACGGCCTGAAGAAGTTTGTCCGCTACAGTGGCTCCATGAAGGGCATGAGCATCAGTTTTTCAGAGATGCTGCTGGGAGAACAGATTCTTTATGATGCCGACACCGATACGCTCACCATCCGAGGTACTCCGCCGACGCTGAAAAAGCAACTGGCGCGAGGCCGTGGCTGACCCTGATCGGCACCGCAACTGCGCGGTGCCGATTCCCCGGTATCTGTTGTTGCCGGCCTGCCGCTCACTCTGTCGCACCCTCATCACCCTTCCATCAGATCTTCCGAGTTCTGCTGACCGGAAACAGCAGCTCATTTCGGGAAGATAGCTGGTCGCCGCTGCGGCATCAGAATCACTTTTTTTCTGAATTTGTTCGTCGCGGTGGAGCCTGGTGGCATTTTTCGCTGTCAATGCCAGCAGGCCTCTGCTTATACTCAGGCGGAGTACAGACGCATTTCCAACGGATCGGGGAGCCCTGGATGAGTAAATTTTTCTTTGATCAGAGTCTGAAACTGGATATCGCCATTATCGACCAGCAGCATGAGCGCTTTATCGGTTACATCAATGACACCCGGGACGCGCTGGAACGGGGAGACAGTAAAGAGGAGTTTCTGCATATTCTCAATCAGCTGATGGATTATGTGCTGGTGCATTTCTCCACTGAAGAGCAGCTGATGCGGGAATTTGGCTACCCGGAGCTGAAAGCCCATCGGGAAAACCATAATCGCACCACCGACGAACTTTTTGCTTTCGATATGCGCCTGATGGCCGATGATCCGAAAGCCGCCACCGAGTTTCTTGATTTTCTTACCGACTGGTTACGCAACCATATCAGCGTGGTGGACCGGGAACTGGCGAACTGGCTGAAAAGCAAGGGCTGCCACTGAGTACACTGGAAACAGGGGGCAGCCGGAGCGGGCCTGGATTCGATTAAGACTGCTGTCCACAAATCTGAAATAACTGGCCGCCTGTGCTAAAGAAATAGGGAGAGTTATCAGGCAGATTTTGTTCAGATTAACCATGCGTCCGCCAGAAGGCGCCTGACAATGAAGGACAGAACGATATGATGCTGATTCGGCCCATTACTGAAGCTGACTTTCCCGCATTGCGGCTGATTGCTGAAGAATCCGGTGTCGGATTCACCTCCCTGCCAATGAACGATGAGATCCTGCGGGCCAAGATCGATCGATCGCTGCAGTCATTTGACCGCTCTGATGAGCAGGTGGGCGACGAAAGCTACCTGTTTGTGCTGGAGGATACCGACAGCGGCGAGATTGTCGGCACCACTGCGGTGGCCACCGGAGTCGGTACCACAGAGGCTTTTTATCACTATCATCGTGAACTGGTGGTGCACTCCTCCCGGGAGCTGGGAGTCCATAATCAGATGGAGGTGCTGACCCTGTGCAACCACTATACCGGCAGCACTGAAGTCTGTACCCTCTACCTGCGCGACAGCTACCGTAAGGGCACCAACGGCCGGCTGCTGTCCAAATGCCGTTTCCTGTTTATGGCCGAGTTTGCCAGTCGTTTTAATCCCAAAGTTATCGCCGAGATGCGTGGCGTTTCCGATGGCCAGGGTCATTCGCCGTTCTGGGAGTGGCTGGGAGAGCATTTCTTCTCGATGGAGTTTCCTAAAGCTGATTACCTGGTGGGGCTCGGCAACAAGGTCTTTATTGCCGAACTGATGCCGAAATACCCCCTCTATGTGAATATGCTCAGCCAAGAAGCCCAGGCGGTGATAGGCCAGGTGCACGACAAGACCCGACCGGCACTGAGACTGCTGGAAAAAGAGGGTTTTAAGCATGTCGGCTATATCGATATTTTTGACGGCGGACCGACGGTGGAAGCGGAGCTGCCGGAAATTCACAGTGTTCGCCACAGTCGCCGCTGCCGCGTCCGTATCGCTCCGGCGGTCATCGATGACAACGCGGTGCAGCAACCCTGTCTGATCTGTAACACAGACCTGACGAATTTCCGTGCCACACTCTGTGACCTGCAGACCGAAGAAGAGGGCGTGGTTACCATGTCAGCGGAGGTTGCCGCCCGGCTGCGGCTCTGCGAAGGTGATGAGGCCCGAATCATCGAACTGGAAGGTGTCTATCCCCAGCATCGCAGACTCTGAGTCCCGCTGTTTTCGGTGACCCTCAGGAGAAGAGCCTATGTCCCGACGCATTCTGGTACCCATAGCCAACGGCAGTGAAGAGATCGAAGCCGTCACCATCATCGATGTGCTGCGTCGTGCCGGTGCCAGAGTCGATGTGGCGTCGGTGGAGACTACCACTGAGGTGGTGGCCTCCCGGGGCGTGAGGCTGGTAGCGGACTGCCTGATCGAACGCTGCCGGGACCGGTCCTACGACCTGATTGTCCTGCCCGGGGGGATGCCGGGGGCCGAACGGCTGCGGGACAGTGCTCCGCTGACGGCCATGCTTCGGCGGCAGCGAGATACCGGTGGCTGGTATGGAGCGATCTGTGCCGCACCGGCGGTGGTGCTCCAGCAGCATGATCTGCTCGGCGGCGTCTGTGCCACCGTTCATCCGGCCTTTTCAGATCAGCTCGAAAATCAGTCGGCGATCCATTCCCGGGTTGTCACATCCGGTCGCTGCGTCACCAGTCGCGGGCCGGGTACGGCGCTTGAATTTGCCATCGAGCTGGTAAAGCTGCTGTATGGCGAGCAGCAGGCGAAGGAGGTTGCCGGACCTATGCTGATGAACAGTCCGACCGGGTAGTGGCCTCAGGCATCCATCTTTACCACTGCCTGCCGATACCCTGACGTAGCCATCTGCCCCGCCAGTGGTTGATCTGATGGCAGAAGGAGGCGAAGACAGACCGGTATGAGTAACGAGCCACTGCTGTCCCTGACCGGACTGAAGAAGAGTTTCAGTTCCGGTGATCGCTGTCAGCAGGTTATTCGGGGTGCAGCTCTGGATCTGCAGGAGGGGGAGGTACTGGTGCTGCTGGGTACCAGCGGATCCGGTAAATCGACCCTGCTCAACCTGATTGCCGGCCTGGAATATCCGGATGCCGGTGATGTACGTATCATTGGTCAGTCTCTGACCGCCATGAGTGAACAGCAGCGCACCCTGTTCCGGCGCCGTCATATCGGCATCGTCTTTCAGTTTTTTAACCTGATTCAGACCCTCAGTGTCAGAGAGAATCTGCTGCTGCCGGTGCAGCTCAACGGTCTGACAACCACGGACAGTGAAACGGATGAGCTGCTTGATCAGCTGGGGCTGAGCCGATATGCCGATCGCTGGCCGGAACAGTTGTCCGGTGGTGAACAGCAGCGGGTCGCCATCGGTCGTGCCCTGATTCACCGGCCGACGCTGCTGCTGGCGGACGAACCCACCGGTAGCCTGGACAATGATACCGCCGAACGGGTTACCGGCCTGCTTTTTGAGCAGGTGCGCCGGCGCCGACAGAGCCTGTTGCTGGTGACCCACAATGAGGCGCTGGCCGAGCAGGCCGATCGGGTGCTGCAGTTACACCAGGGAGTACTCTGGCCGGCCGGATCGCGGGAGGGCTGCTGATGCCCTGGCTGCTGGTCAAGGCTAACTTCGGCTACTTCCGGCAGCACCTGTGGCTGCTGGTGCTGGCTCTGCTCGGTATCCTGCTGGGGGTGGCGGTGGTGGCGGGGGTGGAAATCACCAGTCACAGTGCCCGCACCAACTACCAGCTTGCCAGCCAGCAGTTACTGGGGCAGGGCAGTCATCGAATCAGCAGTGACCGACCGATCCCCGAATCCCTGCTGACCAGTTTACGCACCGAGCTGGGGGTGACTGCGGCACCGCTGATCCGCCGTCATCTGCGGTTACAGGACAGTTCCGGTCCGGTGATGCAGCTGCTGGGAATCGATCCCTTTCAGCTGAACCGCTTCCGTCCGGCTGTACGACTGCAGGCCGGTGACGATTTCAGGCCCCGGCAGCTGCTGCTGACAGAGGGGGGGGCGCTGATCGGGGAAATGAGTTTTCAGCAACTACAACTGGCATCCGGGCCGTTACCGGTGATGACGGCCGCCGGCCCGGGGCAGATCCGGATACTGGGACGTATCGGCGAGGCCGATGACAGCCGCTTCAGCCGTCTGCTGCTGATGGATATCGGTCGGGCCCAGCAGCTGCTGAAGCAGGAAGGGCTGCTGGATGAGATCGAGTTGCGACTGACCGGGCCACAGGTAGCCCGGGTTCGGGAATGGTTGCCGCCCGGATACCAGCTACGCAGTCGCGACCAGCGTCTGCAGGCGACCGCCAGGCTGGGTGAAGCCCTGCATCTTAATCTCAGCGCGCTGGGACTGCTGGCGCTGGTGGTGGGGTTGTTTCTGGTTTACAACACGCTGCTGTTTTCACTGGTACAGCGTCAGCGGCTGTTCGCGCAGTTGCGCAGTCTTGGCATTACCTTACGTGAGCTGGCAACTTATCTGCTGCTTGAGCTGTTGCTGCTCGGGCTGATTGGCTCTGTGGCTGGTCTGCTGGTGGGGGTACTGCTGGCTGAACAGTTACTGGTGCTGGTCACGCGAACCATCAACGACCTTTATGCCACCAGTCCGATTCAGCAGCTGCAGCTTCAACCGGCACTCCTGATACGAGTATTGCTGGTCGGGGTTGGTGGCGCCTTGCTGGCCGGACTGCTACCGGGACTTCGTATTGCCCGGCTGTCGGTGCAGAGTAGTCGCAGCCGCTGGCAGCTGGAGCGGCAGAGCCGTCGACGAAGCCGTCGCTTTCTGCTGCTGGCCACGGGGTTGATACTACTGGCCCTGTTGTTCTGGCAATTGCCGGACACCGGGGTCGTCGGTGGCTATGTGGCGGTAACGGCACTGCTGCTGGCCTGTGCCAGCCTGATGCCGACGCTGGTGATTGTCTGCTGTCGTGGTTTGCGTGGCTGGCTGTCTCGAAGTCGACGGCAACGGCTCTCTGCCGGCAGCCACCTGCAGCTGCTGAAGATGGCGGCCGGTGATACCGAACGTGGGCTGAGCCGTACGGCGGTTGCGCTGATGGCGCTGATGGTGGCGGTATCCGCAACGGTCGGGATGGGGACGATGGTGGGCAGTTTCCGCTCGACGCTGGAGGTGTGGCTTGAGCAACGACTGAATGCCGATATCTATCTGTCGCCGCATACCTCGGTTCCCGGTGATTCGAGAGTGCTGGATGCCGGGCTCTGGCAGTGGCTGGAGCAGCAGCCGGAACTGATGGCTACAGCATCCTATCTTCGGGTTGAAACCGAGGTCCACGGAGCTCGGGTGTCTCTGTTCGGTAACCGCATGCCGGCGCAGACCCGGGCCGGTTATCGCTTCAGGAGCGGCGATGCCGATGAGATCTGGGCCGACTTTGACCGTCCCGACCAGCTGCTGATCAGCGAGCCGCTGGCCAGTCGCTACCGGCTGAAGCAGGGGCAGCAATTGCAGGTTTTAACACCGCAGGGGCGCCGGTCTTTTCGGGTGGCCGGCGTGTATGCCGATTTCGGTGATGACAACGGGCGGATGATTCTCGGCCGGCAGAACTTTGATCGCTACTGGCAACCACGACCGGGGCGGGTGGCTGGTCTTTATCTGAAACCGGATCAGGACAGCGGTGTGTTTATCCACAGACTACAACAGCGTTTTCCGGAACAGCGGCTGAGAATCTCCGAGAGCCGCGGAGTGCTGGCACGTTCGCTGGCGATTTTTGAACGGACCTTTGTGGTGACCGATGTGTTGCGGCTGCTGGCGGTGGTGGTGGCTTTTGTCGGTGTGCTGGCGGCACTGATGGCGCTGCAGCTGGAACGGCAGCGGGAGTTACGGCTATACCGGGCGCTGGGGTTCAGTTGCTGGCAGCGAATCCGGCTGCTGATGTATCAGTCGTTGCTGATTGGCGGACTGGCGGGGCTGGCAGCCGTTCCTGCCGGGCTGTTGCTGGCCTGGGGCCTGATCGATCTGATTCAGCTGCGCGCTTTCGGCTGGACGCTGGTCTATGAGTTGCAACCTCTGTTGCTGCTGCAGGCGCCGTTGCTGGCGATAAGCGCAGCTCTGCTGGCTACTCTCTGGCCCGCCTGGCAGCTGCTGGCGGCGCAGCGCCGTGCTGATCAGGACTGGCACAGGAGAGTGGATCGATGACTTTATCGCTGCCACGGGCGCTGGTTCGGACGCTGATCTGGTTGCTGCCGGCGTTACTGGTGGCACTGCTGCTGTTTCCGGGGAAGGAGGCTGAAGAGCACGGTGACGAGCCTTTTTCTCTCAACAGCCTGCTGGGTTCGGAGCAGTCACTGAGCGGGTTTGAGCGGGCCCGGGCACCGGCTCAGCTCCGCTTCCCTGAGGACCACAGTGCGCACCCGGGCTTCCAGAACGAATGGTGGTACCTGACCGGTCAGCTGCAGGATAAGGAGGATCCGAAACGTCGTTTCGGGATCCAGTTTACGCTGTTTCGCTTTGCCCTGGTGGCGCCGGACGGATCCTTAGCGGACGCTGAAACCGGAAGAGAGTCGGGTATCAATAACCCCTGGCTGGCACCGCAGTTCTATATGGGCCATCTGGCCATCACCAGTACCGAGGCCAGCGAACACCGTGCCAGCGAACGTTTCAGCCGTCAGGGACCGGGGCTGGCGGGTGCCGGTCCGGTTGGTGACAGTGGCGACGGGAGGCTGCGAGTCTGGCTGGCCGACTGGTCGATGCAGGCTCTCAGTGAAGGGGCGCTGTTCCCGATGAAGCTGCAGGCGGCCGATCCGGAGATGGGGATCGCTCTGCAGCTCAGCGGTCGGGCTCTGAAGCCCCGGGTGCTGCAGGGGGATCGGGGCTTCAGCCTGAAAAACCGGGATGGTGGTGCCTCCTATTACTACTCCTACCCGCGGCTGGCACTGGAAGGCTCTCTGCAGTGGGATCAGCAATCATGGCAGGTCGATGGTGAGGGCTGGTTCGATCATGAATGGAGCAGTAACAGCCTGGCGCCCTGGCAGGCCGGCTGGGACTGGTTCAGCCTGCAGCTCGAGGACAATCGTGAGCTGATGTTCTATCGCTTTCGCAACCAGGATGGCAGCGAAGGGCTGAGCCATCTGGCGCTGATCGATGCCGGTGGGCAGATTCAGCACCTCGGTCGTGATGCCGTCGAACTCTCCGTGCTGGACTGGTGGCAGAGTAACGAGGGAGTCCGCTACCCCTCCGGCTGGCGCCTGCGGATTGCCGGGCAGCAGCTGGATCTGCGGATCACGCCGCTGCTGCGGGATCAGCTGATGGAGCTGTCGGTGCGTTACTGGGAGGGAGCGGTGGAAGTCAGCGGGTCACATCGGGGCCGGGGCTATGTGGAGCTGGCCGGGTATCGCTGATCCGCTTTGATCGGGCAGGTATGACTGTCACAATGGGGGCATCGGCTATTCGCACAGGAGTTGTCTGCAGAGTGATGAGATCAGTTATTCGCATTGGCCTGGCCCTGGTGCTGATGATCGGAGCGGCGGGATTTACTGCTGCTGAAGAACAGGCGTCTCCGACACCGGAATCGGTGATCACCTTTGTGACTCAGGATTTTCCGCCCTTCAGTTATCGGCAGGACGGTCAGCTCAGAGGCGCAATGGTGGAGCTGATTGATCGTATCTGCGTCGAGATGCGACGCCGGTGTGAACATCAGTTGCTGCCCTGGCTGCGGGCCCAGCGACGGGTAAAGCAGGGGGTTGTCGACGGTCTTTATGCCATTGGCTGGCACAGTGCCCGGGAGGAGTGGCTGATCTTTTCACCACCAATGCTGAGCACCGAATACGGCTTCTTTGTTCATCGCAGAAATCCTGTCAGCATCGGCACTAAAGAGGATCTGCGCGGATACCGGATCGGTGTTTACGGTCCTTCCAACACCTCCCGGTCGTTGCAGGCGTTTCTTGGAGAATCCGATCTCTTCGAGATCCGAATGACACCGGGCGATGAGGCTGGCTTTCGCCAGTTACCGGTGGGACGTGTTGATGCGGTCTATTCCAATCGCGCAGTGGGTGAGGCGATGATCGAACGGCTGGGGCTGAAGGACATTCGCTACGCCGGTCAGCATCGGCCTCTGGATTACTACGTCGGTTTCTCCCGCCGCTATGCAGATCCGGACATGGTGCAGCAGTTTGTGGCCGCTTTTCGAAAGCTGCAGGCCACCGGTGAAATCAACCGGATACTCAGCGGATATCGACTGCAACCGGCGATCGCCGAGGAAGATATCAGTGAGTAGCGGGGGTTGCGTGCCGGTGTTCTTTCCGCTCCTCGCCCCAGAGTGTTGTCAGCCGCTTATCCCGACCGCACCTGTAGCGATAGAATTTGTAACGTAGTGGATGATTGCGGAAGTACTGCTGATGGTATTCTCCGGCCTCAGTGAAGCCGGAGGCGGTGTTGATCCGGGTATGGATGCGACCCTGCAGCCGACCGCTGCTCTGCAGCGCTGATCTGGATATCTCGGCCTGCCGGCGCTGTTCCTCGTTGTGTACGAAGATCGCGGTGCGGTACTGATCGCCTCGATCGCAGAACTGACCACCGTCGTCCAGCGGGTCGATATTTACCCAGAACAGATCCAGCAGCTGCCGATAGCTGATCAGGCTGTCGTCATAACGAATTTCCACCGCTTCGGCGTGGCCCGTGCCGCCGCGGGAAACCTGGTAGTAGGTGGGATTCTCCTGACTGCCACCGATGAAGCCGACCCGGGTTGAAAGAACGCCCGTAACATCGTCGAAAGCGTGTTCCATGCACCAGAAACAGCCGCCGGCGAAGGTGGCCGTGGCGGTGGCTGCATGCCCGGAAGTGGCGACAAGCAGGGTTGCCAGGGGCAGCCAGATCCATGCTGACTTCATAGGTCCTCTCTGTTCAGCAGCTCAGGTATGTTGGATTAGCCCTTTGGACTCCGATGTCTGCAAAAGGTTTAGAGGAGCCGTTAAGCCGCCCGATCTGTTCTCTGAAAAACGGAACCGTTGAGGGCTTTTTTCCGCCTGCTGATCGGTACTCAGAATCGGCCGGGTTCGACTATGCTATTAAGCATCAGTCGTCAGGAACATTTATGAACACCGCCGCATTCGCCATTGGTCAACTGATCCATCATCGCCTGTTTAACTACCGGGGCGTTATCGTTGATGTAGATCCGAAATTTATGCTCTCGGAAGAGTGGTATCAGCAGGTGGCTAAAAGCCGTCCGGCGAAGGATCAGCCCTGGTACCGGGTGCTGGTCCACAACGCTATTCATGAAACCTATGTGGCGGAAAGCAACCTGGAACCTGATACGGAGTCGGAGCCGATCAGTCACCCGGAAGTTGCCAACTTCTTTGAAGCCTTCGTTGATGGCCACTACCTGCTGACCCGCCGGGCGAACTGAAATTATCCACCGCTGGTCTTTTCTTCTCCCATCCCGTCGCCGCTAAAACTTTTGCCGCCGTTGCGGTATCCTGCCTCAGATAAACAGCCGATCCGGCTGGCGGGCCCTTCCAGATATCGCACATGGCCCCTGCCAGCCCTGTTCAGGGAGCCCTTATGAACAATGACCGAAGCCGCCTGCGTATTCTGTTGATGCAGATTCGTGACGAAGCCGCAACCCGTCAGGAAGAACTGGAGAGCTTTGCCCAGTACAGCGGTCTGGGTGTCGGGCAGTTTGGTATTCTCAATGTGTTTGATACGCCTGAATTCGATGATTCGGTGCTGGACGGCTACGATGCGCTTTATGTCGGAGGATCCAGTGAAGCTAATGTACTGGAGCCGGAAAATTATCCCTTTGTGATTCCCGCTCAGCAGCTGATGCGTGATGCCATTGATCGCAAACTACCGGTATTCGCCTCCTGCTTCGGACATCAGCTGGCCGTTATGGCGCTGGGCGGTACCATCGTTCACGATGAGGCCGACTTTGAGATGGGATCCATCCCTATCAGTCTGGATGCGGCCGCAGCGGATGATGTGCTCTACCACGACGTGCCGGACGGTTTTCTGGCGATCTCGGTGCATCGCCAGCGAAGCGTGAAGGCTCCGGCAGGTTGTATTCAGCTTGCTTATACCCGGGACTGCTGTCACTCATTTAAGGTTATTGGTGCGCCCTTCTGGACGACTCAGTTCCACCCGGAAGTCGACCTGCAGACACTGATCGATCGCCTGACGCTGTTTAAAGAGAAGTACACCGATGGCGATGGCCATCTGCAGGAGGTACTGGACTCGGCTCAGGAGACGCCGGAGTCCAATAACCTGCTGAGGAAATTTGTGGATCGGGTGTTGTTGGGGTACAGCTCGCGTAACTAAGAAATCTCTCAGCAAGCAGTTCGAGTTGTTCAGGGCGTTTTCGTCATTAAGCGGTTCCTCGCATAAACTGATGCGCAAACCTCTATCGCCAGAGCCTGGTGGCCCGAGTAAACGGTATTGGGAATAAGCGTTAGTTCCGTCAGTGGAAACTGGCCCTGTGTCATTGAGTGACGCAGGGCGGTGATACCTTAGTTGAAGCTCAGCAGCTCCACCTCAAAAATCAGTGTTGAGCCGGGTGATATAACGCCGGCGGAGCTAGTGCCGTAGGCCAGCTCTGCCGGGATAAAGAAGCGGGTTTTCTCCCCCTTGACCATTAGCTGCAGGCCTTCGGTCCAGCCTTTGATCACCTGATTCAGACCAAACTCGATAGGCTCGCCCCGCTCAACAGAACTGTCAAATACGGTGCCGTCTATTAGCGTGCCGTGATAGTGCACTTTCACCGTAGAGGTTGCTGTCGGGTGCTCGGTGCCGCGACCAGCAGTGATCTTCTGATATTGCAGGCCGGAAGCGGTGGTGATCACTCCTTCTTGCAGGCCGTTCTGCTCCAGGAATTTTTGCCCGGCGACTAGGTTTTCTGCTGCTTGTTGTTTTTTAACTTTTTGCTGTCTGACCACAAAAAATAGAACAATCAGAATCAGTGGTATAAGAACGTATTCCATAGTTTTCCCATGTTGTCTGGTGTCGATGATTTGTTTGCCTGAAATAGGTTTTGGCATATATTACCTGTGGCTGGACCCTGAGGTATACCTGGCGTCATATTGGTCATGTGCTGTCAGCCAGTTACCACGTCAGGACCCGACAATCGGCTTACAATCGTCTTCATCATCGGTTTCTCCCTTTATCCTCACGACCTTATCATCAAGGTCTGCTTCCAGATCTGCTGCATTATGCCGGAGATCTCTAGCTATCAAGGTCCGATTTTGAGGGAGGGTTACACTCTCTTTTCTGACATTACACAGCCTGGGCATCCATCAGTTAAAGATGTGTTCGTGCGGGGCTGCCCTGTGCTGGGATGAAGCTATCTTCCTGTTGGTATATCCGCTTTCGTGAGCAATGCCGCTGTCTTCAGATCCCTGCCGAACGGCTCCTTCCGGGCGGTAGTCGCCTGATGACAGCCCCGAGGAAGAGCAGATTTTTCCAGGTGGCCCCTGGCACCGCATACTGGTCACCCATACCGGTACGATCACTGCTCTGCAGTATGACCGTGTTTTCATGGAATGCTGCAACAGACTTCTACCGTGCGCTGTTTCTGACCGTTGATCCTGCAGCTCAGATTGTGGAGACATGTATTACAGCAGCATCAATTCAACCGATATCAGGGAGGGGGGGATCTGCTTCACCGCTCGTGCACCAAGATTCTGAAAGCAGGTATCTCTGAAACGGCTTTTTGCAAAAAACAGTTCTTTCAACTCTCTTTAGCAACTCCAAGGAGTCTGATCCCATTGACTACGGCATGAGACACCCATTGCGTCCGAATAGAGTCCCGTAAACCCGGTGAACCGGAAAACTGGAAGGGAATATCGCTCTGCTGAAAGAGAGCTGACAAGAAGTCATTCAGCGGGCCGTAAAGCGAAAACGGCAGATTTTGGTCAGGGGGCTGATCGGTCATGGCGACTGCACCGGAAACCGGGGCCTGTCAGCCAGTATAGGATGCCGCCCGAAGGGGCAGCACACCAGCCTTTATTCAGGCTGAGAGCGGCAGCGGGTCACTGCAGCGACTATCCAATGAGCTTTCCGGTAACCTGCCTCCCGATTGATGAAGATAACTCTCAAGCAGACGACCGGCCGCCTCCATCTCCCTGTAGGTATCTCGTTCGGTTACCTGCAAACCTTCGATACCCACCCGCTCTCCTGCCTTATCAACCGCATGCTTAAGGGCGTCGAGAATCAGTTCCGGTGCCAGAGATGAGTTTACGGAAGTGACAAAAGGTGGTGCGGGCGCACTGACGCTGCGGTCAATAATGCAGATCCCACGAGTATCCATCAGTGACCAGCTATGGGCGTCGATAGCCGCCAGGTCAGCCACCCCTTGTCGCAGGTACTGAATGCTCATCTGGTGGGAACCGCTGACCAGAAGTTGATACTGGCTGAAGTCCTGATTTTTATTGAGCCACTGCAGCAGTGCTGTCGCTCCCGAGTGAGAGCTGCCGGCATTGATAACAATCCTGCCGGTTGGCTGCCGCGGTTCTGCGGGTGTCACGATCCAGCTGAAATAGTCCCCGGCGGAACAATCCAGATCGGCGAATTGCGGCCGAGCCAGGGGCTTTAAGAGTTTCGTCTGGGGCGTAAAAAGGTCAAGGCCGCAGCATTGACTGATGATCAGCCCCGGATGTGACCATTGTTCGGTCAGAGAAAGCTGGCGTTCGAGGTTTTCCGGCAGCTCTGCACGGCCATGCTCGCAAAGAACTTCGCGCATGCTGTGCCAGAAAAGAGTCAGCCCCTGACGACTGGCAGGCAGATCGTACCAGGGCAGGCTTGCCAGATGATTCAAGATTCAGAGACCCGGAAGGAAACGCTCAGGATCCGCTAGGATAATCAACTTCTGCGGGATGTCCAGTCTGAGAATCGACTTTAATCGATCAAACCCTTGTATCCTGAACCGCGCTGACCTCACTTTCACATCAAATAGACCGGCTTGTGATAATCCAAGGATGAGGTTACGCCTGATTGCGGTGATCAACGCGGCCGCTATAAGCCCCTGGGAGCCGAATAATCCCGCCTGAGGAGGGCTGCTTTGGGTCGGGAGAAGCCACAGGCGCAAGCGGTCTTTCAGTGGGTGATCCACAAAGGCGGACAATGACAGCAGGCGGTCCCCGGAAGTTGACCTTCAGACGCTGATCCATCGACTGACACTGTTCAGGTAGAAATACAGCGACAGATGATGGCCATCTGCAGGAAGCTCCTGATAGCGCCCGGGAAACCCCGAAATCAGATATTCTGCTAGGCAAGTTTGTAGACTTGGACTTCCGCGATCATCTCATTCGCTTCATTGCCGATACTTCTCTTCGACACAAAGTTAAAGTGTTTTGACTATCCTTGAAGGACAAAAATATCAAGGGAATGGATAACATGAGTATCAGGGTAGCGATTGCACAGGAACCACCGGTACTGCTTGATCTGGAAGCAACGATGCGGAAAGCCCTGGACATCCTTGAAGATGCCGTATCTGATGGCGCCCAGCTGGTTGTTTTTCCAGAAGCATATTTGCCGGGATATCCCACGTGGGTGTGGAGACTCCGTCCCGGAGGGGACATGGCTCTGGGAAACCGCCTTCATAAGAAATTGAGAGACAATGCTGTCAACATTGAAGCGGGTGGACTGGACCGGCTATGTGACGCAGCCGCCAAACACAACGTTGTTGTAGTGATGGGGCTGAATGAAGTTGAGGCGGACTATAGCGGAACGACGCTCTTCAACACTTTAGTTGTGATTGGCCCGGACGGGGAAATCCTGAATCGTCACAGAAAACTCATGCCGACAAATCCGGAGAGGATGGTCTGGGGCATGGGGGATGCCTCAGGCCTCAGGGTGGTCGATACACCGGTTGGTCGTATTGGTTGCCTGATCTGCTGGGAAAGTTATATGCCTCTCGCTCGTTATGCCCTGTATGCACAGAACATAGATCTTTATATCGCTCCGACCTGGGACAGTGGTGACACCTGGCTCGCATCCATGAATCATATCGCTCGGGAGGGCGGTTGCTGGGTTCTCAGTACTGCAACCGCGATGCAGGCAGAAGATATTCCTGCCGAGTTTCCGGAGCGTGAGGCTCTCTTCAATGATGATGACTGGATTAACCCTGGTGACGCAGTCGTCGTTAAGCCCTTTGGTGGGGTGGTCGCTGGTCCCTTGCACAAAGAAAAGGGTATCTTGTTTGCGGATATTGACCTGGAGGAAGCCCGAAGCTCAAGAAAAGCTCTGGACGTCGCAGGACATTACGGGCGACCTGATATCTTTCAGCTGGAAGTCGACCGCAGCTCAATGCCGCCTGTTCGTTTTATCGACTAGCTGTTTTTCCTTCATTTGCTCTATTGGACTACGACAGCTGCTGGTGTAACCCTCCCTCAGGTTCTGGAGGTTGACACACGGCGCCAGGTCGGCCTTCAGACGCTGATCCATCGACTGACGCTGTTCAGGGAGAAATACACCGATGGCTATGGCCATCCGGAGGTGGTGCAGGATAGTTCCCGGGGGGGCGCCGGAGTCCAATAATCTGTTGGAGAGGGTGGTGGATCGGGTTTTGTTGGGGTAGCTGGATGGAAAACTAAGGATTGCTACTGAAAAAGACTGGTTCCTGTCCGCCCGATCTGAATATTGCGGTTTGTGTCCTGCGCTCCGCATTAAGCTACAACTAGCGAGCTGTCATCTGCGCACATTTTTCTCTTAGCATCTCCCTGAAAGCGATCACCGCGGGAGTTACCTGCTTTCTGCCCGGGCAGAGCAAATAGAGCTGAGCGGATGGCGATTGAAAACCTGACAGTATGGGTACCAGTTTTCCGCCGCGTAAATCTGCAGAGAGGTCCAGCTCGGACCTGTTGGTAATACCCTTCCCGGCAACCGCCCAGCGTCTGACAATATCAGTATCATTACTTACTCTGTTACTGCTTACCTTTATTTTGTAACGGCCTGATCTGTCCTTAAACTCCCAGGTATTGAAGAGTCGACCGTCACGTCTGTATAGCAAGCAATTGTGTTTTCTTAAGTCGTCAGGATGTAAGGGTTCCCCAAACCGGGAAAGGTAAGCGGGGGAGGCACAGGTGATTCTGTTAACGGTCGCAATGTGAAACGCAACCATGGTGGAGTCTGCTGGTTTTCCATAGCGCAGAGCCACATCGATGTCATCGACAAAAAAACTGGCGAGTGAGTCACCGGCGTTCAGGTGGATCGACAGGGATGGATGCTGGTCCATCAGCTCTTCAATCCAGGGCAGAACCAGATTGCGGCCTAAATCTGAGGATACTGAAAGCCTCAGTTCTCCACCGACTTCCCCCTTTGTCTGATGGGCTGATATACGGCCCTGATCGATTGAGTCCAGGGCCTGGCGGCAGTGAAACAGGAATTGCTCCCCTGGCGATGTAATCCGTAATTGTCTGGTTGTTCTTATAAAAAGCTGGATATCGAGCTGCTCTTCCAGTCGCCTGAGCGCAGAGCTTACAGCCGCTGTCGAGACTCCCCGTTGCTTAGCTGATTCGGTGATGCTGCCGGTTTCCGCGATCCGAATAAACAGCTCAAGATCTGAAATGTTCACTGTTAAATATAAGTTAATAGTTATTCAATTATTGTGATGTTTTTAGTTTACAGAAGCTGATTAATAATGTCTTTAACTCACCCGGACGCTGGCAGTCAGAGATGAATGTCAAACCCGCTGTGAAGGCTTCTGCAGCTGCGTGAGATTGAGGATTATTCCGTAAGTTGCAGGTGTACAAAAATCAGAAGAACAGACTCTGAAGGAGTAGCTATGGTCGAGGTAGCAGGCACTGATGATGTACTGGGTCACCCGCTGGAGCTTCCCTGCGGTGCGGTCTTAAAAAACCGGCTGGTAAAATCAGCCATGTCTGATTCGCTTGCAGACGGTGAAGGCAATCCGACAGCGGCGCAGATTCGACTCTATGAAAGGTGGGCAGAGGGTGGCGCTGCATTGTCTGTCGTAGGAGAGGTGCAGAGTGATCCTCGCTTTCCTGAAAAGCCAGGCAACCTGATCTTCGGAACCAGTTCGAATCGCCAGGCCTTGCAGTCACTGGCCAGTCGAGCTTCGATTGAAGGGGCTCATATATGGCCCCAGCTGGGGCATGCCGGGGCGCTGTCGCACTCAGCCATCAGCCAGCCTGCCGGACCCTCCGCCCTTGAGATCGGAAACTTTAAATGTGCAGGAATGCCAATCGCAGAGGTGGAGTTGTTACCGGATATGTATGCCAGAACCGCTCTGCTGGCAAAAGATGTCGGTTTTACGGGGGTTCAGATCCATGCCGGTCACGGATTTTTGCTCAGTCAGTTCCTTTCGCCCCTGTTCAATCTTCGCAGAGACCAGTACGGCGGTTCCATTGAAGCGCGCTGCAGCGTCATTGTTGAGGTGATTGACAGGGTTCGGCGCGCCGTTGGAAGTTCATTTCCCGTGGCAATAAAGATTAACTCGTCTGATCAGTTAGAAGGAGGGTTAACCCAGGAAGACGCCTTAGAAGTTGTTCGTATTCTGGATCAGACTTCAATTGATTTAATTGAGATAAGTGGAGGCACTTACTTTCCGGGAGCAAAAGCAAGTTCCGACAAGTCAGTTGAAGGTCCCTACTTTATTGATTTTTCCCGTAGAGCCAGGCAGTTAACCCGTGTGCCTCTGATGGTTACGGGTGGGTTTAAGAGTCGGGAAGAGGTCCATAAAGCGTTAGCTGATGGCGCTGTTGATCTGGTTGGACTGGCACGGGCTATGGCATTAAATCCTGGCCTTGCCAACGACTGGTTAGCCCGAAAAGGCGGCGATCCTGCTTTCCCCAGATTTGAGACATCACCGCCGGGTGGCGTTACGGCCTGGTATACGATGCTGCTAACGGCACTGGGTAATGACTGCGAGAGCAGCTTTGAGCTGGGACTTTCGTCAGCAATACACCTTTATGAGAAACGTGATGAGATTCGAACCGCAAAATGGCGGAAGAGATTCTCATCTTTGCTAACGGGTAGGTAGCAATCTAGTAATACCGGTAGCTTCAATACGTCTGAAAGTCGCAGACTTATTCGATGTTCTGCGTGTTGATGGCCGATAAATGGGGCGTTTGTCACCGTCGTTCGCTTTTCGGGGGACGCTGTCTTAAGTAACCTGCGAATAAGTCCAGTGTGTTCTCTGCGGGCTATAGAACGGCCAGATGCGCGAAAGACAGCGCAGTGAAATGTCTGGACCTTTTCAAGCTGTCTGACAAAGCAGGTGGCCGTTCCAGATCCCGCCCTTCGGGGCTATCAGAGCGACCAGATCTCAGCGTTAACGATTTTCGACAGACAACCAGTATGTCTGTAATCGTTGCCTTGATCTCTGATCGCTCTGAAAGCCAGAGGCGCAAGGGACTTGTTCGCAGGTTCCTTAAAGCCAGGTCTGAATTACTTTACATATTAACAGGCGATCAGTTGGATAATTGCAGCCCCGCTAATCATTTTCCAGATGGTTCAACAGCTCCAGTTGCAGCTTATCGGGGTTCTCCCGCAGCTTCCTGATAAATTCAGCCGGAACCTCGGTGTGGCTATCGTATTTCTCCGACCAGTCAATCATCGCCAACATTATCGGCATCAACTCAGTGCCTTTTTCAGTCAGTCTGTAGATATATTTTGAGCGTTTCAGGGTGTCCCGGCGTTTACTGACTATGCCGTTCTGTTCGAGATCAGCGAGACGGCTGGCCAGGATATTGGTAGATATTCCCTCACCGGCATCCAGAAATTCATTGTAAGACTTGCGTCCCCTGAACATCAGGTCACGTATGATCAGGAAGCTCCATTTGTCACCGAACTGACTCATCGCATAGCGGATGGGACAACCCGCCCAGTTCTTCGTTCTGCTATCAACCATGCGGAAAATAGTACCGGGGTGGAATTTAACTTGCAAAAAAGAAGTTGAATGACCAGGCTGTATTTAGCTTGTAAAAAGCAAGTAATCTTGATCAGGGAGAAGCAGGATGAAATTGTATGCCATTGTTGGCTCGCCCAATTCGCGTAAAGTGCTTGCCGTCGTTCACCATACCGGGATTGACGTGGATATCGAGTATCTTGATATCTTTGCGGGTGATACTCATCAGACGGACTATCTTGCTTTGAATCCTAACGCTATGGTGCCAACTCTGGTTGATGGCGACCTGACACTGTGGGAATCGAATGCAATCATTCAATATCTTGCCGATAAAGCCGGGGATGAGGAGCTCTATCCGCAGAACCTTACACTGAGGGCTGACATTGTCAGGTGGCAATGCTGGGAGCTGGCTCACTTTAACCAGGCCTTCGGCACCCTGGCGCTGGAATCCGTAGCCAAACCGAATTTTTTCGGTACGCAGGGAAACCAGACCATTATCGATTGCGCCAGAGAGCAGCTGGCGAGGTTTTCTGTGGTACTTAACGCTCACCTGAAAGAGCGGTGCTATATGGTCGGGGAGATGCTGACCCTTGCCGATTACGCTACGGTTCATGTTGAGTTTTTTAAAGAAATGATCCCCTTTGACTGGACACCTTTCCCTCACGTTAACGATTACTTTGAGCGTATGCGCCGGTCTCCACACTGGCTCGCTACTGCGCCGGCAACTCCCGACCTGGCAGGCAGAAAGCCTCAGAACCGAGCTGACAAGCTGGTTCAGGCGTAACTATGTGTCGTTACCGGGGATTGATGGAGACGAATCCCACGGAACATCAAAAAAATCGAGTGGCCGGAAAGGAATGGGTATACGCGGCAGGCAAAGCAACAGAGGGTTATATAGTGGCTCGGGGCCGGACCTTCAGATTATGTACTCTGGCGGAAGCTGCTTCGATGCTTCCTGCTTCAGGAGCATCCGGGTTATCTCCTGGCTGGAAACTGCCCTGGAGAACAGATATCCCTGGCCCAGCGTGCAGCCTTCTGCCTTCAGATCCTGCAGGTTGGATTCGAATTCAATCCCTTCTGCTACCAGATCGATTTCCAGACTCTGTGCCAGTGAAATAATGCTGCGGATAAAACGGAGGTCTCTGGGGGTGTTATTCAGATCCTGAACAAAGGACCGATCGATCTTGAGCTTATCGACAGGCAGGCACTTCAGATGACTGAGTGAAGAGTAACCGGTACCGAAATCGTCGAGCGCTATCCGGACACCCAGCTGCTTCATTTTCGCCATGGTATCCGGCGAGGAATCGATGTCCCGCATCGTTGTATCTTCAGTCACTTCAATACATAGATGCTCGGGTACCATCTTTGTTTCGGCCAGTATCCGCGTCAGGGATTCAACGATATCGTGCTGGATATACATGGCTGGCGAGATGTTTACCGCCACTTTTACAAGGGGGAGAGACTCTGATGCCCAGGCGTGATATTGCAGGCAACTCTGCCGGATGACCCACTCATTCAGTTCTTTCGCCAGACCACTCTGTTCGGCCACCGACACAATCTCCGGGGGTGGGATATATCCGTGCTCCGGATGATGCCAGCGCAGCAGTGCCTCGACGGACTCAATGAGCTGATCTTCAAACCTGAAGATCGGCTGGTAGTTCAGTACCAGCTCGTCGTTCTGCAAAGCGCCACGAAGATCGTCCGCCAGCTGCTTGGCACGCTGAATGGCCGCATTCATTTCCGGCTTATACATGCGATAGCTGGTGCCCCGATCTTTCTTCGAGCGATACATGGCAATGTCGGCGTTGATCATCACTTGCTGAAGTTCACCGGCATCCTTTGGATAGTGACTGACGCCAATGCTGGCGGCAGGATAAAACAGCGTGCCGTTGAGCTGTATTTCCCGGCCGACCTGTTCGCAGATACGGCGGGCAAGTCTGGCGCTGTCTTCGGCGCCTTCCGTGCAACGATGGATGATGGCGAACTCATCGCCGCCCAGACGGGCGACAGTATCTTCCGGATTTACACAGTCCAGCAGCCTTGAAGAGGTCGTTTTCAGTAGCAGGTCGCCGCTCTCGTGTCCGAGGGTATCGTTGACCTCTTTGAAGTTATCCAGATCGATCACGAGGAGGCCCAACTGGCTGTCTTCACGAAAACAATATGCCTCACCAGCCATCAGCTGCTCGTTAAAGTAGTTGCGGTTGGCGAGTCCTGTCAGCGGGTCCCGTAATGACTGGCGGCGATTACGAGCACTCTCGCGCAACAGCATCAGCACCAGGGCTGCACCACTGCCCAGCAGGCCAAACATTGAGATACTCAGGGTGTCCCGCTCTTCATGAGATTGAAGCACTTTTGAGCGTGCTTCCGATCCGACAAAACTACTGACACTGAACGAACGCACCTGCATTTTGAAGGGGCTGATCTGGTTGACCAGAATCAGCGTGGTCGCCTGATCGCCCGGCTGCAGTGCCAGCACCGAAGGCTCAATTTCACTCATCAACTGATGCAAACGGTTTAACAGCGGGACTGCGCCCGGCAACAGACGAACCTCCTCCGTTTCCCGGCCAGCCTGCAGCGTCCGGATGCGGCTCCAGAGCAGCTCAAATCGCAGTACCAGATCGTCCTTTGACGCCTGACCGAACCCTGTCAGCATCAGCGTGTTATCGAATTTGAGCAGCTCTGTCTCAAGCTCTGCTGCCGCCCAGACACCGGTCTTCACTGCGGAGGATACCGCTCGTGATGTTTCGCTGAACTGTTGATAGCTGATGACTGAACTGATCGAAAAAAGCGCGACGACCGCCATCATGCCCAGCAATCTGAAGGGGTTTCGACGACCCATCAGTCGATCTGCAGTTTACGCAGTTGCCACACCATGCCTGAATGGTGTCTGGGATGATCCAGCTCTTTGAAATCGGACATCGGATACAGAATCCACAGCGGTCCTTTATCCCTTATTCGCATATACTGGCCATCTTTTTTATAGGCCAGCATGATCGGATAGTCCTTTAACTCCTGGTAGTTGACAGAGACTTTGTAGTCGTTGAGTGCTGTGGCTGTCATGGTATGGCCGGCAGCTCCTACGTAATCCAGCAGGACACTCAGCAACACGCCGTGATAGCGGCTGGTCCCTTCGGTCCAGGGGGTACGTGTTTCAAACTGATGCTGTGGCAGGGCCTCGATCATTTTCAGATCAAATTCCACACCCTCGTCACTGTTCGATCCGGCAATATTGCCGCTCACAGTCAGAACAACCTTTTCGGCAGGTTCTGGCAGAGTTGCTGCCGTTGTATGGCCGTAAAACATCATGCCGGACAGGAGTGCCAGCGCACTTAAGATAATTCGCATAAGCCGGGCTACCGCAATTAGTATTATTGTGTTCAGGGGGTATTGGAAAGGCTACATCCCTGTGCGAATTTTTATCATATCGTAATTTCCATGTATTTGAACCACGGCTCAGATATTGCCGTGCCACAGCAGCCGCTTCCGTCAAAGCATGTGGGTTTTCCTGCACTTTTTAAGGAAAAGGACACCGTGGATGGCCGCTTTCTTCGGAAGCGCCGAACAGTGCTCAGGGGACGTCGGATAAACTGCTGAAAGACTTGTGGACCGGGGCTGCTCGGGTAACCGGGAAGGTGATGTCGCCGCGAAGTCGGTGCCGGTATCCAGCCAGTATGTCTGCACCGATTCTGTGCCGGTATCCAGCCAGTATGTCTGCACCGATTCTGTGCCGGTTATGATCTTATGGTGGATGTTTCAGACTGCTGGTGTCTGCAATATCACGTCAACTGACAGATGGCACCCTGCGGTCCGTACCGGTGCTGAAAACGGGTACCGGTACTGTCAGTCCAGAGGGTGCACTCGGGCGGGATTATCAGCGGGGACCGAGCTTATCCTGAACACTGGTAACCTTATCGGCCATAGTCTGGTCCCGATCGGTACGGGTCCCCAGTTTTATATGGCTGGTGATGCGCACGGCACCCGCCGCATGTACATCTTCGTGACAACGTTTAACGGCGGCCATCACCTCGTCCCATTCCCCCTCAACGTTGGTACCGTAACCGTGCATGGTGTGAGTCAGTCCGGCTTCTTCAAATATCTTCTGGCACATCGCCACATAGGGGGATACGGACGTCCCGACGCCGCCGGGTGAAACCATAATATCCATCAGTACGTACATGCTGTGGTTCTCCGTTGAGAGTTTAACTGTTGGCCCCATTCCACCCTTCACGGGCTCCGGATTCAAGGGCCAGATGTACTTTTCCGGTTGGCCAGCGTCATTGAGCAGCGAATCGTCCCGGATACTGACGGGATAGCGGAATTCAGTGATTCAGAACGCAGCAGATCACCGGCCTCCGGCTGGAAGTGAAAAACAGCGCCTTACAGGCGCCGCACTCTGATGAGCTGATGGGCAGGGATAAGAGTGATTGATACAGGAATCGGATCAGAGCCCGGTTGAAGAGTCGAAAGGCTGTCACCGCTATTCAGGGAGTTCGGTATTTACCCTCAAAGGGCTCTTATCGGCATAACCTCTGATATAATTGTCGGTCAATCTGACAATCAGGACGGGCTTGTTTCAGCATGACAAAATCAGCATTGATCAGTAAGCGCAGTCTGGAAGATCAGGCTGCGGATCTGTTGCGCCAGGATATCGTCAACGGGGAGCTGGAAGCCGGCGCCCGGCTGGTCGAGACCACGCTGGCGAAGGAATACGGTCTGTCCCGGGGGACAATCCGCATTGCCCTCCATCAGCTGGGCACCGAGGGACTGGTGACTCAGGTTCCCTATGCGGGCTGGTCGGTCTCGACACTGGATGACCAGGATCTCTGGGAGCTGTATACCCTGAGAGCGACCCTCGAGGGGATGGCGGCACGGCTGGCGGCCGAATGCATCACCGAGGAAGGGGCCGCTCAATTGCGGGAGTCCTATCGGCAGCTGCTGGCGCTCTGTGAGGGGGATGATCTGAAGGCGATTACTCTTGCCGACCTGGATCTGCATAAAACCATTACCGAGCTGTCCGGTCACCGGCGACTGGCCGTGCAGTACCGGCTGGTCGAGAACCAGTTTCTGACCTATATTGCCGCAGCTAACCGGGCTTTCGACCCTCATGAGGTCGGGCCCAGTCATGAAGCCCTGGTCGAGGCGATCTGTGCCGGTGAAGGAGAAAGGGCCGAAGCGGAAGCGCTCAGGAATATCACCGGTTTCGAAGAGCTACAGCAGGAACCGGTTAACCGCCCCTGACGGCCCTCCGAAAATGCCGTCCTGGCGGCGGTATCCTTTCGATCTTCTGGCGACCCTTTCGACCCTTTCGGTCAGCCGACCCGATAACGTCGGATGGTTTCCTCATTCAGTTCGATGCCCAGACCGGCGCCCTGGGGAGCCGCGATCATACCGTCCCGGTCGATCTGCGGTCCGTTTGTCGCCAGTTGCCAGCGCAGCGGCGACGCCGACGTCGAGAACTCCACATATTCTGCCCGCGGCTGCACCGACTGAAAATGAAGGTTGGCCGCCAGGGTCAGGTCGGTATTCCAGCCGTGGGGAATTAACCGGCAGTCGAAGGCCTGCGCCATTTCCGCGATCTGCTTCAGGGCGGTAAATCCACCCACCCAGCTGATATCCGGCTGGGCGATATCGATCCGGCCCTCGCTGAAGTAGGGCCGCCACTCCGCCGGAGCGGTGAGGCCGGTATCTCCGGCTCCCACCGGAATCCCGGCTTTCTGCAGCTTCCGGAACTGATCCAGATTATCCAGCGGGAAAGGGGCCTCCAGCCACTGGATACGGCATTCACGCAGTACCGGCAGCAGCGGCTCGATCTGCTCACAGTCACGGAAAGTTGCGGTGGCATCCAGCATCAGTTCCAGCTCATGGCCAACATGCTGGCGGGCGGCCAGCAGCAGTTCCACCGCCTGATACGGCTCATCACGCCAGAAAGGGTCGATAGCCAGCTTCAGCGCCCTGACCGGGTAGCGCAGAGCGCCGTCCAGCGCCTGCCGAAGTTCACTGACCGTATGGCCCAGTGGGTAGACGGTAGTATAGGCGGGCAGACGCCGATGCTCTGGCTGCCCCAGCAGCTCGGCAACCGGTCGGTTCTCCAGCTTGCCGAGCAGGTCCCACAGGGCGATGTCGATGCCGCTGATGGCGTGCATCACCACACCCCGACGACCGCAGTAGCTGGTATGGTGATACATTCGCTGCCACAGCCGGGCAATATCGGTGGGGTCTTCGCCGACCAGTATCGACTTCAGCCCCATCAGGGTGCTGATACGGGGCGGGGCCTCGACAATGGCTTTAATCACCGAGGGCAGGCTGTCCACTTCCGCAATGCCGGTGACACCGGCGTCGGTATGGACCCGGATAAGGCAGCCGTTGCTGGTCGGGTCGAGATCCAGCTGGCGATTGTCCGCCACCCTGAGCTCAATCACCTCGATATCGGTAATCTGCATCATTCAATCTCAGAGCTGATATTTCCAGAGTGCCTGGTCGCTGACCTGCTGCCAGTCGATCTCGATCCCGAGACCGGCGGCCGTGGGCGCTCTGACCCGACCGTTGTCGGTACGCAGAGGGGTCAGGCAGCAGGCCTCGTGGCTGGCATAGGGCACGGGTTGTTCGAAATAGGTGCTGTTAGGGATCGCCAGCATCATATGCAGATTGGCCGCCTGAGACGGGGTGTATCCCCAGGACTGCAGCTCCAGCGGCAGACTGTGGGCCTGTGCCAGGGCAGCGATGGGACGGGCAGCGGTAAAGCCACCGGCCCAGGTGACATCCATCCGTAAGCCGTCCCAGGCCTGCCGGGCAATACCCTGGGCCATTAAGCCCGGGGTCAGCAGCGTGTTACCGGCCGGCAGCACCGCTACTGAGGTGCTGCGGCGAAGCTCGGCATAGCCCTCCAGGTCGGTATCCGGCAGCGGTGCTTCCAGCCAGATACAGTTCATCTTCTCCAGCCGCCTGGCGATGAGCAGTGCATCATGGCGGTTGTAGCGTTCCTCCAGGTCGACCATAAAGGCCAGCTGGTCGCCGAAGGCATCATCGATGGCGTCCAGCAGCGCCAGATCCTGTTCCGGCTCACACCAGACATGGAATTTGACGGTATCGAAACCCTGCTGCTGCAGCTCGCGGACAAAGGCAACATATTCCGCCGGCGTGTCCAGCAGCGGCGTGCTGGCATAGGAGCGGATGCTGTCGCGGCTGCCACCGAGCAACCGGTAGAGCGGCAGGTCCAGGGCTCTGGCTTTCAGATCCCAGAGGGCAATATCGATGACCGACTGCGGTCTGGGCGTCATGCTGTTATAACGCCCCATCAGGTGTTGCCAGATGGCGTCGGATTGCCAGCCATCTCTGCCCGGCAGTTCCGGCAGCAGGGTCTTCAGAGCCGCACCGGGCGCTTCGTCGAAACAGTGTTCGGAGTAGGTGGTGATGCCGGCGGTCCCTTCCAGACCGCAACGGGTCTGTAAGCGCAACAGAGTCAGGGTTTCATAAACTTCTCCCATATCCGCCGCCAGCCGGCAGCGGGCGACGTCGGGACCGGTGACAAACAGCTCAGCGCTGTCGATTACAAGAGCTTTCATCGGCAGAATTCACTCGGAAAATCAGATAGAGAACAGACAGGGGGCCGGCGACGACATTCCCCCGGTAGTCGTCGCCGGGCGGGGTGTTACTGTGCGACGGCGACGGTCGCTGCCGTCTCGGAAGGCGTGTCGTCGGAGGCCGGCGCTGCATCGGTGGCCGGCACGCTGTTCAGCTCATCCTGATACAGCCAGCGAACCAGAGAGACAGCCATGATAGCCGTGACGAACAGCTGGGGTAACGCCAGGGTGATGGCTGCGGTCTGAAGCGCTTTCAGGCCGCCAACGAACATCAGACTCAGTGGCAGAGCGGCCAGGGCAAAGGCCCAGAAAAGACGCTGCCAGCGGGCCGGGTGCTCATCCTCTTTCAGCTCCACGGTTGCCACCGCAGCCATGGTATAGGCGGCGGAATCGAACTGGGTGGCCAGGAAAATCAGCGCCAGTACGCAGAACAGCGGCAGTACTACCGAGGACAGCGGCAGTGAGTTGATCACTGCGATAATCGCCGTGGGGGCATCCTTATCATTGAGCAGACCGGTGACCGACAGGATATCGTTGAGCTCAAGATGCATGGCGTAATTGCCCAGGGCACCGAAGTAAGCCCAGCAACCCAGGCATCCGAACACCAGCATGCCGGTGATCACCTGGCGAATGGTCCGGCCGCGGGAGATCTTGGCGACAAACAGTCCCATAAAGGGACCGTAGGCGATCCACCAGGCCCAGTAGAAGATAGTCCAGCCTTCCGGGAAACCGGAATTGGTGATCGGATCGGTCCAGAAGTTCATCTGCACAAAGTTCTGCAGCATCAGCCCGAGGCCGTTGGTGGTGGTCTTGAGGATAAACAGGGTTGGTCCGACCACCACGATAAACAGCAGCAGCGCGATCGCCAGCCAGACATTGATATCGCTGAGCACCTTGATGCCCTTCTTCAGGCCGGAGTAGGCGCTGATACCGAAGATGGCGGTGCACAGCAGCATGACGAAGATGCTCAGGCCAAAGGAGTTTTCGATGCCGAACACTTCGCTGAGACCGGCGGCCACCATCGGCGTGCCCAGTCCGAGACTGGTTCCGACGCCGCCCAGTAGTCCGAACATAAACAGGATATCGATGACCCGGCCCAGGGGCCCGTGGGCATGCCTGCCCAGGACGCCTTCGCAGGCGGCACTGAGCTTCAGCTCCGGCTGCTTGCGGACATGATAGAGGTAGGCCAGCGGAATGGCGGGGACGCCATAGAACGCCCAGGCGGTGATGCCCCAGTGGAACATGCCGTAGGTTGCCGCCCATTCGGCCGCTTTGTCACTGTTGGCTTCGATTCCCATGGGTGGGGACTGCAGGTAGTAGGCCCATTCGATGGTACCCCAGTAGAGAATGCCGGAGCCGATGCCGGCACAGAACAGCATACCTGCCCAGCTGAAGGCGGAAAACTCCGGTCGGTCGTCGGGGCTTCCCAGCCTGACCTGTCCGAACCGGCTCATTGCCAGCCACAGCAGCAGGCCGACGGCGGCAATCCCACCCCAGAGGTAGAGAATGCCGAATTTTGAGGTCATCACCCCAAAGGCGGCGTTGATAAAGTCATTTGCTTGTTCCTGCATTACCAGCAGCGGAATACAGATGCCGAGAAGCACCAGCAGCGTGGCGCCGAAGGTCGGCCAGTCGGTACGAATACCCATCGTAATTACCTCTTTTATTGTTGTCGTTGGCAGCGGGCTTCAGGTGTCCCTTTTCAGCACTACCGTCGTCTGAGTCGAGCGGTGACGAGGTGGATGCTAACACAGGATTGCAGATTGTCCAACAATCAGTAATTGTGCGAATTGTGATCGATGTGCTGAAGGTGATTCACTGCAGCGCTGACAGGGCACTGAAACGGAGAAGGGCTGTGCTGCCGGAGCCTGACCGGTGACTGAAGAGGGGCTGGATTTCGATGGCTGCCGGCGGCGAACGTTTCGGAAGGCGCTGAGTATCGCCGATAGAAAGAGCAGACAGCGGGCCGGACTATACTTTCCGGTATGCAATTGCGATTAATGAAGAGGTCCGTAGACACGGCGTTTTACGGTGGTTTTCTGATCATCTGCAGCCTGTTGTGCCTCGTGGAACCGGTCGCTTCTGCCCCTGCTGCGGCCATAGAGGTGGTTAATGCCCCCGACAACCTGTGGAAGTTGAAAGTGCGGCGTGATATCGAGCGGGTCAACGGGTTTCTGTGTGATACCTTTCCGCTGTTACCGACCAGGGTCAGGGTGGTCAGGGACTGTCGTCTGCCCGAATACGATCTGCAGCGCAGCCTGATCTTTCTTGATGAGTCCTATATTCCGGTGGAGCTCTACCATGAGTACGGCCATCGAGTTCTGGATACCCTGCTGCGGGCCCGTTCGTCGGTAGTCGGTTACTACTATCTGCGTAACCGGCTGCGACACCGGTCGCTGGTTCGGGCCGTGGCTGAGCTGGAGCTTGAGCTGACGGAGGATCTGCGTTATCTGGGTGAACTGCGGCGTCAGTCGCGCTGGCAACTGGCTCAGAACCTGTCCCGGTCGGTCAGGCGCAGCCGGTCGCTGATCTTCGAAAGCAGTGCCAGCCTGCATCTGGAACCGGAACTCAGCCGTTTGTACCCGCAGTATCTGGGCCTGACCAGGCAGCGTTCTCTTCACCAGTTGCTGGGGCCTTACCACGAGCTCTTTGCCGATTCCCTGGCTGTGCTGATGACCCGGCGCTGGTTCTCGGTCCATATGGGGCGAAACGGGTTCAGTCCCGTGATCAGCGAATCAGGCGGTCGCTTACAGGGGTGCAGTTTCCCTGTGGCATCGATGCCACAGGGACAGATATATGCCCGGTCTTTCCGATCTGATATAACAGCGGACAGCTATCGTTTCAGTTATCGTGACAGCGACAGTTACTACAGTCAGTTTGCACCGGTCCGGGCCCATATTCGCCAGCTCTCAGAAAGCCACTTCCGGCAGCGGCCGGCCCTGTTGTTGCGCTATCTGGCCGACGCGATTGTCGGAGAAGTGGAGGACCGACTTCGTCATCCTGCGTTGTATTCCCTGTCGCTGGCGGACCAGAACCGGCGACTGTCGGCACGACTGGTCCGCCATGCTGCAGCAATGGAAAAGCCCGGCCCGGTGGAGCTCCATGCCGAACTGACAGAGCATCATTGCGGCTCGTCGAAATAGAGTGCTGTCGGCAGGCATGCAAACGGTGCCGGCGGATCATGAGTCTTCGCTTTCAACCATGCCACAGATCAGGGAGCCCGTTCCGGGATGAACCACACAGACAAAGAGCATCGGCTACTGGTACTCAGTGAGTATGCCGGGCGTTACCGGCAATCGCTGGCCGCCGAAGATACCGATGGCCTGGTAACAGACGTCTGCCATTCGGTGGAGGAGGCGCGGAAATACTGCCGGCGGGCCAGCCTGCTGTTCGGCGATCCGGATCTCTGCGCGTCGATTGTGAATGAAATGCCGCGGCTTCAGTGGCTGCAGTCAAGCTGGGCGGGTGTCACTCCGCTGCTGGATGCCGGTCGCCGGGACTACCGGCTGACCAATGTACGAGGGGTTTTCGGACCGCTGATGTCAGAGTATGTCGCTGGCTGGATGCTGGCTCACGAACGCCGGCTTCGGGAGCATTTCAGGGTCAACGAGGAGCGGCGCTGGTCACCGTTGCAACCGGGGATGCTGCAGGGAAAAACACTGGCGTTGCTGGGGCTGGGAAGTATCGGTGGGCACCTGGCGGCAACCGGCCGCCATTTTCTGATGCGGGTGCTGGGCTGTTCTCGTATCGGCTCGGGCAGTGTCGATCTGGACGCTCACTATCACTCGGATCAGCTGGCGGAGATGGTTGCGGAGGCCGACTATCTGGTGGCATCGTTGCCGAGCACGCCGGCGACTCGTAATCTGCTCGATGCTAGGGTGCTGTCAGCAATGAAACAGGGATCGGTGCTGATCAATGTCGGACGGGGTGATCTGATCGAAGACCGGGCGCTGATAGAGGCACTGAACGGTGGCCATCTGGCGGCGGCGATCCTGGATGTCTTTCGACAGGAACCATTGCCGCCGACGCATCCCTTCTGGCAGACCGAAAATCTGATGGTAACCGCTCATACCTCGGCACCCAGTTTTCCGGAACAGATACTGCCGATCCTGCTGGAGAATTACCGGCGCTTTCGACAGGGAAGGGCGTTATTGCACGAGGTCGATTTCGAGCGGGGCTACTGAAGCCCCGCGATGTTGTGCGGGTGATTTCAGCGGATCAGGCGGCGGGAGTATTCAGGCCTGTTCCGTGGCTCCGTCGGCCAGATACTTCTGATACAAACGGTAGAGCAACGTCCAGCCAAGAATGCTCATCGCCATCATCAGTACCTGGTGCAGCAGCAGTGTGGCCCAGGCCATCTCATCCTGACGATCGATCATGGTGGCGCCGGCCAGTGAGGCGGCAAAGGTCAATGAACCCCAGATCAGCAGCGGAGGCAGCAGCTCCGAGGCGAAGCCGGTGGTGGCTCTGTAGCTGGTCTTCAGGGCTGTCAGCGGGTCCTGCGGGCGCAGCAGCATGAAAAACTCCGCAAACAGCAGCTTATAGGCCAGGAACAGTCCGGGCAGTACCATCAGCAGCAGGCCGCCGAGCACGGCAATCCCCATCAGGAAGTTAAGAATCAGCAGGACCCCCAGCCGTTCTACGGCCAGTACGATCGATTTGCTGACCGCGATCGGTGTTCCCTGGCTGAGACGATCGATATAGAAGATGGCGGCGCCGAACTGAATCACGCTCAGGCACATAAACAGGCCGTTAATCAGCGCCAGCACAAGTTTGTCCGGTTCACCCTCTCTCATCTGCAGACCCAGCTCCACCAGATAGGAGGGCAGGGCGTAGACCAGGGCGATCATCAGCAGCGGCTGAAACTGATTGCGGGAGAAATAGATCGCTTCGCGCAGCGTAGTTAACATCTGATCAGGTTTCCAGGTGCGAATAGTCGGTGTTCCGGTACTATTCTGTTCCGGAACTGGCGCTGCATGCTAGCGCGACCCGGCGGCTTTGCCAAGTTTTCGCCGTCGGCAACCGCCGGTCCACTGTCAGGCGGCCAGCAGCACCCACTTCAGCAGCATAAAGATCGTCAGCCCGAAAACAATTGTCAGCAGCAGGTTCTTTCGCCAGAGGGCGATTGCCAGCGAGGCCAGTGCGGCCGGCAGGTAGGGGTTGTCCCACTGCAACTGGACGGTGCTGCCATCCGGAATCAGCACCGCCGGCACGATGATTGCGGTCAGCACCGCCGCTGGCACGAACCCCAGCGCATCGGACAGCCAGGGGGGGAAATGAAAGCGTCCCGCCGTGCCCCAGAGCACATAGCGGATGCTGAAGGTGGCGGCGAACATGCCGATGATCAGCAGTACTTCATTCATGGTTTTCAGCTCCGTTCCGGCTGGCTTCGGCGTTACGGCGCAGCAGCAGGTGGCAGGAATAACTCAGGCAGATCGCCGTCAGTGCCGATACGATCAAACCCAGTTTATGGGGCATCTGCCAGGTGGCCATGGCCATGGCACCGGCAGTGATTACGCAGATCCACATGGGACGTGATTTCAGGTAGGGGGCGACCATGCCGATAAAGGTGACCGACATGGCAAAGTCCAGACCCCAGCTGGTCATATCCGGGAATGCCTCGCCGAGACCGACCCCCAGCCAGGTGCAGAGCTGCCAGTTGCCGTACATGGCGAGAAAGGAGCCGAGATAGAACCAGTGAGCGGTATCCTGCTGCTCTTCGTTGAGCAGGCGGTTGGAGACGGCTGCAAAGGTCTCATCGGTAAGGCCGAAGGCCATCAGCATCCGCCATCGATGCGGCAGGTGTTTAACCCGCTCGACCAGTGCGGCAGAGTAAAGCAGGTGACGCAGATTCACCACAAAGGTGGTGGCCACGATGATGCCGACGCCGGCACCGCTGGCCAGCAGGCCGAGGGCGATAAACTGGGCCGAGCCGGCAAACACAAACAGTGACATCGCCAGCGTTGCCGTCACCGACAGCCCGCTGGGTCCGGCCAGCGTGCCGAACAGAATACCGAAGGGGATAGCACCGACAATCAGTGGAATGGTGGCCCGGGCTCCGTCCAGAAACGCCTGGCGGCGTGCCGGGTCGGCCGGAGAGCGGGTAAGACTGAGCGGGTCCATGGCAGAACTCCTGTGAAGCCTGAAACAAGGGGTCAGAATGTAAGGGTCATATAGGTATCGGTTCGGTCGTACTCGAATCGGCCACCGGGAGGATCGATCTGGTGAAAGCCGAGATTTCGGTACAGCAGGTTGGCAGCCTGCAACTTGCTGCTGGTCTCCAGACTGACCTCCCGGGCCCCCCTCTGGCGGGCCTTTTCAATCGCAGCCAGTACCAGCTTGCGGCCGGCGCCACGACCCTGCCAGGCTGTTTCCACGCCCAGCTTGGAAAGGAAATAGTGTTCATCCGAGCGCCGGTCCAGGGCGCAGCAACCAACAATACGATCGTTATCGCGGGCAAAGAAGATCGCCCCGCCGCGAGCCAGATAGAAACTCTCCGGATTGTTCAGGGACTGATGATCCCGTTCACAGATCTGATCGGGAAAATAGCGCAGCAGCCACTCCATGTTCAGTGTTGCAAAGGCCTTGCGGTAGGCCGGATCCCATTCAATGATCTCCAGCTTTCCTCCGTTGGTATGACGGCAGCGATTGAGTACGGTGGTGCAGAACGGCTGCTGCTCCAGCGCTGTCTCAAACTCATCGAGGCTGCGGAGCAGGTGGTGGTGCTGTCCTTCCATCAGCTGATCGATATAGCGCTGGATTTCCCGCCATACCGGTGCGATTTCCTCGACCAGCTGTTCGCCCCGAGGACTGATGCTGAGCAGTTGTCGACGCTCATCCTGTGGATCCGGTGACTTGATGATCCAGCCCTCAGCGATCATCCGATTAGCCAGCTTGCTGACCGCAGGATGGCTGACTGCCAGTGCTTCGGCGGCGCCGGTAACGGTTTGTGGGCCCTGGCTGCAGAGCAGGTAAAACAGCGGAAAAAAGGTCGGACTCAGCTCAACACCGGTACCCTGGTAGATACTGCTGACTTCCTGAAACAGGTGGTCGCTGAGTCGTTTCAGCCGGCTGCCCAGAGAAAGACTGCCGACCTGTGCCATAAAATCCATAGTGTTGCCTTTGAGTGTTGGACATGGCCCGGGCTGATTGGGCGCAGTTTCTTGTTACGTAACTGGTTACATAATAGCGTTAAACATCGATATTTCAAGGCCGATAAACTGTTATGACAATCGTTTCCGGGGTAACGTTGAGTTGCCTGGTTGTCAGCGCTGGCTTCAGGTCATGGCGGGTAACCAACTATTCAGGTGCTAAAAGGTAGTCTCTATGCGAATCAGTGAACTGTTCGTGATGATCGTTGAACCATCCCGGGTGCAGCGACGGATTATCCGGGATGCTCTTGCCGGGGCCGGGATCGCCAGCTTCTGCGAATGCAGTAACGGGACCGAGGCGATTGCCGCAATGCGTGAAGACAGCCCGGACCTGGTGGTCTCGGCGCTCTATCTGGCCGATATGTCCGGGGCGGATCTGCTGGAACAGCTGCGATCAGATGATCTGTTGCGGGAGGTGGCCTTTGTGCTGATCTCCAGCGAAACCCGGTTCCGCTATCTGGATCCGGTCAGACAGGCCGGGGCGACCGCGGTACTGCCCAAGCCGTTTTCCGCCGAGCAGTTGAATACCGCACTGAAAACCACGTTGCATAATATCGAGCCGGACAGCGAATCCTTTCAGCCCGGCTTCGATCCCGAGCTGCTGAATGTGTTGCTGGTGGACGACAGTCCCATGGCCCGGAAATTTATCCGAAAGGTACTGAGCGGCCTTGGTTTTCGCAAGTTTGTCGAAGCCAGCGACGGGCGGGAAGCACTGAGCTGTCTGGCAAACGACTTCTTTGACCTGGTCGTTACCGACTACAACATGCCCAATCTGGATGGTCGGGAGCTGACCGAACATATCCGCCAGCAGAGCTCCCAGCGATCGATACCGGTGCTGATGGTGACCAGCGAGGAGAACGAGGGGCGCCTGTCTGCGGTCGAACAGGCCGGTGTTTCCGCGGTCTGCGATAAGCCGTTTGCTGCCGATAACGTTCGCCAGCTGCTGACCGCACTGCTGGCGGACGGCTGAGGCCTGTTAACTGAGCGCTGTTATCCGCTTGTCCTGAAACGCTGATCCTGTCCGGGCTGATAGCCTGTATCTTTATCTATTAGCAAATGCTTAAATAGAAGGCGGAGATTTCTTCGGACAAAAAGGACCTCAGGGATGAAACTGCAGAACAGCTTTAGCCCGGCAATCGCCCATGTTGATCTGAAAGCGATCAGCCGCAGCGAAGACAGTATCTTTGTGGTTAATTCGGATCTGCAGCTGGTCGGCTATAACCAGGCGTGGGTTCGTTTTGCCTGTGAAAATGGCCTGCCTGATATCGAACATCGCTATGGTTACGGTTTTTACCTGCCGGATAGTATTCCGGAAGCTCTGCAGGACCATTACCGTGAAGCCTGGATTGGGGCGCTGAGAGAGCAGCGCGTCTACGAAAGCAGCTACGAATGTTCGTCACCGGATCAGTACCGGAAATTCCACCAGACGGCTTATCCGATTCATGGCAGCAAGGGGCTGATCATCACCAATCACTGTGTGGTTGAAACGACCTCTGGGGTGGAGGGGCAGCATTTCGATTCGCAACACCTCAGTCCGCACGGTTTTGTGGTCCAGTGCTGTAACTGTCGCAAGGTTCAGGATTTTTCCGGGACTCAGAAATGGGACTGGATACCGGCCCTGGTCGATCAGCCTTACCCTGACACTTCTCACTCCATCTGTCCCCACTGTCTGGATCACTACTATCCGGATATTGATGACTGAGCAGCATAACCGCTGCATAAACAGAGGTGATTCACCAGGCTGGCGGTGGCTTCTGCAGACGGGGCGGCATTGCCAGAGGTTTCCCGTGCCAGCAGACCGGCGACTCAGTCGATACCGTCGCTGGCGAGGTGGAAGTGATCATCCAGTTCCGGCGCACCGGGGCCCAGAGGCTGACCGTAGCTGAACTCGACGTAGTTGCCGTCCGGGTCTCTCAGTCCGCAGTAGTAACCGACCGGGAAGGGCTCTTCGACCGGTTCCCAGACCAGGCAACCCTGCAGACGGGCTCGATCGGCGATAACATCGACGGCGGCCCGGCTGTCGACGGCAAAGCCCAGGTGGCTGAAGTCCCGACCTTCATGGGGGTGATCCGGTCCACCGGACAGCAGTACAAACACAAACTCCCGCTCCCGACCCTCTTCAGCCATCCACAGTATGGTCTTGCCGTGGGGGTGGCGTTCATGAATCACCCGCAGCTGACAGTAGTCCTGATAAAACTGCCGACAGGCTTCCAGCTCTCTGATGTGCAGGGCGATATGGGTAAGACAGGGGCGCATGGCCGATCTCCTTCGCCGGAGGATTATTAGCTTCAGTAAACTGAGTTTAGACGCAGATGACCGGGTCAGCGAAGCGGCCGGCACGCCTGTGGAATTTGTTGATCAGAGAGCAGTCCGCGGGACCGTCATCGGTTCACTTCTGTTTCTGTCGCCGAGACCGGTTCCATCTCGACAATCCGGGCTGCCTGATCGAGAAAGAGCTGGATAAACTCTTCCGCCAGTGAAGCGGCCTGTTTATGGAGGGGAAAAATAAAGCCGATATAAAATGGAATTTCCGGCAGGAACGGCCTCGAAACGCCGCCCTGCTGCTCAAACAGATGGGCAGTGAAGGGATCGATAATCGATACACCCTGGCCCTCCCGGACCAGCGCCTGGGCGGTGATAAACAGCGAAGTTTCGACGTGTTTTCTGGGTCTGACATTCTCACTGTTGAAGGCGGCGTCAATCCGGAACCGGGTCAGGGTATTTTCTTCGCCGATGGCCACATAGGGTTCGTCCCGCAGGTCTTTCGCTTCGATGACCGCTTTGCCGGCCAGAGGGTGGTCCGGTTGCATAATCAATCGGCAGTTGAGCCGGAAGCAGGGCCCGAACCGCACTTCACGCTGCTCCATTGGCAACATGACGATGCCGAGATCATGCTGCTGGGCGGCGATCAGTCGGGTAACTTCCACCGAACTGGTGGTGACCAGTGTCAGGGAGACATCCTGGCGATCGTTGAGAAACTGACTGACGGTGCCGGGCAGAATGCTGTGAGCCAGCGCCGGCATCGCGGCGATGCGAAGCCGGCCGGTCTTGTTCATCCGAATCTGAGTGGCGGTCTGGGACAGATTTTCCAGACCGATGAAATGCTGCTTTACCTCCTGATAAAAAGCGTTGCCCTCCGGCGTGGCAAACAGCCGGCTGTTGCGCCGTTCGAACAGGGCGAAGCCACAGCTCTCTTCCAGATCCTTAATCAGCCGGGTCACGGCCGGTTGTGAGACGTAGAGCATTCTGGCTGCGCCCACCATGCTGCCCGATAACATCACGGCCCGGAAGGCGTTGAGTTGTTTGGCGTTCATCGTTATCTCCGTCTGAAAATCCGGTCATCGACCGGAGCTGGCGAGGTCCGGAGGCCTTACCGGAAGTCGAACGACAGCAATTCCTATCAGGTTTTGTAATAGCCGAATCAAAATATTGTATTGGATCTTATGGCTTGTAACAAAACATAATAAACCCCGTGAACGTTGCCCGGTGACCCCTTCATCGCCGCTCACTGTCCTCCGAAAACAGCATCAGAATAAGAGAGAGCATCATGTCTGTCGATCGCATTGAATCCGGAACCCGTATGAGCCGCATCGTTGTTCATAACGGGACCGCTTACCTGTGTGGCCAGGTGGCTAAGGATGAAACCGCCGATATCCGCGGTCAGACCCGGAGCACCCTGGAAAAGGTAGAAGAGCTGCTGGCAACGATCGGCAGCGACAAGAGCAGGATTCTGTCGGTAACCATCTATGTTGCCGACATGGCCGATTTCCAGGCCATGAACGAGGTCTGGGATGGCTGGGTGGAACCCGGTCAGGCTCCGGCCAGAGCCTGCGTCGAAGCTCGTATGGCCCGTCCCGAACTGCGGGTGGAAATGTCGGTGATCGCCGCCGTCTGAGCCGGTTCTGTCGCAGCTGATACTCAGCTGCAAATCCCTTTAAAAATACGTCGTTCCGGCGGTGCATAAGCCCTGCCCGGGTGACTGCTGCATCAATAAAACAACAACCGATGAGGAATACATCATGCAATTCAATGCACTGATCAATAAGCGTAAGCTGGTGACCAGCCTTGCCACCCTGACTCTGGCGGTGGCGGGGACCATGGCGGGAACCGCGGCGACGGCTGCCGAGAAGTGGGATATGCCCATGGCCTATACCGACTCCAATTTCCATACCCAGAACGGTAAGTCATTTGCAGAGGCGATCAGTATCGCCACCAGTGGCAAGCTTGAGGTCAGGGTCCATGGTGGCGGCTCGTTGTTCAAGGGCAGTGAAATCAAGCGTGCCGTTCAGACCGGTCAGGCGCCGATCGGCGAGCGTATTCTCTCCAGTCACGCCAACGAAGATGCGCTGTTCGCCTTCGACTCCGTGCCTTTCCTGGCCAGTTCTTTCGAAGAGTCAGACAAGCTGTGGCAGGCCGCAAAACCGGAGCTGCAGAAGGTGATGGATAAACACAATCTGGTATTGCTGTACTCCGTTCCCTGGCCTCCCGGTGGCATCTATGCCAACAAGCCGCTGGAGCGCCTCAGCGATATGGAGGGCGTCAAGTTCCGCTCTTACAACAACGCCACCGCCCGCTTTGCCGAGCTGGCCGGTGCGGTACCGGTCCAGGTAGAAGCTTCTGAGCTGAGCCAGGCGCTGTCCACCGGTGTCGCCGAGTCCTTTATGTCTTCCGGTGCCACCGGCTATGACCGTAAGGTCTGGGAGCATCTGTCTCACCACTATGTGGTTAACGTCTGGCTGCCGCGCAACTACGTGTTTGTGAATAAGCAGGCCTGGGAAGAGCTGGATGATGACACCCGCAATACCGTTCGTGGTATCGCGCTGATGGCGGAAAAAGCCGGTGCTGCACGTTCCGAGCAGCTGGCCGGCTGGTACCTGGAGCAGCTGGCCGCCAATGGCATGACCGTTACCGGTGCCGGCGATGCACTGCAGGCCGACTTTAAGGAAGTGGGTAAAACCATGACCGAAGAGTGGCTGGCGAAAACCGGTGATGCGGGTCGCCGCATCATTGAGGCCTACCAGGCCAGTCTGTAAGCAACACTGAACGTTTCCGTTCTGTGTTAACCCTCTGAGTTTGCTGAGCCGTTCCTCAGAACGGCTCCGGATAATCCTCATTGCGGAGGCCGTACTTCAGCCTCCGCCTTTTTCCCGCTCCGGGCCGTGCCGAGGTGACCCTGTCCCTCTGCCTGCCAGGACAATCCGGGAGCACGGTATGAATTCACAACATAAGCTTTCCGATCTGCAGGCCGCTCAGCCGGCGGTCGCCACGCTGGCGCCACCGCTGCTGAGAAGAATGCTGGATCGACTCTATCTGGGCTGCGGCGCCATTGCCGCGCTGTTTCTGGTGGTGCTGCTGGCGATCATTATCGCCCAGATGGTCTGCCGCTGGCTGGGCTGGCAGTTCCCCGGCTCGACTAATTACGCGGGCTACTGCATGGCGGCATCCTCGTTCTTCGCGCTGGCCTATACCCTCAACCATAACGCCCATATCCGGGTCACCCTGTTTATCAACGGCCTTAAAGGCGGTAAGCGCTGGCTGGCGGATCTCTGGTGCCTGGGGGTGGCGGTGTTTCTGTCCGGTTACCTGGCCTATTACGCCTGCAGGAACGTCCAGGTGTCACGAATGATTCACGATATCTCTCAGGGCCAGGATGCGACGCCCCTGTGGATTCCGCAACTGGCGGTGGCGATTGGTTCGGTGGTTTTCGTCCTGGCGCTGCTGGATCACCTGGTCCGAACGCTGCTCCACCGTGACGACACCTTCGCCGAAGAGCATCACGTTGAGGGGGAGGAATTTTAGTGTCTTCCCAACCAGATTTATTGCTTTTCATGCCGGCTCCTGCAACCCCTGACGGCGTTGCGACTCCTTGCAACAGCCTGCGCTGTTACGCGTCGTCGCGCCTTGTCAGGAGTCACAGTCGCTCACCAGGAATAACCAACCACCCGGTCGGGAGGACACTGAGATGAACGAATTTATCGCCACAGGCATTTTTGTCTTTACACTGTTTTTCCTGCTTGGCAGCGGTGTCTGGATCGGCCTGGCCCTGCTGGGCGTCGCCTTCGTCGGCATGGAGCTGTTTACCAGCCGTCCGGTCGGTGACGCCATGATCACCACCATCTGGGGGGCCTCCTCTGGCTGGTCGCTGACAGCACTGCCGCTGTTTATCTGGATGGGTGAAATTCTTTACCGCACCCGGTTGTCGGAGGATATGTTCCGGGGGCTGGCACCCTGGATGTCGCCGCTGCCCGGTCGGCTGCTGCACACCAACGTGGTGGGCAGTACCATCTTCGCGGCGGTCTCCGGTTCCTCTGCGGCAACCCTGACCACCGTCGGTAAGATGTCGATTCCGGAGCTGCGTCGTCGTGGTTATCCCGATTTTATGATCTTCGGTACCCTGGTGGGCTCCGCCACCCTGGGGCTGATGATTCCGCCGTCGCTGACGCTGATCGTCTATGGGGTCACCATTAACGAGTCGATCTCGAAACTGTTTATGGCCGGCATTCTGCCAGGGCTGACCCTGGCACTGCTGTTTATGGGCTATGTGGCTGCCTGGTCCTTCGTCAAGCGCAGTCAGGTGCCGGCCGCGGAACCGGCGATGAGCTTCGCCACCCGCTTGCAGGAGTCCCGGTTCCTGATCCCGGTGATTCTGCTGATCCTGCTGGTGATCGGTTCGATCTATACCGGTACCGCCACCGCCACCGAGTCCGCGGCCTTCGGGGTAACCGGTGCTCTGGCGCTGGCGCTGGTACAGGGGTCGCTGAACTGGAAAACCTTCGTGGAGAGTTTGCTGGGTGCCACCCGTACCTCCTGTATGATCGCCCTGATTCTGGCGGGCGCGGCCTTCCTGGCGCTGGCCATGGGCTTTACCGGGTTGCCCACGACCGCCGCGGAATTTATCGCTTCGCTGGATCTGTCACCGCTGACGCTGATCCTGGCGCTGATGCTGTTCTACATCGTACTGGGCTGCTTCCTGGATGGCATCTCTTCGGTGGTGCTGACCATGGCGGTGGTTGAGCCGATGGTACGCCAGGCGGGTATCGACCTGCTGTGGTTCGGTATCTTTATCGTGGTGGTGGTCGAGATGGCGCAGATTACGCCACCCATCGGCTTCAACCTGTTTGTAATGCAGGGCATGACCAAAAAGCCGATCGGCTATATCGCCAAAACCGCATTTCCGATGTTCCTGATAATGGTGCTGATGGTGGGAATCCTGGTCTCCTTCCCGGAGCTGGCCACCTGGCTGCCCGAAAACATGCGTAATGCCCCCGGCGGCTGATCGCCGCGAAGTGCCGCCCCGGCGCGGGTCTCCGGCCCCGTGATCCGGTGTGGCCAGCCTGTATAGCCAAACAACAGAACAAGATTGCGACCGCAACGGGATCACTGTGCCTGCCGGACAGGACGGTGGTGCCTGCGCGGTCAGGAGAGATAAGTGATGGAAGCAGAGCAGATCTATTGCGGAGCGCTGTCGGATAGCGACCGGCAACCGGCCGATGTTACGGTCATAGGCGCCGGTATTATTGGTATCTCCTGTGCCCTGCAGCTGCAGAAAAAAGGGTTGAAGGTTACGGTGGTGGATCGTCTGCCACCCGGTGAAGCGACCTCGTTCGGCAATGCCGGGGTGTTTGCCGAGTGCGGCTGCGTGCCCGTTAATCTGCCGGGATTCGCCTGGAGGGTTCCGGGTATGATGCTGGATCCCCAGGGACCGCTGTCGATCCCCGGCAACTATCTGCTGAAGGCGGCCCCCTGGGGGCTGTCCTTTGTCTGGAACAGCCGCACCAGCAAGTTTAACCGGGTGGCTGACGGACTCAGCGCGCTGCTCAGTGACGCGACCGAGCTACATCTTCAGCAGGCCCGGGAGGTCGGTGCCGAGTGCTGGCTGACCCGCTCCCCTTACTACTATCTGTATCGGGACGAAGCCAACTTCAACAACGATTCGGTAGCCTGGAACGCGCGCCGCCGTCGTGGCATCAGCTGGGATATTCTGCAGGGGGACGCTTTCCGGGAGTCTGAACCGGCGGTTTCCGATGAATTTAACTATGCCGTGTCGTTGCATAACCACGGTTTCGCCCGCAATCCGGAGCAGCTGGTCAAGGCGCTGGCCCGGGGTTTTGTGAATAACGGTGGCCAGGTTCTGCTGCGGGAAGTTCGGGATCTGGAGTTCCATGATGGTCGCCCCAGCGGGCTGATTACCCATAAGGAGCGGCTGCCGGTCAACAAGCTGGTGGTGGCGGCCGGAGTCTGGTCCCGTTCGCTGGCGGAGAAGCTGGATTTCAGGGTGCCGCTGGCCTCGGAGCGCGGCTACCATATTGAGATCAGTGCTCCGGGTATTCAGCTCAACAGTCCGATTATGTTTGCCGATGGTAAGCTGGTGGCGACGCCGATGACCGACGGTATCCGCTTTGCCGGACTGGTGGAGTTCGGTGATCTCGAGGCTGAACCCAACCGGGAATTCTGTCACCGGCTGCTGCACCACGCCAGGCGGCTGTTTCCGGAGATCGATACCCGTGAGTACCGGGAGTGGATGGGGCACCGGCCGTCACTGCCGGACTCATTGCCGGTGATCGGCCGGTCACCGACCCACGGTTCGGTCTGGTACGCCTTTGGTCACCAGCATATGGGGCTGTCGCTGGGGCCGCGGACCGGCCAGCTGATCGCCGACCTGGTGACCGGGACTGAGACGCCGATCGATATGGTGCCCTACGAGATCGAGCGATTTCGCTGAGTGCTGCCGTATGGAGGAGGCTCGGAAAGAGCCTTTCCGTGGGGCTGCCATCCTGACGGCTTGCTATTTCGACCGGCCTGATCGAGAATCCTCTGGCTTTGCATTCCCTGAGAACCGTTGCCGAGGATTCCGATGCTGACCAAAATTCTGCTGACCGCGCTGGTGATCCTCGGTTGCTACCTGTTTATTCGTTACAAGCGCTCCGTAGTTCAGCAGCAGGGGGCCGCAACACCGATTGCCGAAGATACCCTCAGTGCAAACCCGCTGGTGCGCTGGTTTTCGGTGGCACTGCTGATTCTGTCTCTGACGGCAGCGGTGGGATTTTTCATCTACGACTGGAACGACAGCCGAACACTGCTGGAGGTGCAGGTGATCAGTCCGCACAGTGGCGATAAGGTGGTCTATCAGGTCTACAAGGGGGATCTGAAGGAGCGCAGTTTTACCACCATCCAGGGACAGCAGGTCAGGATCGCCAGCAACGAGCGGCTGGTGGTCGCTGAAAGTCGCTGAGCCCGCCCCGGTCCCGCCATGGAAAGCTTCCGGACCCGTAAAGAGTATGAGCGGCGGATCTGCCTGGCGATGAACTTTATCGCTGACAATCTCAATCGTAACCTGTCTCTGGATGAGATCGCCGCAGAAGCTCACTTTCCCGTTTCCATTTTCATCGCCTTTTTTCCGCGCGGGTGGGCGAAACCGTGGCTGAATTCACCCGTCGGCTGCGGCTGGAGAGGGCGGCCATAACCCTGGTATACCAGCCGCAGCGGTCGATCACCGAGATTGCCATATGCAGCGGCTTCTCCAGCTCCCAGAATTTTGCCCGGGCATTTCGCAGGCAGTTCCAATGTTCGCCACGAGAGTATCGCCAGCGTCATCCCTTTCAGGTAACTACTGCTGCCAGCACTCCCGAACTGAGGGAACCTGCGAATAAGTCCAGTGTGTTCTCTGCGGGCTCTGGAACGGCCAGATGCGCGAAAGACAGCGCAGTGAAATGTCTGGACCTTTTCAAGCTGTCTGACAAAGCAGGTGGCCGTTCCAGAGCCCGCCCTTCGGGGCCTTCAGAGCGACCAGATCTCAGCGTTAACGATTTTCGACAGACAACCAGTATGTCTGTAATCGTTGCCTTGATCTCTGATCACTCTGAAAGCCAGAGGCGCAAGGGACTTGTTCGCAGGTTCCTCAGCAAGATCGGACACATGGATCACAATAACGGATACGTGCGCTGCTGGCCCTGGGGTCACAATTGGGACACTTCAGCCGACAGAACAAGGAGTTCCGAAATGAATGTCACCCTGAAGCAACTACCTGATCAGCAGGTCGCCTATCTTCGTCGTATTGGTCCGTATGGACCGGAGATCGGCCCGTTGTTTGAACGGCTCTGCGGCTGGGCGGGCCCCCGTGGTCTGCTTGCCGACCCGGAGGCGGGGCCGCTGGCGATCTACTGGGATAATCCCGAGATGACCGATCCGCACAAGTGCCGATCCGATGCCTGCGTGGTGGTACCGGAAGGCACCGAAGTGGAGGGAGAGATCGGTTTGCAACGGATTCCCGGCGGACTCTGTGCCCTCTACCGGAGTGAGCTTAAACCCGATGCTTTTCCGCAGGCCTGGGAGGAACTGCTGGCGGGCTGGTTGCCGGACAGTGGTTATCAACCGGATGATCGACCCTGTTACGAGATCTATCGGGATACTCCTGACAATCATCCGGACGGCAAGTTTGTCGTTGATCTGTGCATTGCGGTAAAGCCGTTGTAACCCCCCCCCCCCCTGCAGTGCTCGCCCGGTTCGGGCACTGCCACTGCCACTGCCACTGATCCCCCGATCGCTTCCCGTATTCACTGGTCTGTCATCAGGGAACCGGGTGCTGTTCTTCCTTCGGGCGTCCAGCCGGCAGCTGTGCATCTGGCGCCTCAGCGGTTAAACAGGGTAAGCTCTCTGTTCTGTTCCCGTTTCTGTCCGCTCTGATAATCGCCCCGTTATGTTGATTCTGTCCAACAATGTATCCATTCCCGATGAGGAAATTGAGCTTTCGGCGATCCGTGCCCAGGGGGCCGGCGGCCAGAACGTCAATAAGGTTTCGACGGCTATCCACCTGCGTTTCGATATTCGTCGCTCTTCATTACCCGAGTTTTATAAGGAACGGCTACTGGCACTGAAGGACCGGCGTATCAGTAACGACGGTGTGCTGGTGATCAAGGCACAGCAATTTCGTACTCAGGAAAAGAATCGGGAAGATGCGCTGAGGCGTCTGCGTGAGCTGATTCTCGCTGCGATCGTCGTTCAGAAAGCGCGAAAGGCCACAAAGCCAAGCCGCAGCGCTCGTAAAAAACGGATGGACAGCAAGACAAAACGGGGGCAGGTCAAAGCCCTGAGGGGACGGGTAAGCGACTGAGCAGACTTATTGAGCCGGTTTATGCTGGAGTACCCGGGCCCCAGGCCGTAGAATCCGATCGTTTCAGGATTCCGCTCAAGTGCCCGAAAAGAGTATCGAATATCCATGGCTAAACAGAAAAACTCAGGTCTCGTCTATTCTACTGAACATGGCCGCATGTGCCCCGGTTGTGGGCAGCCCAAAGACGCCTGTATCTGCGGCAGGGAGGAAGTTCCCGACGGTGACGGTATTGTCCGGGTCAGCCGGGAAACCAAAGGCCGCAAGGGCAAGGGAGTAACCCTGATCGCGGGCGTGGCGCTGACGGCCAGTGAGCTGAAAACCCTGGCGAAGCAGCTGAAACAACGCTGTGGCACCGGCGGTGCGGTGAAAGATGGCGTGATCGAGATACAGGGCGACCAGCGTGACATTCTGGTTGAGGAACTGAAAAAGCGCGGTTATCAGGTTAAGCGCGCCGGCGGCTGAGTCTGATCTCCATCAGACCGGCGAGCTGCGAGACGTTTCGGGGTGGAGCCATTGGAGGTCGTTAATGGCCTGGGTTGAACTTATTCCCTTCGGCTTAATTCTGCTACTGGTTGCGTGGATTTTTCTGCGGCCTTATCCTCATACGGAAGATCGCGATCCGGATTCGTCGTCGAGCGACGGGCCGGAACAGAATCCCTCCGATCGGGACCGGAGCAGGAAGCGCTGAGTTACCGCAGCGGAGGGAAAATCAGTATCGCTTCGACAGGGAATGAATCAGGATGATCAGACTTGTTGTAACCGCCTTTATTTCTTCACTGCTGCTGGTCAGCGGCCACGCCGTTGCACAGATTTATAAATACCAGGATGACCGGGGAAAGTGGCATTTCAGCGACAGGCCGATCACCGAACAGCAGGCTCGTGAGAAATACCAGTCCAGCCGGCGAAACCTCGTCGCAGCTCCTGTACAACCGGCTCGGCCGGCCGACGCCGGCAAGAACCTGCAGGCGATGCTGGAGAGCAAGTACCATCCCGGGAATCCCATCGAAAAAGTCACTCTTGCCGTGGTATCCATTGAAACCCCGCTGGGGGTCGGCTCCGGCTTTTTTATCTCCGAAGACGGTTACATTCTGACAAACAAGCACGTTGTGAAACCTACCGGCTCTGCACGCTGGCAGAAGACCCGGAAGAAACTGGAGACCGCCAGTCAGCAGCTGAAGGAGAATCAGAAATGGCTGCGCAATGAGAGAAACAGACTGGACCAGCTGGACAGGGAGCTGAAGGCTTATAAACAGCACATTAAGGAGGAGACCAGCGAGAGTCTGAAACGGCTGGCACAGTCCGACTACAATGTGCTGATCGAGCGCTATCGGCAATGGCAGCTGGAGTATGACAAAGTTCGTCAGCAGTACCGAAAAGATCGCAGCCGATACGACAGTGAGTACTCGGATTTCAGAATCAAGAGCAACTCGGCGAAGATGGCCCACTCCTTTAAGGTGGTGCTTAAAGATGATACCGAACTCAGAGCTCAGCTGGTGGCGCTCAGCAAGGACGAGGATCTGGCGTTGCTGAAGGTGAATGGCTACAGAACGCCGAGCCTGTCGGAACACCGGCAGCGAATCTCCCAGGGCACGGGAGTCTATGCCGTGGGCAGCCCGCTGGGACTGCGTGATTACGTGACCTCCGGGATTGTTACCCGGATCGGGGATAACTCCATCGTTACTGATGCCCAGATCCTGCCCGGCAACAGCGGTGGACCGCTGGTGACTGCCGCCGGAGAGGTGCTGGGCATCAATACCCTGAAACTCTCTAATAAATCGGTCAGCTCCGAGGGCTTCGGCATCGCGATACCGCTGGCAAAAGCCCGAGCCGCTTTCCGCTCACAACTGGGCGACTGAGTCAGCGGCGCGACCATCTGTCATTCGGGCTTTCGGCCCGGATCAACGGGAGGTATACCTGTGGCCTGGATATTCAGTCTTGCCATCGAATGTGGAGAAATTCCTCCGGCTGCATTAGCCCGTCAGTTCGCTGACTCCCGCCTGATAACCGATGCCGGTGAAGAGATTTCCATCCGGACTCATTGTGACGAGCACTGGTTGCAGGTGGTGCCGCAGGGGCTCAGTGAGTCGGGAATTCACTCTGCCAGTGAAGCGGCGCTGATGACCCGAACCGGTGAAGCATTGCTGGCCCGGCTGAAATCAGTCCGCGGCTATCGCTATGCCCGTGTGGGTGTGGATGTCGATCGATTTGCCGAGTATGAGGAAATTGACCTTCATTTTGCCGGGCCGGGTTTTGGCGGACTGGTTATCAGTGATGAACTCTGGCACCGGCTTGGCAAGCCGGGTAGCTATCAGCGTTTCTCTGCTGATTATCACTGGCAGCCCTACCAGGGAGAACGATTTGATATCTGGTAACTTGCTATTAAAGGGCCAGTGCAGCTGTACTAAGGTTACAGAGTATGGGCTGAGGCTGTCACTGATTCCGTTTCATATTCAGATCGCAGGTGTGAATGACGAAAACTGATTTTCCCGGCAGGGCCGTGGTGCCGGATACGCCGACCCCCGAACATGATTTTGAGCTCAACCTGCGGGTTCTGCAGGAGATCTGTGACTCTGTATCGCATCGGGTGCCCTGTGATATTTCGATTATGACATCGGGTGGGGTTATCGTCGCCTCCTCCATCGCCGGTCGGGTTGGCAAGGTCCATGAGGGCGCTGAGCGGATTCTGGCCGGCGAGCTGGATGAGCTGGACGTGACTGCCGAGATGGAAAGGCAGTCGTCGGTGATGCTGGAGGGCTGTAATCAACCGGTCGTTCTGGACGGGGAGCGGGTCGCCAGTGTCGGGATCACTGCGCCACTGGTCCGGGCACGTGAATACGCCGCCATTGTTCAGATCTGCATCGAAGTGATGCTGCGTGAATATCTGGCCAGCTGGAAGGCCCGACAGCTGCTGACTGAGCAGGTTGATCAGACCCGTCGCGCATTGCGTGAGGAGAGTGCCGAAAAACGACTGATTGAAGAGTCACTGACCCGTAGTGAGCAGCGGCTGCGGGATATTACCGACTATATGTTTGATTCAATCTGGGAGACGGGGCCTGACCATCGTTTTACCTTCGTTTCCGAACAGATGGTGTCTCGACTCGGATTGAAGTTCAGTGATGTCATCGGTAAGACCCGCTGGGAATACGTGAGGCCGATGCTGATTAATCGCGATGATCAGGCCTGGGCCGATCATCAGCGTGATATGGAGGCTCACCGCGATTTTCGGGAATTTCCCTATACGGTGCGAACTTATGAAGGCGAACCCCGTCACCTGCTGGTCAGTGGGCGCGCAATGTTTGATGAGTCCGGAACCTTTGTCGGATACCGGGGAGCAGCGCGGGATGCCACGGATCAGGTGAATGCCGAAGAAGCCTTAAAAGAGAGCGAGATCCGCTTTAAGCACATCGCCGAAACATCGTCCGACTGGATCTGGGTGATGGATAAGGATCTGCGCTTCACCTATCTCTCGGATCGCTTTTACCAGATCAGTCAGCGTCGCCCCGAAGAGATGATCGGAAAAACCCGCTTTGAATTTGTCGGAACTGAAGTCATTGTGCAGGATCCTGAGAAATGGTCCCGGCATGAACAGGACATGCTGGCCCACCGGCCGATACGGGAGTTCGAGTATTCCGGATTGCGGCCCGATGGCGAGCGATACACTACCCGGATCAATGGCTCCCCCTATTTCCTCAGTGACGGTACCTTCAATGGCTATCACGGCACCGCCACCGATCTGACCGAACTGAAGCAGGTCCATGAGCAACTGAAGCGTAACGAAAAACTGGCGGCGCTCGGTGGTATGGTGGCTGGTCTGGCCCACGAAATAAACACGCCGGTCGGCAACGCGCTGACGGCGGCCTCTTTTCTGGCGGCTGAGTCGGATGATGTCGCAGAGCTGGCGGGCAGCCAGCGTTTGTCCCGGGACGTGCTGCAGCGGTTTATCCGGGAAGCGGCCGAGACCGGACAGATTGTTACCACCAACCTGGAACGGGCGATAACCCTGATTGAGAATTTCAAGCAGGTTGCGGTGGATCAAAGCAGTGATCAGATCCGCGAGTTCAATCTGCTGGAATACATCGAAGCGGTACGCCTGAGCCTGCAGCCGGCACTGAAAGGCAACAGCCACCAGCTGCTGATCGACTGCCCGGGGCATATTGAGATGAAATCTGACCCGGGCTCGCTGCACCAGGTGCTGACCAACCTGATCATGAACAGCATGGTGCATGGCTTTGCTGATCTGGAAGAAGGGCGCGGGCGAATCGAAATCATGGTCAGCGAACTTGATCAGCGGGTACGAATCGACTACCGGGACAATGGAGCGGGTATGACACTCAGTCAGCAGCAACGGATGTTTGAGCCCTTCTTCACCACCCGGCGAGGCAGCGGCAGCAGCGGTCTGGGAATGTATCTGGTACACAGCCTGGTGACTGAGGTCTTACAGGGCAATCTGAATTACGAAAGCCAACCGGGAGCCGGAGTCAGCTTCAGCATGCTCTTTCCCCGGCGAATCTGAATCAGCGTTAAACGCCGGCAGTACTACAATATCGGTATTTGTCGGACTTGAAGCTTCTAACTGAAAGGGGTCAGCAACTCATTGCCTCAGCCTGAACTGCCACTGATAATTGATGTTGAAGCGTCCGGCTTTGGTGCCGGCAGCTATCCGATCGAGATCGGTCTGGCGCTGGAGCCTGAGCACCGTTACTGCAGCCTGATCCGCCCGGCTGAGCACTGGACACACTGGTGTGAGGAGGCGGAGGGGTATCACCATATCAGTCGGGAACTACTGTTCGCGCATGGTCGCGAGCCGGAAACGGTCGCCGCCGATATTAACCGGCTGCTGGCCGGGCTCACCGTATACAGCGACGGCTGGGTGGTCGACAAGCCCTGGGTAATCAGGTTGTTCGAACAGGCCCGCATGTCGATGGAATTCCGACTCAGTGCGCTGGAAATGATTCTGTCCGAAGCGCAGATGGCGATCTGGCACCGGACCCGGGAACAGGTCATCGGGGAGTTGAACATCCGCCGTCACCGGGCCAGTAACGATGCGCTGATCATTCAGCAGACCTGGCTGAGAACTCGCCGGCTGACGACCTGAATGCTGTTGTTGAAATTAAGGCACGACTTTGTCCGGGCGGTCAGAATACCTTATAATTCACCGCTGGCTGTTTTTTGAACGTTTTCAGAGGCAGCTGTCCCGCGCCATGAGATGTATACGTGAAGTCTGATCCCAGTACCGCAATGCAACAGCTGATCGACCAGGTAAGAGAGGCTATCCCTTTCGATACGCCGACCTCGACGCTGTGCTCCGGTATCTGTACCGGTTGCTCTAAAAAGCTGCTGGATTTCCTGGATATGGAGCTGGAAGAGTGGCAGGAACGGCTGGACGGCGGTGATACGCCGCGACTGGGGGATATCCAGAAACTGGCCAGACGAAGTCAGAAAATCTATAGGGTATTGCAGAAGAATGGCCTGGTTGAGGGCTGAATTCTGTTGCCGGTGAAAAAGACCCGATCTGTACCCGGCTTTCGCCTTTTTCGGGGATTTTCTATATCATTACCCGCCTGTATTTATCCAGCTATTTGATACCGGAGTCAGAGATGCAAGCAGAAGACGTCAAACAGCTTGTAGAACAACAGCTTGAAGGCTGTGAAGTGATTACAGCGGGGGAAGGATGCGATTTCCAGGTCACCGTTGTCGGCGAGATATTCAACGGATTATCTCCTGTTAAGAAACAACAGCTGGTTTATGGTTGTCTGACCGACCAGATCGCTAACGGCACTATCCATGCGCTGACCATCAGAGCCTATACTCCGGATCAGTGGCAGGCACTTAACGCCTGATTTCTGCCATGCAGAGACCGGCGATCGCCCGATCGCCGGAATGGTTCGGCCGGGCAAACAACCGGGACGCAGCTTCCCGGCAAACACCTACAGATCCGCTGCCGCAAACGCCTGCGCGCAGTGGCGAAATCGGAACAACACATGGATAAATTGATTATCAGCGGCGGTACCCGGCTGGACGGAGAAGTCCGGATTTCCGGTGCCAAAAACTCTGCGCTGCCCATTCTTGCCGCAACCCTGCTGGCCGACCAGCCGGTTACTGTCTGTAACCTGCCACACCTGCACGATATTACCACCATGATTGAGCTGCTCGGCCGTATGGGCGTGGAGGTCATGATCGATGAACGTCTCAATGTCGAGGTGGATCCCCGCGCCATTAAATCACTGGTTGCGCCTTATGAGCTGGTAAAAACCATGCGTGCGTCCATCCTCGTGCTGGGGCCGATGCTGGCCCATTACGGCCAGGCTGAAGTGTCGCTGCCCGGTGGTTGTGCGATTGGCAGCCGGCCCGTGGACCTGCATATCCGCGGCCTCGAAGCGATGGGCGCCCGTATCGAAGTTAAGGAAGGTTATATTCAGGCCTCCACCGACGGTCGGCTGAAGGGCGCGCATATTTTCTTCGATACCGTCACCGTGACCGGTACCGAAAACCTGCTGATGGCTGCGACCCTGGCCGAAGGCAAGACGGTAATCGAAAACGCCGCCAGAGAACCGGAAGTGGTTGACCTGGCCGAGTGCCTGATTGCCATGGGAGCCGAGATCAGCGGTCATGGAACCGATACCATCACCGTTCAGGGCGTTGAATCACTGAATGGTTGTCGCTATTCGGTGCTACCGGATCGGATCGAAACCGGGACCTATCTGGTGGCGGCAGCGGCCACCGGTGGCCGGGTAAAGTGCAAGCGTACCCGACCGGATATTCTGGAAGCGGTATTGCTGAAACTGGAGGAAGCCGGGGCCGAGATCGAAACCGGAGAGGACTGGATTGCGCTGGATATGAAAGGGCGTCGCCCGAAGGCGGTCAATATGACCACCGCCCCCTATCCGGCATTCCCTACCGATATGCAGGCCCAGTTTGCGGCGATGAACGCGATAGCCGAAGGGGTTGGTCGGATCAAGGAAACCGTATTTGAGAACCGCTTTATGCACATCCAGGAGATGATCCGGATGGGCGCCAACGCTTCGATCGAAGGTAACACCGTGGTGATTCAGGGTGTTGATCAGCTGAAGGCCGCGCCGGTGATGGCCACCGATCTGCGGGCGTCTGCCAGCCTGGTGATTGCCGCCCTGCTCGCCGAAGGGGAAACCGTCATAGAACGGATCTACCATATCGATCGGGGCTACGAGTGCATCGAAGAGAAGATGCAGCTGCTGGGTGCCAGAATTCGTCGGGTGCCCTCCTGATTAAATGATTGTTAAGACGCCGAGTTAAGCGCTGAACAGAGCCAGAAAAGCATGAAACAACCGATCACTATTGCACTGTCGAAAGGCCGGATTCTGAAGGAAACCCTGCCGTTGCTGGAGCAGGCCGATATTCGCCCGAGCGAGGACATCTCGAAAAGCCGCAAGCTGATCTTCGATACCAACCATGAGCATATCAAGCTGCTGGTGATCCGGGCGACCGACGTACCGACTTATGTGGAGTATGGTGCGGCGGATATGGGGGTTGCCGGTAAGGATGTGTTGATGGAATACGGTGGTTCGGCGATGTATGAACCCCTGGATCTGAACATTTCCCGCTGTCGGCTGATGACCGCCGGTATGGTAAACGGTAAACCGGTTAACGGTCGTCTTAAGGTTGCCAGTAAGTTCGTCAATATCGCCCGCGAATACTACGCCCGTCAGGGGGTGCAGGTGGATATCATCAAACTCTACGGGGCGATGGAACTGGCACCGATCATGGGGCTGGCCGACCGCATCGTTGATATCGTCGATACCGGCAACACCCTGCGAGCCAACGGGATGGAGCCGCTGGAGCTGATCGCGCCGATCAGTACTCGTCTGGTGGTCGGGAAAGCGGCCATGAAGATGAAACATGCTCAGATCCAGCCGATTATCGATCAGCTTGAACGGGCCGTTGAAGCGGGGCGGCAGGCAGAGGAGGCGTCCTCATGAGCGACACCCTCAGTATTGCCCGGCTGAACTACGGGGACGCCGGCTTCTCCACCGAGCTGGACCGGCTGCTGGCCTGGGAATCGGTATCGGATCAGAATGTCAATCAGGCGGTCGATGAGATCCTGGCGGCGGTAAAGCAGCGTGGTGATGAGGCTGTCGTCGAATACAGCAATCGTTTCGATCGTCTCAGTGTCGCCTCGATGGCGGAGCTGGAAATCGGTCAGCAGCAACTGCAGAAGGCGCTGGAGGAGATCAGTCCGGAGCAGCGTTCGGCACTGGAAACAGCCGCTCAGCGGGTGCAGGCCTATCACCAGCATCAGAAGCAGGATTCCTGGCAGTATCGGGAAGCGGACGGTACGCTGCTGGGCCAGCAGGTGACGCCGATGGACCGGGTCGGAATCTACGTGCCCGGCGGTAAGGCATCCTACCCCTCGTCGGTGTTGATGAATGCGATTCCGGCAAAGGTCGCCGGCGTTAAAGAGATCATTATGGTGGTGCCGGCACCGGACGGGGAGCTGAACCCGCTGGTACTGGCCGCCGCCTGGCTGTCAGGTGTCGACCGGGTCTTCACCATCGGTGGTGCTCAGGCCGTCGCGGCGCTGGCCTATGGTACGGCAACGGTTCCGGCGGTGGATAAGATCGTCGGACCGGGCAACATCTATGTGGCGACTGCCAAGCGCGCCGTCTTCGGTCTGGTTGGTATCGATATGATCGCCGGCCCGTCTGAAATTCTGGTGGTCTGTGACGGTAAAACCGATCCTGACTGGGTGGCCATGGACCTGTTTTCCCAGGCGGAACATGATGAGGATGCGCAGCCGATTCTGATCAGCACCGATGCGGACTTTATCGGTCGGGTTCAGGCCAGTATCGAGAAGCTGCTGCCCACCATGGAGCGCGAGCAGATAATTCGTACTTCGTTGCTGAACCGGGCGGCGCTGATTCAGGTGGATACCCTGGATCAGGCGGTGGAACTGACCAACCGCATCGCGCCGGAGCATCTGGAGCTGTCTGTCGAGAATCCGGAAGCGCTGCTCCCGGGAATTCGTCATGCCGGAGCTATCTTTATGGGCCGTTACACGGCGGAAGCGCTGGGTGACTACTGCGCCGGCCCCAATCACGTATTACCCACCTCCGGTACGGCTCGCTTCTCCTCACCACTGGGAGTGTATGATTTCCAGAAGCGCTCGTCGCTGATCCAGTTTTCCGCTGCGGGGGCTTCGGAAATGGGCCGGGTCGCCTCGGTGCTGGCCCGGGGAGAAAGTCTGACTGCCCATGCCCGGTCGGCGGAGTACCGTATTCAGCAGCACGATCAGGACTGACAAGAGGTTCGGATAAAAAAGGCGGCTTCAGGGCCGCCTTTTTTCTTTCGTCTCGCATTAATTTGCCGATCAGCGCCGGCTGGGGGGGCGGTTGCCGATCAGAACCTTCAGCTGTACCTTTCGATTGTTTCGCAGCACTTCCATCTCCAGCTCGACACCGGGTCGGGTGTGGGCGATCTGGTTCATTGCCACCCGGGAATTAACGATGGGCTGACCGTCGATGCTGACCAGAATGTCACCGGGCTGCATACCCGCCTGGTGTGCCGGGCTGTTGCGAAAAATACCGGCAATGATCAGCCCCTGGCTGTCCTTCATCTCGAAGGATTCTGCCAGGGTTGGTGTCATCTCCTGAATTTCGATGCCCAGCCAGCCCCGCACGACACGACCGTTCTCGATGATCTCCTGCAGCACCATGCGGGCAAGATTGGAGGGAATCGCAAAACCGATGCCCTGAGAGCCGCCGGATCTTGAGAAGATTGCGGTGTTGATGCCCAGCAGGTTGCCATGGGCATCGATCAGCGCACCGCCGGAGTTGCCGGGGTTGATTGCCGCGTCTGTCTGGATAAAGTTCTCGAAGGTATTGATTCCCAGCTGATTGCGGCCGGTGGCACTGATGATCCCCATGGTCACGGTCTGACCGACCCCGAAGGGGTTGCCGATCGCCAGCACGACATCGCCGACAGCGATGTCATCGGAGGAGGCCAGAGTAACCGAAGGCAGGTCGCGGAGACCGATCTTAAGCACCGCCAGGTCGGTTTCCGGGTCGGTACCGATCACCTCCGCCTGGGTCTCCCGTCCGTCCCGAAGAGCGACCAGAATGGTATCGGCGCCGTCGATGACGTGATTGTTAGTGAGAATATAGCCCTGGTTGCTGAGTATGACTCCGGAACCAAGGCTGGACTGAATCCGCTCCCGCTGCGGCATCTGCTCAGCATCGAAAAAGCGCTTGAAGAACGGGTCTTCCATCAGTGGATTGGATTTCTGGCGGACCCGGGTGCTGGTGTAGATATTGACGACGGCCGGGGCGGCACTGTCGACCGCATCGGCGTAAGAAACCGGGCCGGAATTCTTTGAGAGCAGTGGATATCCAGGCTGAACCTGCTTAATCTCTACATTCTGGACATCCGCGGTTCGCCAGTCGGGAAAGATAACCAGCATAACGATGGCAACCACAATGCCGGCAAGCACCGGCCACAGCAGGAAAGTTGTCAGTTTTCGCATCAGTGTCTCTGCCTGAGTTTGCAGGTCTTTTCTGAACCTGCCGTCGCAAGGTGATTTTCGGCTCTGCTGGACAGATCGGATGAATCGGATGAAACAGTGGAGGCTACCTCCAGCTTAGACCGAAGCAGCGGCCATTATACGGAGGCCGGGCTGTTTTATGAATAAAATTGAAGTTCGGATGGAGTATCTATGGCCGTCACTCTCAGTGCTTTGCAGCAGACCCTGAACGAATTGCTGCAACCGGGGCAGATCAGCGATTATTGCCCGAACGGCTTGCAGGTTGAAGGCCGTGCCGAGATCAACCGGATCGTCACCGGCGTTACCGCCAGCCAGGCGCTGCTGGACCGTGCCATTGCTGCCGGCGCCGATGCCGTGCTGGTCCATCACGGCTATTTCTGGAAAGGCGAGGATCCCTGTATCCGGGGAATGAAGAAAAACCGGCTGGCCGCTCTGATCCGGGCAGACGTCAGTCTGCTGGCCTACCACCTGCCACTGGATGTGCATCCCGAGCTTGGCAATAACGTGCAGCTGGCGAAGCGGCTGGGTATTACCGTTGAAGGTGGACTGGAGCCGGATAAAGCGGTCAGCGTCGGCCTGACAGGATGTCTGCCGGAACCTGTCAGCGCCGCTGTCTTTGCCGGGCTGATTGAGCGGGAACTGGGCCGAAAACCCCTGCATATCCCGGCAGGACAGGAACAAATCCAGCGTATCGGCTGGTGTACCGGCTCGGCTCAGGGGTATATCAACAACGCCATCGAGCAGGGGCTTGATGCTTATCTGACCGGCGAGGTATCGGAATCAACGGTGCACACGGCACGGGAGAACGGTATTCACTTCTATGCCGCCGGACATCATGCCACCGAACGCTACGGGATTCAGGCGCTTGGTGAATATCTGCAGGAACAACTGGGGATCGAGCATCAGTTTATCGATATCGATAACCCGGTCTGATGGGGCTGCGAATAGGTTTACGGGGTAGTGGTGGTAGCTGCGCTGCTCACCGGGAGAACTCCCCGGATCATACTGCGGTTGTGATCCGGGTACACAAAAAAGGGAGACGTCAGAGTCTCCCTTTTCCGTTCGGGGCAATGGCTGCGGCGATAACGCCGGGCCGATCAGGCCTTAACGTGATCCGGTGTCGTCGAAGGGTCGTGATCGACGGTCTCCTCTTCCTGAGACTGCAGGCCATAGCTCTCTGACAGTGTACCTTCGGCATCAGGTGCAGGCTTGGGGGCGTAATCTCTGGGGGGCTCAACGGCGCTGCCAGTCGAGTTGTCGGATGCTGCCGCAGTCTGCTCTGCCGGGCTTTCCGCATCGCCTTCCGCAGGTTGCTCCGCATCCGGCTGCAGCAAACGCAGCGGTTCACTGAGCTGATCGTTGTTGCACAGACCTTCGGCACCGGCGGCCAGGTGCTGATGAACGTCGCTGTAGCTTCGGGTCAGGTTATTGACCAGCTCGGCTGTGCGAGTGAAATGGTCGCTGACATTCTCTTTATACTCTTCAAGCTCAAGCCTTGCCGAGTTCAGTTCGTTCTGCAGCTCATTTCGCTGTTGGGCGTCGCTACCGGCACGTCCAACCAGCAGGCCTATAATTCCACCTGCCGCTAGGCAGGCAACTGCAATTACCGTAACAACAGTAAATGAATCCACGTAGCATCCTCAAGCATTGGTTGGTGATTTCTGGTTCCCCGTCGAGGTCAGTACAACTCCGGCGAGGTTGATAAAGCGTCGTAAGCCCCGACGGCGAGAACCGTCATTTTATGACCCCGACAACAGGCAATCGTTTCTGGTCCTTCTGATCACAGACCGTGCCATCAGCCGGGGTATTCGGGCTGGGTCTCAAGATACTCGAAATCCGGAGGCTTTTCAAAACCGGGGTGTCAGACTGATATATCGCAACTACAGTGGTTGTGAGGAGTTGTCAGATGGGCCGATTTTGCAGAAGCGGCTGGCCATCCGGGGTGGTTTCTTTTACCCGGATGCCGCTGCCAGCAGCGAGTGAAGGTTGCAAACAGCAGGGTCATATGTTTAATTGTCTTACAAATATGTAAATAAGCTGTGAGCTGAATGAAGGGATGCTGAAAACGAGGCGAGGTGACTATGTTTAATGCACTGGTACTGGAACAGAACGACGGTAAAACCGAAGCGGAAATTCGCCGACTGGAGGTCTCTGACCTGCCTGATGAGGAGGTGCTGGTTGCCGTAGATTACTCTTCTCTGAACTACAAAGATGGCCTGGCTGTTACCGGTACCGGCAAGATTGTCCGGAATTTCCCGATGGTACCGGGTATTGACCTTGCCGGCCGGGTGATTGAGTCCGATTCTCCGGAATTTGTCGCCGGACAGCCCGTGGTGGTGACCGGCTGGAGTGTCGGCGAGCAGTTCTGGGGAGGTTACACCCAGCAGGCGAAGATGAAAGCGGAATGGCTGGTGCCGCTGCCGGCGGGGCTGGACAGTCGTAAGGCCATGGCTATCGGAACCGCGGGGCTGACCTCTATGCTCTGCGTAATGGCTCTGGAAGATGGTGGTATCACTCCCGATAGCGGAGAAATAGTAGTGACCGGTGCCGCCGGTGGTGTCGGCAGCGTTGCTGTGGCGTTGCTGAGCCGGCTGGGCTATCAGGTGGCTGCGGTGACCGGTCGTGAGTCTACACATGACTATCTGCGTGAGCTGGGGGCAACCACGATCATCAGTCGCGAGGAGATGGCCGCTGCGGCTCGTCCGCTGGAAAGGCAGCGCTGGGCCGGCGGTATTGATACGGTGGGGGATGCCCCGCTGGCAAGAATGCTGGCGGAAATGAACTATGGCGGTACGGTTGCGGCCTGTGGGCTGGCGGGTGGCTTTAAGCTGCCGACCACGGTAATGCCGTTTATTCTCCGCAACGTGCGTCTGCAGGGCGTCGATTCAGTCATGTGTCCGAAGGAGCGTCGGCTGACTGCCTGGCAGCGGCTCAGCGAACTGTTACCTGAGCAGTTTTATAACGAGATCAGTGAGGTGATTTCTCTGCAGCAGGTGCCGGATTATGCCCGTTCCATCGTGGCAGGCCAGGTCCGTGGCCGGGTTATTGTCGATCCCAATCTCTGAACCCCGGACTGATCTCTTCAACCGGGTTCGCTGCAGCGAACCCGGTTTTTTTTGCCTGCCACCGCCATTATCTTGCCTCCCGTCCCCCGAGCGCAGTGTCGCTTTCCCTGGCTTCCCGATAGCTGCTAGTATCTGCTGATTTTCCAGACTGGCATTATGCCGTCTGATCTGAGAACTGTGCGGGCAATCGAGCGGAGGGCGGCCGTTGAAGGAACTGATACTGGGGGGGGCTCGCTCCGGCAAAAGCCGGCTGGCGGAGCAGCGGGCCGGGCAATCCGGACTGGAGGTCGTTTACATTGCCACCGCCACGGTCGCCGACCCCGAGATGGAACGTCGGATTGAACTCCATCGCCAGTCCCGTCCTGATCACTGGCAGCTGGTTGAAGAACCACTGGAGCTGGTGAGCGTGCTGAAGCAGCATGCCGCTCCCCATCGCTGCCTGCTGGTGGACTGTTTGACGTTATGGGTTACCAACCTGCTTTGCCACGAGGACCGGAGTTTAATCGATAGTCAGCCTGATGCTCTGGTGGAGCAACTGGCAGACCTGCCCGGAACCATTATTTTTGTCAGCAATGAGGTCGGCATGGGGATCGTACCGCTGGGCGAACTCAGCCGCCAGTTTCAGGACTCCAGCGGTCTTCTTCATCAACGTCTGGCTGCTGTCTGTGAGCGGGTGACTCTGGCGGTGGCGGGGCTGCCAATGCAGTTGAAGCCAGCCTGACCGGACTATCCAGCAACATTAATCGGGAGAATATCACTTGAATAGCGAATGGTTGTTGCAGGCTGCCCGTACCCCGGACAGCAGTGTTCGGGCCGATGCGCTGGCGTATCAGGATCAGCTCACCAAACCTCCCGGAGCGTTGGGTCGGCTGGAGCAGCTGGCGGTGTCGCTGGCCGCTATGCAGGGGCAACTGAAACCCCGACTGGAGAATATCGCAATCTCGGTTTTTGCCGGCGATCACGGTGTGGCTGAAGAGGGGGTGTCGGCGTTCCCGCAGGTGGTCACCACCGAAATGATTCGCAATTTTGCAGCAGGAGGGGCCGCTATCTGTGTGCTGGCGCGTCGCAGCGGCGCGCAGTTCGAGGTGGTAAATCTTGGCACGGTAGTTGATCCGGGACCGCTGGAAGGGGTTGTGGATGTCCGTGTCGCGCCGAAGACCGCTAATTTCTGCAGTCAGCCGGCAATGACGACGGAGCAGCTGGATGCGGTGCTGAAAGCCGGGGCCGAAGCCGCCGAACGGGCTCAGCGGCAGAGTGCCGAACTCTTTGTTGGTGGCGAGATGGGAATCGCCAATACCACCTCGGCCACAGCGCTGGCGTCGGCGCTGCTGGGGCTGGAGCCGGCGCAACTGGTGGGTGCCGGTACCGGCATCGACGCCGCCGGTGTCGAGCACAAGACGGAGGTCATTGAGCGGGCCCTGGCGCTGCATAGCGACTATAAGGAAGATCCGAGAGAGGTGCTGCGCCGGCTGGGTGGATTTGAGATCGCTGCATTGTCCGCAGCCTATGTGCGCTGTGCCCAGCTGGGCATTCCGGTACTGGTGGATGGCTTTATCAGCAGTGTGGCGGCGCTGATGGCTGTTAAGATCAATGCCGATACTGCTGACTGGCTGATCTTCAGTCACAGCTCAGTGGAGCCGGGACATCGCCGGGTGCTGGCCGCGCTGGATGCTGAACCGCTGGTGGATCTGCAAATGCGGCTGGGGGAGGGCAGCGGAGCAGCGCTGGTGATTCCGCTGCTGCAGTCCGCCTGTGCGCTGCACGGCGAGATGGCGACCTTTGCCGAAGCTTCAGTCAGCGACAGAGACTAACGGGTGGCTGCTACTCGTATCGATCTGCTGCGTCATGGTGCCTGTGACGATGGCAATATTTACCGGGGACGCACCGATTCGCTGCTCAGCCCGGAGGGAGCGGAGCAGATGAGGGCTGCGAGCGAGGATGGCTGCTGGGATCTGATCTGCAGCTCTCCGCTGCGGCGTTGCCGGGACTTTGCCGATGCCCTGGCCAGTGAGATTTCGGTTCCGCTGATCGTGGATGAGCGCCTGACGGAACTTGATTTTGGTGACTGGGACGGACTTCCGACCGCTCGGGTCTGGCAACAGCAGCAGCAGGCGGTACTGGATTTCTGGCAGGATCCGGCGGCGAATCCGCCGCCCGGTGGCGAATCGCTGGAGCGCCTGCGTGATCGTGCGGTGGAGCTGCTGCATGAGATCGACGACCAGCAGGCCGGTCGCCGGATACTGCTGATCAGTCATGGCGGTGTTATTCGAGCGCTGCTGGGCTACCTGTTGCAGATGCCGCTGCAGCTGCTGCAGCAGCTGACTATCGACTACGGCAGTCTCAGCCGTTTCGAACTCTACCCTTCACCAGGCGAAGATCGGTTCACTTCTGCAGTGGTATTTATCAATCGGCTGACAACACTGACTCAGTATGATCGCGCATAAATCCTTCAACTGTCCGGGCTGGCTGCAACCGCCGGTACTGGCGCTGCAATTTCTGACCCGAATTCCGATGCCGGACATCGGCCTGGCCGGCAATTCGATGGTGGGACGTTCTCTGCTTTTCTATCCGCTGGTAGGTCTGCTGATCGGCCTGGCGTTGTGGGGCGGTCAGCAACTGCTGCAGATACTCTGGCCCGAGCTGTGGGGACTGCAGGCGGCACTGTTGCTTGCGCTCTGGTGCCTGCTGACCGGTGGGCTTCATCTGGACGGACTGGCCGACAGCGCCGACGCCTGGGTGGGAGGATTCGGTGATCGGGAACGCACGCTGGCGCTGATGAAGGATCCCACCTGCGGGCCGGCGGCCGTGATGCTGTTGGTGCTGTTGATGCTGGTTAAGTTCAGTGCCCTGCAGGCTCTGCTGGATAGCGATCCGATCGGTTTGATTGTGGCGCCGCTGATTGCCCGCAGCCTGTTGCTGCTGCTGTTCCTGACGACTCCCTACGTTCGTAAAGGCGGGCTGGGAGATGTGCTCAGCCGCCATTTTCCGCGAACTCTCAGCTGGTGGTTGCTGGTTATGCTGCTGGTGTTGCTGCTATTCAGTGGGGTTGGAGGGGGCGTCTGGTTGCTGAGCCTGCTCTGCTTCCTGGCACTACGGCGGCTGATGCTGGTCAGACTGGGTGGAACCACCGGCGATACCGCCGGCGCCATGGTTGAGGTGGTTGAAGCGTCGGTGCTGCTGGGATTGCTGCTGGCCTGAGTCGCCAACACCTGTTTGCTGGCAGCTCTGGCCTGCAGGCAGTCTGTACGGGGCTGGATTCAGCTCTCTTCCCTGTTACTGGCGGCCTGTTCCGCCCGATGACGCCAGAGCACTTCCGAACCGCCATCCCGACGAGCCAGAACCCGAGCGCAGACAAACAACAGGTCCGATAATCGGTTGAGATAGGCCTGGCACTGGGGACGAACCTCCGCCAGCTTTGCCAGCGATACCAGTCGCCGCTCGGCCCGCCGACAGACGCTGCGGGCCAGATGACAGACGGCCGCGGGCTGACTGCCGCCCGGCAGCACAAAGTCCTTCAGCGGTGGCAGTGACTGGTTCAGCCGATCCAGTTGTCGCTCAAGCGCTTCGGTATGGGCATCACTGATCAACTGGTAGCCGGGGACCGACAATTCGCCGCCAAGATTGAACAGGCTCTGTTGAATCTCCTGCAGATCTTCCAGCAGCTCGTCATCTTCCGGCAGCAATGAAATCAGCAGCCCGATATAGCTGTTCAGCTCATCGATATCACCAAAGGCTTCGACCCGGGTATCATCTTTGTCGATACGGGAGCCATCCCCCAGCCCGGTGGTGCCTTTGTCGCCGGTGCGGGTGTAGATCTTTGACAGGCGATTTCCCATTGCGGTCTCCTCAGTCAGCGGTTACGCAATGCTTCAATAGCAGTCAGCACACGCTGATTTTCCGGTACTTCGATTGTGAGTTTATCAGCCATACGGCAGATATAGCCGTTGATGAAATCGATTTCGGTCGGTCGCTGATGGCGAACATCCTGTAGCATCGACGACAGGTTGCCGGCTGTCGCTCTGGCTACGCCGGCGGCCGCCTCTATCAGCGGATGATCAAACAGTGGCTGCTGCAGTGCGGCGGCGACCTGCTCCGCTTCTTCACAGAGCCGGGTCATTTCAGCGTAGTAATCTGCATTTTCCAGCAGCTGGCCGTTTTCGCAGTCATGCAGGGCCGTCAGGCCGTTGATGGCGCTGTTGATGGCCAGCTTCTGCCACAGACGGGTGGCTATATCTTCCTCGTAACGGCTTTTCAGTTCCAGATTCAGCAGCGCCTGCAGGGGGGCGGCACCCGCCTGGCGGGCGTTGTCATTCATCGGTCCCAGCCAGCTCAGCCCAGTGCCGGCGTGGACGACCTGCTGTGGCCCGGTACGATAGGCGCCTTCGGTGGTGACGGCAGCATAAACCGCAGCATCGGGAAAACGCTCGGCCACCGTCTGCTGGGCACCCATGCCGTTCTGCAGAATCAGAATGCGGGTTTCCGAGGTGATACGTGGGGCGACAGTTTCAACGGCCGCTTCGGTATCGTAACTTTTGGTGGTGATCAGCAGCTTGCTGATCGGGGTTTTCAGCCGGGTACTTTCGGTTGCCGGCTGGTATTTGAAACGCTGGCCATCCTTCACCAGGGTCAGGAAGGGATTATCCCACCAGGAATCCAGCTGCTCGGGAGTGCGACACAGGAGGGTGACGGGATGCTCCCGGCGTAGCAGGTAACTGGCCCAGAGGCTACCGATGGCGCCGGCTCCGAGTATATGCCAGGGGGTATTTGCAGATTCAGTCATAGAGGTTCTGTACAGAAAACATGGTCCCTGATTAACAACGGATCTGGAGTCAATCCCTGAGTCCGGGTGAAATGCACAGTCGAACTGGTATAAAATCGCCCGATCTGTTTATTTGTGGCTATTGTGCCATTAAGAGTACCAGCTTCCCAAGGAGGATTGTTGATGCCATCGTTCGATATTGTTTCTGAACTGGACATGCACGAAGTCGCTAACGCTGTCGACCAGGCCAACCGTGAACTTTCTACCCGCTTTGACTTTAAAGGGGTTGACGCTTCTTTCGAGCTGGCCGGATCAGAGATCAGTCTCAGCGCTGATGTTGATTTTCAGCTCCAGCAGATGCTGGAAATGCTGAAGGGTAAGCTGGTAAAACGACAGCTGGACGTGAAGTGTCTGGATATCGGTGAGATCAATGCCAGTGGCGTGAAAGCGCGTCAGACTGTTGGTCTCAAGCAGGGACTGGATCAGCCCACTGCCAAGAAGATCACCAAGCTGATCAAAGAGAAAAAGCTCAAGGTGCAGGCCGCTATTCAGGGCGAGCAGGTCCGTGTGACCGGTAAGAAGCGTGATGACCTGCAGTCCGTCATCGCCCTGCTGCGCGAGGCCGATATCGATCTGCCGTTGCAGTTTAATAACTTCCGTGACTGATCCTGCCGCTGTCGGCGGTCGATAACCGGAGTCTGTGGCATTGGGCTCCGGCTTAAAAGAAGCGATCCTCAACCGGCGCATGCTGATCTGCGTGCTGACCGGTTTCTCGTCGGGTCTGCCGCTCTACATCCTCTATCAGCTGGTTCCTGCCTGGCTCAGAGATGAAGGGGTCAGCCTTGAGACCATTGGTCTGTTCTCGCTGGTGGCCTTCCCCTACACCTGGAAGTTTTTCTGGTCCCCGGCGGTGGACCGTTATGTCCCACCGCTGTTCGGGCGTCGTCGCGGCTGGATGCTGATTACCCAGCTGGCGCTGTTTCTGTCGATTGCCGGTTTTTCGCTGTTTAATCCCACCAGTTCTGTCGGGGCTGTGGCCTGGGTGGTGTTTGCGGTGGCGCTGTTCAGTGCCACCCAGGATATTGTGCTGGACGCCTATCGCAGGGAGATTCTTCCCGATGAGGAGCTGGGGCTCGGGAACTCGCTGTTTGTAAACGCTTACCGCTTTTCGAGTCTGGTACCGGGTTCACTGGCTCTGATTCTGGCCGATCAGCTGCCCTGGGAAACCGTGCACCTGGTGGTGGCGGCCTTTATGCTGGTGGGTATCGTCACCACACTGCGGGTATCTGAACCGGAAAGCGCAACACCGCCGCTGAGCCTGCGCGAAGCGGTTATCGAGCCCTTTCACGAGTTCTTCAGCCGCGGCTCAGTACAGCAGGCCATAGCGGTGCTGGCTTTTATCCTGCTCTACAAGCTTGGCGACAGTATGGCGACTGCGCTGTCGACCCCTTTCTATCTGGATCTCGGTTTCAGTAAGACCGAGATCGGTACCATTGCCAAGGGGGCTTCGCTGGGTGCATCCATCGTCGGTGGGCTGGTGGGCGGTATCGCGATGATCCGGCTGGGAATCAATCGGTCGCTGTGGATATTCGGGGTGGTGCAGGTAGTCTCTATCCTGGGGTTTGCCGCTCTGGCTGAAATCGGTGCGGATCCCGCTGCGCTGTTTGCTGTTGTGGCATTTGAGTATTTCGGGGTCGGTCTTGGTACGGCTGCTTTTGTAGCCTTTATCGCCCGCCTTACCGACCGGCGTTTTACCGCCACTCAACTGGCACTGTTCACCAGTCTGGCCAGTATTCCCAGGACCTTTGCTAATGCCAGTACCGGCTTTCTGATTGAGTCCATGGGCTATACCTCCTTCTTTCTGCTCTGTGCACTGATCGCCCTGCCTGGAATGCTGATGCTGTTCTGGGTGGCTCCCTGGCATGGGGATCGCAAAACCGGCAGGGTTGCCGGTACCTCCTGCGAGAGCTCATCCTGATATATTTATGCAAATCTAAATGATAATGATTTGCAATAATGGTGCTTCTGGGCTAATCTGACTTCCAGTTCCGGGTGGTAGTCCCGGCGCGTTGCTCTTCACAGCAGCGGCGCCGGCACGCCTGGTTTACCCACAGCATGGAGAGTCTGCCGATGAGTTATATAGTTGATGCCTGGCTGGAACGAGGAGAGCCGCAGTTGCGAGTGACCAGCGAACAGACCGGTCAGGTAGTGATTGACTGGAAAGCGGAGCGGGTGCGGGAGGCGATTGAAACGGGGGCGATTAATGTCAGTGAACTGCAGTCAGCGACCCGGGATCTGACCGATACGGTGAAGGAGCTGGTGCTGCAGTCCGGTAGCTGCTGACAGGGTCAGCAGTCTGCAACGGATTCAGGGCTGCCACTGGTACTGTCTGAGTGACACCCGGTCGTCTCTGACGGTGATGCCGTCTTCCTGCAGGCGCTGGCGCTGGCGGTGGTACGCGTCACTGCCGGCTGGAAAGCTGATGCGACCGCTGGCATTGATAACCCGGAACCAGGGCAGGCGGGTATCTTTCGGCAACTGCTTCAGGGTGGTGCCGACGAAACGGGCATAGCCCGGCAGGCCGGCCAGTGTCGCCAGCTGGCCATAGGTCACGACCCGGCCTGCAGGCACTGCAGCCAGGGACTGCCAGATCATCCGGCGCTTCTCATCACTGCTGATATTGCTGGAATTCATGAGGACACTGTAGCAGAGGCGCGCAGAAACAGAAAAGCCGGCACAGGGCCGGCTTTCTCAAAGTCTGCTGCTGTGTTTTTACAGACGCAGGGCTCCGTCCACTTCGATCACACGGCCGCTGAAATAGTCGTTCTCCAGGATAAAGGCGGCAGCATGGGCAATCTCGTCCGGCTCGCCGACACGTCTGGCAGGAATGCCCCGGGTCATCATATCCAGCGCTTCCGGTTTCATGCTCATAACCATCTCGGTGCCGATAAAGCCGGGGGCGATCGCTCCGGTACGGATACCGTAGCGTGCCAGCTCCTTGGCCCAGGTGGTGGTCAGAGCAACGACACCGGCTTTGGAGGCGCTGTAGTTGGTCTGGCCCATATTGCCGGCCCGGGAGATGCTGGAAATATTGATGATGACACCCTTTGTTTCGGACTCGATCATCTTGGTGGCCGCTTCACGGGCACAGAGGAAGGTGCCTGTAAGATTGACATCCATCACCATCTGCCACTGCTGCAAGGACATGCGCTGGGTGACTTCGCCGTCTTTGGCCTTGATAAACATCGCATCACGGGTCACGCCAGCGTTATTGACCAGTCCGTGAATGGGACCGCACTCTTCCACGATCTTACCGAAGACTTCGGCAACCGCTTCTTCATCGGCGATATTGGCGACAAACGCCCGGGCTTCGACGCCCTTTTCCAGACAGAGCCCGACAGTCTCATCCAGAGCTTCGGGATTCAGGTCGATCAGTGCAGGTCTGGCACCTTTGTCGGCCAGATGCAGTGCCATAGCGCGACCAAGTCCCTGTCCGCCGCCAGTAATAACGATTACTTTGTCTTGTAGATTCATGTTACAGCCTCATTCGCGTGCCCTGTTGTCCAGGGTTCTGGTAGGGTGCCTTCAGGCACCGCATGATTTTCTGTTGCGCAGGGCATGAGGTTGAAATGACGGTAATAAAATATCTCTTAACTGCCTTTCAGTGTCCAATGCTGCGGCGCAGAATGAGACTATCCCAATTAAAAATGCAGATCAACAGGACCTATGTCGGCGTTGCAACAGGGACAGATTTCGCCGATAACGTGAAATTTCGGGGGTCCTGCCGCCAAAAAAGGTACAATAGCCACAATTGACCTCAGCAGGCTGATCCGTCAATTCAGTCCTGTTTGATATACCTCAAGTTGAACGGAGCCGGGCATGCGTTTTCTCTTTCTGTTGTTTGTGATCGTACCTCTGATCGAAATTGTGTTGCTGATCAATGTCGGAGAGATCATAGGAGCCTGGTACACCATTGGTCTGGTGCTGTTGTCCGCCTTTATCGGGGTTAACATGCTCAGAAGACAGGGACTTTCAACCCTGATGCGGGCCCGGTCACGAATGGACAGCGGTGAAATTCCCGCTCATGAAATGCTGGAAGGGGTTATTCTGGCTGTAGGCGGCGCTTTTCTGGTTACACCGGGTTTCGTCACCGACTTCGTCGGTTTCTGTTGTCTGATTCCGGTGACCCGGCACGCCCTGGTTGCCCGGCTGCAGAAACATTTTGTCGTTGCGGGTGTGAACCAGCAGGGCTTCGGTGCTCACTATCAGACTTTTCATGAGTCGCCTCCCGGCAGTTCACACTCTCCCCGCTCCGGCCGCCAGGAATCCGGGCATACCTACGACGGTGAGTTTCGCCGGGATGATTGACCTTTCCGTTCCACGCTGACCGAACCTCCAACTTGCTGAACCCCGGAACTCCCGAAGATCCGGGGTTTTTTGTGTGTTTTCGGTCAGATCACGGGGTTCGGAAGGCAGAATCGTTTATTTATCGCACTTTTTTTCGTTGCAGGTGTTGAATTCGATTTCGCCGGCCCCATTAACCTCTTCAACGAATTATTTGGAGCCCATCCGGGATCCAACGTTACAGGCAAAGTCAGAGCGACTTTATTTGTTTGCATATTAGGAGACTTACGCAAATGAGCATTCGTCCACTTCACGATCGCGTTGTAGTCCGTCGCAAAGAGGAAGAAACCACTACTGCCAGCGGTATCGTGCTTCCCGGTTCGGCAACTGAAAAGCCTAATCAGGGCGAAGTGATTGCAGCTGGTAAGGGCCGTATCCTGCAGTCTGGCGAGGTTCAGCCCATGGACGTCAAAGTTGGCGACGTCGTGCTGTTCGGTCAGTACGCTGGCAGCACCGTTAAAGTCGACGGTGAAGAACTGCTGATCATGAACGAAAGCGACATTCTGGGTGTTCTGGAATAAGACACCTGCATCGCATAGAACATCACTGACAAGAATATAGATAGGAAACGACAGAAATGGCTGCTAAAGACGTACAATTCGGAGATTCCGCACGCACCAAAATGCTGGCTGGCGTAAACGTACTGGCTGATGCTGTTAAGACCACTCTGGGCCCGAAAGGCCGTAACGTAGTTCTGGATAAAGCGTTCGGTGCTCCGACTGTAACCAAAGACGGTGTATCCGTAGCCAAAGAGATCGAGCTGCAGGACAAGTTCGAGAACATGGGCGCCCAGATGGTTAAGGAAGTGGCTTCCCAGGCTAACGATGTCGCGGGTGACGGTACTACCACCGCTACCGTGCTGGCTCAGGCGATTGTTAATGAAGGCCTGAAATCTGTTGCCGCCGGCATGAACCCGATGGACCTGAAGCGCGGTATCGACAAGGCTTCTGCTGCGGTTGTCGCTAAGGTTCAGGACATGGCTACTCCCTGTGCCGACTCCAGAGCGATCGCTCAGGTAGGTACCATCTCTGCCAACAGCGACGAGCAGGTAGGTGCCATCATCGCTGAAGCGATGGAAAAAGTAGGCAAAGAAGGTGTTATCACCGTTGAGGAAGGTTCTGCTCTCGATAACGAGCTGGACGTCGTAGAAGGTATGCAGTTTGACCGTGGTTACCTGTCTCCTTACTTCATCAACAATCAGGACAACATGTCTGTTGAACTGGAAAACCCTTACATCCTGCTGGTAGACAAGAAGATCTCCAACATCCGCGATCTGCTGCCGGTACTGGAAAATGTCGCCAAGGCGTCCCGTCCGCTGCTGATCATCGCCGAAGACGTTGAAGGTGAAGCGCTGGCTACTCTGGTTGTCAACAACATGCGCGGCATCGTTAAGGTTGCTGCTGTTAAGGCACCTGGTTTCGGCGATCGTCGCAAGGCGATGCTGGAAGATATCGCTATCCTGACCGGTGGTACTGTTATTTCCGAGGAAGTGGGTCTGAATCTGGAAGGCGCTACTCTGGAGCACCTGGGTCAGGCTAAGAAAGTTTCCATCAGCAAGGAAAACACCACTATTGTTGACGGTGTTGGTGAGCACTCTGCAATTGAAGCCCGCGTTGCTGCTATCCGCGCTCAGATTGCCGAAACTTCTTCCGACTATGACAAAGAGAAACTGCAGGAGCGTGTTGCCAAGCTGGCCGGTGGTGTTGCCGTGATCAAGGTTGGTGCCGCAACTGAAGTTGAAATGAAAGAGAAGAAGGCTCGCGTTGAAGATGCGCTGCACTCTACTCGCGCCGCTGTTGAAGAAGGTGTGGTACCTGGTGGTGGTGTTGCTCTGGTTCGCGCGCTGCAGTCTATCGCCGACCTGGAAGGTGAAAACCACGACCAGACCGTTGGTATTCAGCTGGCCTGCCGTGCCATGGAAGCGCCTCTGCGTCAGATCGTCGGCAATGCCGGTGACGAAGCCTCTGTAGTTCTGGACCAGGTGAAGAAGGGCGAAGGTAACTACGGTTACAATGCTGCAACCGGCGTTTACGGTGACATGATTGAAATGGGTATCCTGGATCCTGCCAAGGTCACCCGTTCGGCACTGCAGGCTGCTGCTTCTGTAGCGGGTCTGATGATCACGACCGAAGCTATGGTTGCCGATCTGCCTGAAGACAAGTCAGCTGCTCCTGCAATGCCTGATATGGGCGGTATGGGCGGTATGGGCGGCATGGGCGGCATGATGTAAGCTTCCTCTCCGCGTTAAAAAAACCCCGGCCTGGCCGGGGTTTTTTGTTGTCTGCTCCGCACCATGCCAGCAGACTGGGGCCGGCGACCTCAGTACGCTTTTTAACCCGCCGGTGATGAAGAATCGGTGGTGTGGGCATTTAACGCTGGAGCTATCCGTTTAAGCTCGTTATTCTGTGTGTCAAATTGTATCCGGGAGTGAATATGAACAGACGATTTTCCGCTGAGTCGATTGCTGAGCTGGAATTCCTGGCTCGTTATGACCTGAGTTCCTGTCAGTCAGGCCTTAAGGTTCACCATGATGCTCCGGTAGATGTGATTGCCGCCGCCCGGCGTCTCTTTGAGAAGGGGATGATCAGCCAGGTTGATGGTGGCTATCTGACCGATCGCGGTATTGAAGCGGCGGAGTCGCTGCAGCGAGTGCTGGAGTCGATCGATCAGGATCTGATTGCTTAAGGACAATCAGATCTGCCCGGAAGCTCTGGCTTTCGGGTCAGAATAACGTTTTCAGAAAATGTGAAAGGTCAGTCTGAGCAGGTAATGGCAAGTCAGGACGAATTTGATGATATCCCCAGCCTTGGATCGGCTCGGGATGATCTGGACCGCAGCGATATTCCGACATTGAAACCTGCTGGTCAGGAGGTGGTGGAACCCGCCTTAGCTGCCCCACCGGCAAAATCCTCATCGACAGCATTGCTCTGGTTTATGGTGATTCTGCTGGTCGCAGCGCTGGCTGGCGTGGGCTACTGGTCCCAGATGCAGATATCCCGGCTGGAGCAGCAACTGGCCGCATCCGAGCAGTCGTTGAGCGGTGCACTGAGCAGAATGGCTGATTTTGAAACGCTGATCAGCGCGACTGATGAGAGCGCCAGTAAGTCCGGTGCCGCGTTGCAGGCTCAGCTGCGCAAACAGCTCCAGGAGGGTAAGCAGCGTGTCAGCCATGTGGATTCTGAGCTTCGTAAGCTCTGGGCGATCTATCAGAAATACCAGCCGAAGATTACAACCCTGGAAAAACAACAGCAGCAACAGGGTAAAGGCCTGAGCTCGCAGAAGGCGGAACTGAAGACCGTTGGTGAATCTCTGGATACCATCGGGCTGTCGCTGGACAAACAGACGCAGGCACTGACCCGGACCGAAAGTCGGCTGAAGGGCGTCGACAGCGCGGTTAAGAAGGATCGCCGGCAGACAGAGAGCCGGATTACCGAACTTCGGGAGCAGCTGCGTGATCAGGACCTCGCTAATCAGGAGGTGGATGATCTGCAGGCCGCCCGCTTGAAAGAACTTCAGGATCAACTGACCAGAATGGCTTCTGCACCTCGGGTACCGGACAGCGTTCGTAAGCAGCTGGCGGAACAGCAGAAAGCACTGGATTCGGTTAACAGCTACCGCCGTCAGGTGAATTCCGAACTGTTGAAGCTGCGCAAGCGAGTTGGCCAGTTGCAGCTGTCGGTGGACAGCGTGCCGAAAGCGGTTCAGTAGCTATGTTATCTTGATTGTTTTTTGAACAGATGAAAAAATACCTCCTCCACCTGGTGCATCTCATTCTCTGAATCTCATGGATATCCGTGCGTTTTTTGCATTGCCGTTGAAACAGAGTGTGGTTCGTCGCCTGGCGGATCACGCTGATACGTTATGTCATCTCGATGCCGCAGGGCGGGTGCAGTGGGTTGATTCCGATAATTACCACCTGACTCTCTGCTTTCTGGGCAACCTGGCGCTCAGTAAGGTCAACAGCCTTGAACAGCTGGCCGGTGAAAAACTGGCTCAGACCGATTCATTTCAGTTGCATCTGGACAGGGGGGAGTACTACCGGGTCAGCAGTGAGCTGGCGCTGCTGGCGGCGCTGGCCGAACCACAGCCCGACCTGATGGCATTGAGAAAGACCATGGTTGAGGTCATTAACGCCGCTGGTATTCACACCCAGCAGCAGAACTTTAAGCCCCACGTTACCCTGGGGCGGCTGAGTGCAGAAGCTCACTTTCGACCGCCGGAGCGCTGGCCAGCGCTGGATCTGTTGTGTCTGGCCGATGAGGTGGTCCTGTACCAGAGTAAAACCGGAGCCAACGGCTCGATCTATACACCCCTGTTTAAGATTCCACTGGGTGTTGAAGTGCAGACCTGAACAGGATTCTGTTGCTGACTCGCCCGCCGCTCTCCCGAATATCCTGTGTTTTATCCGAGGTCATGATGTTTAAACCGGAACTGCTTTCCCCTGCCGGAACCCTGAAAAATATGCGTTATGCGTTTGCCTACGGCGCAGACGCGGTGTATGCCGGCCAGCCCCGCTACAGCCTCCGGGTCCGCAACAATGACTTTAAGCTGGAGAATCTGGCCAGAGGTATCGATATCGCCCATGAGCTGGGTCGTAAATTCTATGTGGCCAGCAACATTGCCCCCCATAATTCCAAGCTGAAGAGCTATATGGCGGATATGGAACCGGTGGTTGCCATGAAGCCGGATGCGCTGATCATGTCTGATCCCGGTCTGATCATGATGGTCCGTGAGCGCTGGCCGGAGGTGCCGATTCACCTGTCGGTACAGGCCAACGCGATGAACTGGGCATCGGTAAAGTTCTGGAGCAGTGTTGGCATCGAACGGGTTATTCTGTCCCGGGAGCTGTCTCTGGATGAGATCGAGGAGATCCGGCAGCAGTGTCCGGAGATGGAGCTGGAAGTGTTTGTTCACGGTGCGCTCTGTATCGCTTATTCCGGTCGTTGTCTGTTGTCCGGTTACATTAACCACCGTGATCCGAATCAGGGCACCTGCACCAATGCCTGTCGCTGGAAGTACGATGCCCATGAGGCGAAGGAGGATGAATCCGGTGACCTGATTCCGGTGCAGAACTTCGACCCACAGCAGAGTGATGATTCGTTGCCCGGCGAAGACCCCCAGCTGGGGGAAGGTAAGCCCACCGATGCCGCCTACCTGCTGCAGGATGGCACCCGCCCGGGCGAATATATGCCGGCCTTCGAGGATGAACACGGCACCTACATTATGAACTCTAAGGATCTGCGGGCGGTTCAGCATGTTAAGCGCCTGACCGAAATGGGAGTCCATTCGCTGAAGATCGAAGGCCGTACCAAATCCCACTATTATGTAGCGCGGACTGCCCAGGTCTACCGCCAGGCGATCGATGACGCCGCAGCCGGTAAGCCCTTCGATATGAAGATGATGGATACCCTGGAGAATCTGGCCAACCGCGGCTACACCGAAGGCTTTTACCGTCGCCATGTTCACGATGAGTACCAGAACTACGAGACCGGGAACTCGATCGGGGTTCACCAGCAGTTTGTCGGTGAAGTGCTTGGACGCAACGGAGATATGCTGGAAATCGATGTGAAAAACCGCTTCGAACGTGGGGATTCTTTGGAGATCATGACGCCCGACGGGAATCGCACCTTTGTACTGGATGAGCTGCTGGATCGCCGTGGCAATGGGGTTGGTGCCGCCCCGGGCAACGGCCATGTAGTGCAGATTCCGGCCCCGCTGGATGGGGATATGGAATATGCGCTGGTGATGCGCAATCTGCGGAACGCTCCTGGCAGCTGATCGTACTTATTCTGATATGGATGTCAGCCGCTACAGTTTCGGCCGTGCCCTGCGGCCGTTCTCCTTCTGCGTGGCCCTGGTGTGTTGCGGCCTTGGTGTGTTGCTGGCCTGGCATCAGGGTTCGGAGGCGCCGTTTCGTTCACTGTCGGTGATACTGGCCGGTCTGCTGCTGCAGGCCGGTGTCAATCTGATCAACGATTACAGCGATCTGCAATCCCTGCCTGACGGGCCCCGGTCGGTGTTATGGCGTCGCCAGATCATCCGTAATTTTCGTTATGGGCTGGCCTGTTTCACCATCTGTGCGCTGCTGGCCGGCTATCTGATCGTCATGGTGGGCTGGCCCCTATTTCTGCTCTGCCTGCTGGGGCTGGCCGGCGCCCTGTTTTATACCCTGGAACCCATCAACTATAAGCGCCGGGGACTGGGAGTCGTGCTGGTGTTCTGGCTGATGGGCGTGCTGATGGTAGGTGGTGCCTATCTGGCTGTAACTGGTCGCTGGGAGTCGCAGGTTGGCTGGCTGGCGGTTCCGGTCAGTCTGCTGGTTTCGCTGTTGCTGCTCAGCAATGAGCTGCGTGACTGGGAAGCGGACGCGGGACAGGGAATTCGGACGCTGACCGTACGCTGGGGCTACCGTTACAGCTGCTTACTCTATGGGGTGCTGATCGTGCTGGCATACCTCAGTGCGCTGATTATGCATCTGGCCGGCTGGTTGCCGATGTTTCTGCCGTTGCTGCCAGCCTTGCTGGCGGTACCGGCTCTGCTTCGCCTGCTGGCGGCGGACAGCGATCAGAGAAGAGCCCTGACGCCGGTGACGGGACGCTTTTTCACCGCTTTTGGCGCGCTTTATATGCTCTGCACCATTGAGCTGTACTGAGTCCCGGAGCTTAGACCAAAGGTAGCCCCCGGTGTCGGCGGTTTGGTGTATACTTGCTCCCCAGTTTCGTTCCGGGCCAGGCGACCGCAGAGTCGTCCCCCTCCTTGCGATCTGTCCGTACCGGACGGATTTGCCCAGACAAAGACAGGAGACCTCCGTAGCATGACTGTTATTCGTCAAGACGATCTCATCGACAGTGTTGCAGATGCGTTGCAGTTTATTTCCTACTACCACCCCACCGATTTTGTAAAAGCGGTCAACGAAGCATACGAGCGTGAGGAATCTCAGGCTGCGAAGGATGCGATGGCCCAGATTCTGATCAACTCCCGGATGAGTGCCGAAGGGCATCGACCCCTGTGTCAGGATACCGGTATCGTCACCGTTTTCGTAAAGATCGGTATGAATGTACAGTGGGATGCGAAGCTCAGCGTTGAGGATATGATCAACGAAGGCGTGCGTCGTGCTTACACCCATCCGGACAATGTGCTGCGTGCCTCCGTTCTGGCCGATCCGGCCGGTGCACGCAGAAATACAAAGGACAATACGCCGGCGGTTATCCACATGTCCGTGGTGCCCGGCGATGAGGTGGAAGTTCATGTGGCTGCTAAAGGCGGTGGCTCCGAAAACAAATCCAAGATGGTAATGCTCAACCCCAGCGACAGTATCGTCGACTGGGTACTGAAGACCGTGCCGACCATGGGCGCTGGCTGGTGTCCGCCGGGTATGCTGGGGCTGGGTATTGGCGGTACCGCTGAAAAAGCGGCAGTGCTGGCCAAAGAAGCGCTGCTGGATCCGATCGATATCCATGAGCTACAGGCCCGGGGGCCACAGAACCGGGTCGAAGAACTCCGTCTTGAGCTGTTCGAAAAGGTGAATAACCTGGGTATCGGAGCTCAGGGACTGGGCGGACTGACCACCGTGCTGGACGTTAAGATCAAAGATTACCCGACTCACGCAGCTTCACTGCCGATCTGCATGATCCCCAACTGTGCGGCAACCCGTCATACCCACTTCACCCTGAAAGGTGATGGTCCGGCGCTGCAGACGCCACCGTCACTGGAAGACTGGCCGGAAGTAACCTTTGAGGTTGGTCCGACTACACGCCGGGTGAATCTGGACACCGTGACTCAGGAGGAGATCGAAACCTGGCAGCCCGGTGAGACATTGTTGCTGAACGGCAGGATGCTGACCGGTCGCGATGCGGCTCACAAGAAGCTCTGTGAAATGATTGATGCCGGTGAAGAACTGCCGGTGGACCTGAAAGGGCGCTTTATCTATTACGTCGGGCCGGTCGATCCGGTTGGCGACGAAGTGGTTGGTCCTGCCGGCCCTACAACCTCCACTCGCATGGATAAGTTCACCCGCAAGGTGCTGGAGACCACCGGGCTGATGGGAATGATCGGTAAGGCCGAGCGTGGCCCCACTGCCATCGATGCGATTAAGGACAACAAGGCGGTATATCTGATGGCCGTCGGTGGTGCTGCTTATCTGGTGTCCAAAGCGATTAAGGGGGCCGAGACCCTGGCGTTCCCGGAACTGGGTATGGAAGCGATCTACGAGTTTGAGGTTAAGGATATGCCGGTTACCGTCGCCGTAGATGTCAACGGTGAATCGGTACACCAGACCGGGCCACAGATCTGGCAGAAGAAGATTGCTGAAGCGCAGGCGGTAGAAGTCAGATAATCGGCGCTGATGCGAGCTCGAAAGACGCGGCTTCGGCCGCGTTTTTTTATGCCGGAACGAAGGGGGAGGGGTTACCAACCTGGAACCGAATGGCTGACAGGCTCTGCTGAAAGCCAGCGGCTGGCAAAAAAAAGCCGCCCGAGGGCGGCTGAAATGCTTAAACAAAGATAGGTTGGAAGGGCTATCTTAGCAGGTTGATTCGAGTTTGCAAATAAAAACGATAATGATTATCAATATAGATGGGTGCTGACCCAGGAGTATTCGGAATCCTGCAGGGTGTAAATTATGTTGACGCTAATTGATTTAAACGGTCGTATAAATGCGGCGAACTGGTCGCTAAATAACCGGAAAGTGTTTTTATGCTAAAAAACTGAAATAAATTCTTCAGATTCAGGGACATGTGCCGTTAAGATGGCCAATGGTAGTTGCAAGCGGAACGGACTCCGGCCAGGAAACCGCATTTTTCATTGGCAGGAATATTTGATGTACCAGGACAGTTCTGAACAGGCCGCGAAGTATCTGCGTGAGGCGGTCCCTCTGATGGTTAAGCACCAGATCCCCCCGACACCATACAATTACGCGCTCTGGTACAGCTATGTATCCAATCGTGATCCGCAGCTGAACAGTGCAATAGACAATACCCTGGCCAGCCACGGTACCTGTCCCAGTTCCGCCACTGAGGAGCTGTTCCGTAATCATATTATCAGCGGACATGTTGCCGACAATGAGTCCGCACAACAGACCCTGAAAGCAATTATTTCAGAGCTCCGTACCCAGGTGGATGAAGCTCTGCTGGGCGCCGAAGATTTTCACCAGCTGCTGGAAGATTCCAGTCAGTCGCTGGAAAACGAACCTGAGACGCTGGATATCGGAGCGCTGATCAGTTCACTGACTCAGGGAACTCAGCATGTCAGCGAGTCGACCCGTGCGTTTCGTGATCGTATCACCGAAACCCAGAAAGAGGTCGAGCAGCTGCGCAAAGAGCTTAAACGCTCTCAGCAGGAGGCGGAGCGGGATCCGCTGACCGGGTTGTTTAATCGCCGCTATCTGGAGCGCTATGCCCAGCAGTTGATGGAACAGGGCAGCTGCGGTGATCGCTTTGTGGTGCTGGTGGATATAGATCACTTTAAATCCTTTAACGACAGCTATGGTCATCTGGTGGGCGATAAGGTGATCCAGCGGGTAGCTGCGCTGCTGAATAAAGCGGTGATAGGCGATGAAGTGGCGGTACGCTTCGGCGGCGAAGAGTTTCTGATGCTGATAAAGGGAAGCGATATTCAGAAGGTCGTGGAGCGGGCTGAAAAGGTCAGACAACTGTTGCAGTCTGTCGTTCTCAAGGATCGCCGGGCCGAGAAGGATATTCGAAGAATTACCGCATCTTTCGGTATCGCCGGCTTTCGTCGTGGTGAATCACGGGCAGACTGGATCGAGCGTGCCGACAAGGCTCTCTATCAGGCCAAGGAGCAGGGCCGTAACCGGGTTATAGTTGCCGCTTCCGGCTGATCAGCAATCGGCCGTTTCGCAGTTGACAACCGGTGCCTGAGATATCCGGCAGCCGCCGCCGTTCTTGGCCTCATACATCGCCATATCTGCGCGTCGGAACAGTTGCTCAGGCCCTTCTCCGGGCAGCAGTTCGGCAATTCCGATACTGATACCGACCGGCGGCGGGTTCTGTTCCCGCCGCAGCGGGGTGTTGCTGATAAATGAGTTGAGCAGCCGTTCGGTCAGGGCCGTACTCTGCTGCTGATTTACCTCAGGAAGCAGCAGCATAAACTCGTCGCCACCATAGCGGAAACCATAATCGGCGCCGCGAAGCTGCTCACGGATAAGGCTGCCCATAAAGCTGATGACGTTGTCGCCGACGATATGCCCCAACTGGTCATTGACCGTCTTGAAGTTGTCTATATCGATACAGACCAGGGTCAGAGGATGCTGGTAGCGGGAGCTGCGGGCGATTTCCTTGACCAGCGTGGACTGAAAGTGGCGCTGGTTGTACAGACCGGTGAGGCTGTCAGTGATGGAAAGTTGTTTCAGTGACTGCTCCATGGCTTTGCGGCGGCTCAGATCGTGGAAGAAACCGAGACTGCCGACCTCCTGATCGTCTTCCATGACCAGGGTCGCCGAGATCTGGATCGGCACGACACGACCGTTTTTACACTTCAGTGCCGATTCATGCCCCTGAATCTGGCCGGCGCTGCATATCTCCGGGTTGTGCATCAGCCTCTTGATCTCGCGGCCGGCTTCCGGCGGATGGTAGAGCTGGCTGATCTCTAGCTGGCCGATCACCTCGTCGGCACTGTAACCCAGCAGCCTCTCAGCAGCCTTGTTAAACAATGTGATTCGACCCGCTCGGTCGATGCCGATGATCGGATCGGGGCAGATGTGGGCTAACTGATCGCTGAATGACGTGGGCATGGTGACTTCACTGTGCTCTGTTGGGTTGTCCATAAAAAACATGTGTTTTTGCTGCATGTTTCCGAGTACCCCTGTGTCAGACAGCGACGTTAAACAAAGCAGGGTGAGATGATCGGAAGGTATCTGGGTTGTAACTGTAACTGATCGAAAAAGATAGACCAATGCCATCACCGCTTTTTTTCCAGAAAGGTTGTCGGTCGATGGTGGATACAGGTCAGAAGGCCAGTGATTTCAGTCTGATAACGATATTCAGGACCATAACCAGGCCGCTCCTCTGACGCCGCTGGAGTCACCGTGACTGGCCGGCAGCAGTCGGGTGTTCACCTGGTCGGAAAAGACCCACTCGTTCCAGCGTCGGGGAATCTGTTGATACAACGGCGTGATATTGGAGAGGCCTCCGCCGAGTACGATAACGTCGGGGTCGAGAATATTGATCACCGTGGCCAGGCTTCTGGCCAGCTGGTCGTAATAACGCTCCATCAGCTGCTGCGCCGCCGGCTGGCCGCCCTCCGCTTTTGCCAGAATGTCTTCGACGCGGTCGACTCTTAAGCCGCTCTGTTGATAGTAGCGATTGCAGAGGCCGGGGCCGGAAAGCCAGGTCTCGATGCAATCCCGTTTACCACAATAGCAGTCGGCCGCCGGGGTGTCGGTACTGCCGGGCCAGGGCAGCGGATTGTGCCCCCATTCGCCGGCGATACGATTAGGGCCCGATAACAGCCGGCCGCCGATGGTGATGCCGCCCCCGACACCTGTGCCGAGAATTACTCCGAACACCGTACCGGCCCCGGCGCCGGCGCCGTCGGTTGCTTCCGAGAGAGTGAAGCAGTCGGCGTCGTTGGCAATTCGGACCGGCCGTTGCAACCGTTTACTGAGATCCAGGTCCGGCTGCTCGCCGATCAGGCAAACCGAGTTGGCATTCTTAACCCGGCCGGTATCGGGAGAGAGCGCTCCGGGAATGCAGATGCCGATCCGGCCGCGCTCGTTCAGCTGCTGCTCCGCGTTGTCGATCAGTTCGGTGATTATCTGCAGGGTCGCGGCGTAATCGTTAGCCGGGGTCGCCACCCGCTTCCGGAACAACTCTCCGCCTCGGGCGTCGATCGCCAGCAGCTCTGTTTTGGTACCGCCGAGGTCAATCCCTATCCGCATAACCCGCTCACTCCGGTGGACTCTGCTGTGCCTGCAGGCCGTCTGTCTGGCATGCCACGAGACAATTAAGACAGAATGCAGCGGACTCTGCAAAAGTGAAGTCTGACGCGGATCGGGGCTGGCTGTAGCGTTATGCCCTCATATCGCCGCTCTGGTGACGTCAGAGAGCAAACGCCAGAACCAGTGGGATCACCACCAGACTGCCCATATTGCCGATCAGCACAATTGAAGCGACCCGGTGGGGCTCCTGGCGATAGCGTTCCGCCACCATATAGTTGAGCACCGCTGGCGGCAGGGCGCCGAAGACCAGCAGCATAGCGAACTGCTGGTCGGAGAGCTGCAGCCAGGGCTGGCAGGCCAGGGCGATAATAATGCCGGACAGCGGGCAGAGCAGGGCGCCCATCAACCCTTCACGCCAGTTACCCAGGCCTACCTGAACAATGCGGATACCGAGGGTGAACAGCATCAGCGGGATGGCGATCTGGCCCAGCATCTCGATCGGCAGCGCCACCGCTTTCGGCAGCGGCCATTCGGCGATGCTCCAGATCAGACCGGCGATAGTGGCCATGACCATCGGCATCCGCAGCAGCTGCAATGGACGGGTGTGGCGGTCCAGCATATAGATACCCAGGCTCATATGCAGGGTGTTCTCGATGATAAACAGAATCACGGCGGCGGGCAGGGCCTGCTCGCCAAACGCCAGCACCAGCAGCGGAATGCCGAGGTTGCCGGAGTTGTTGAACATCATCGGTGGCAGAAAGGTGCGGACGTTGATCTTCAGCAGTTTCAGCAGCGGCCAGATCAGCAGGCCGGAGCCGAGGATGACGCAGAACGCGCCCAGTGCCAGTTGTTGATACTGGCTGATTGGAAAAGCCTGATTGGCCAGTGAATGAAAAATCAGCGCCGGTACAAACAGGTCCATATTGGCCTGGTTGGCGAACTCGATATCGGAAGGTTTTCGGCGACCGTACAGATAACCGGCCAGCACGATCACAAACAGCGGGAAGACAGTGAGAAATATTCGCTCGATCAGCGCCAGGTTCGTCTCTGTCATCCCGCTCTGTTCCCCGTCCCTGTGTCAGGAAAGTGATTCAGCCTTCGGTCGGGACCACCAGCACTGGACGTCCGGAGTATTTGATGACCTGACGGGTGGTCTGACTGCTGCGACCAAGACGGTTGTGGGAACCCATCACGATCAGGTCGGCGTCAAACTGCTTAGCCGCACCGACAATGGAGTCGGAGTGATTGCCTTCCGCCACGACCTGTTCGATATCCAGGGTGGTACCGGTTTTCACAGCGCTCAGCTCATCCTCATAAAAGCGGATGACCCGATCCTTCATGGTCTTCTTAATATTATCGATGCCCTCGTCATGCATCTTCTTCACCAGATCTTCCGGCAGATAGTTCTCAATCAGCGCATGGCCCATCTCACCCATCGGCTCAACGACGTGCAGCATGATGATTTTCGCCTGATAGAGGCTGGCCAGTTTGACTGCCTGGCGAAAGACGGGGCGAGTGTGGTCGCTCAGAGAGGTGGTGTAGAGAATGGTTTTTACTTCAGGCAGTGACATAAGTTCGCTCCTTAAAAGACTATGTCGCTAAACGGCCGTCGTCTGCAGCCGTTCGTTTTCCACCGTTGTATGGATAGCCGTCAGCTTCGGCTGTGAACAGCGATCCACAAGGTAGACGATGGATTTATACTCTATTCGACTATGGTATGACAAACCTATTTCGCAGGTGCGGCTGGTAGAGAATCCTTCCCTGCAGTTGTCCGGCAGCGAGCCCTGCAGAGTGCGCAGTGCTGATTCGTTCAGCTCTGGCGTCGAAAAGCCCTTATCGCCGGCAAATCCGCAGCAGGTAATCTGGTCCGGAATAATGACCTCGGTGGCACAGGCGCGGGCGATGACGGTCAGTTTCTCGGCCAGTCCCATCCTTGTTGCACTGCAGGTGATGTGCAGGGCGATGGGTTCGCTGATCGGATTGATGATCAGCCGCTCGAGCAGGAATTCATCAATAAACTGCACCGGTTCGTAAATCTTCAGCCGGCTGTCCAGTTCCCCTTTCATCTTCAGGGTGCAGGGGCTGGTGTCGGAATAGATGGGCAGTTCGCCGTTGTTGGAGGCCTTCAGCAGTGCCTGTTCCATCTCGGTGGCTTTCTGCTCGGACGCATCGAACATGCCTTTACTCTGGAACGGCATGCCACAGCACAGCTTGTCCAGTCCGTCCGGATAGATAATCTCGAAACCGGCTTTACGCAGCAGCGATTCGGTGACTTCGGCCAGTGCCCGGGTTTCGCTGCTGTCTCGCTGCAGTCCCATGGTGCGGCTGGCACAACTGGGGATGTAGACCACCTTCGGTGCTGTCGGGTCGGTTACCGGACGCGGAGTTATCTTCGGAGCCGCCGTCGGCATTGCCGGGGTCCATTGCTGAACCATGCCGCCGGACAGTTTACGGGCAGTGCCGGTGACCGCCGACATTACCCGGGTACCGAGAATGCCGTGGGTGGCGTCGGCAACCTTAAAGGCCGCGCGGCTGGCCTTGCTGACTCCTTCAAAATGATCGGCCAGCCATCTGGCGGCACCGCTGTGTTTCGCGTTCTGACGGCTGCGAATCGCACGGGTCAGATCACCGGTGTTGATCCCCACCGGGCAGGTCGTGGAGCAGAGTCCGCAGGCCGCACAGGTATCGGTGCCCTGGTAGCGGTAGTCCCGGCGCAGCGTTTCCAGCCGCTCCGGATCATCGCCGCTGGCTTCCAGCCGGGCAATCTCCCGGGTGATAACGATGCGCTGGCGGGGAGTCAGGGTCAGGGCGCGGGAGGGGCAGGTGGGTTCGCAGAAGCCACATTCGATACACTTGTCGATCAGCGGATCGGCGGCGGGCAGCAGCTTCAGGTTCTCCAGATGCACCTTGCGATTGGCGTTCAGCAGCACGCCGGGATTGATCAGGTTCTTCGGATCGAACAGTTCCTTGATCTCCCACATCAGCTGATAGGCTTCGCTGCCCCACTCCTGTTCGACATAGGGGGCCATGTTACGACCGGTGCCGTGTTCGGCTTTCAGGGAACCGTCATACTTGCCCACCACCAGATCGGCCACCGCATCCATCAGTTTCTCGTAGCGATCGATTTCAGCCTGGCTGTCGAATGCCTGGGTGAAGACGAAGTGCAGGTTTCCTTCCAGCGCATGGCCGAAGATCAGTGCCTCGTCATAGTGGAAGTCTCGGAAGATCTGGTGCAGATCATGCACCGCTTCGGCCAGTTGCTCTACCGGGAAGGCAACATCTTCGATAATTACGGTGGTGCCGGTCAGTCGCACGGCACCCACTGCCGGAAACAGGCCCTTGCGGATCGCCCAGTACTGACCGAACTTGACCGGATCTTCGGTAAACTCCACCGGATAGACGGTTTCGAACTCGCCGAGGGCGCTGACAATATGGCGGACATTGGCAGTCAGCTCCGCCTTGCTGGCGCCGCGGGTTTCTACCAGCAGGGCCGCTGCGTGTTCCCCCAGCTCCTTAATAAAGGCGGGCATGCCTTCTTTGTTCTCCACCGAATGCAGACCGGCGCGATCGATCAGTTCCACCGCCGAGACCGGTTCCTGCTTCAGGCGTGACACGGCGCGACAGGTGGTTTCCACGGTGGGGAAGAAGATCATCGCCGAGGCTTTATTGGGATGCTCATCCACCGTGTTGTAGGTGATTTCGGAAATGAAGCCCAGGGTGCCTTCGGAGCCGATCATCAGGTGCTGGAGAATATCGAAGGGATCCTGATAATCCACCAGGGCGTTGAGCGCATAACCGGTGGTGTTTTTCAGTCGGTACTTGTGACGAATACGGTCATGCAGGTTGCTGTTGGCGCGGACCTGGCCGGATAATGCCTGCAGTGCGTCCAGCAACCCCTGGTGGGACTGACGGAATGACTCCCGGCTGGTCTCGTCACCGGTATTCAGCTCGGTGCCATCGGCCAGGATCAGCTTCATACTGTGCAGGGTGTTATAACTGTTCTGGGCGGTGCCGCAGCACATGCCGCTGGCATTGTTGGCGGCGATACCACCGATCATGGCGGTGTTGATGGAGGCAGGATCGGGGCCGATCTTCTTATTGAACGGGGCCAGGTATTTATTGGCGTGGCCGCCGATAACCCCAGGCTGCAGTGAGATCTGTGAGGCATCCTCGTTAATCCGGTAGCCGTTCCAGCCGTCGCCCAGCTGGATCAGTACCGAATCGGTGATAGCCTGTCCGGACAGGCTGGTCCCGGCGGCCCGGAATGTCACCGGAATATCACGGATACGCGCAGCTCGAATGATGCGGGCGACTTCATCGGCAGATGTCGCCCGTATGACGATTTTAGGAATCAGCCGATAGAAGCTGGCGTCGGTTCCGTAAGCCAGGGTGCGCAGTGGATCGCGGATCAGCCGCTGTTCGGGGATGAACTCGGTCAGGTGGGTATAGAACTCTTGATAATCGATGCTCATCGGAAAATCTCACGTTCAGGCAACAGAAGGACCTTTGCCCTGTCTTCTGACAGTCCGGGCAATGTCGTAACAGGATATCAGGGCAGCCGGCAGGCCGCCCTGACACGCTGAGCGCTCAGCGCAGATGTGCGCTCTAGCTGTAGGCTGCGGCAGGCAGCCAGATGACCAGCTGAGGCCAGGCTACCAGGATCAGCAGACCCAGTAACTGCAGGATAATAAACGGAATGACACCCTTATAAATATCCGACAATCTAACATCGGGCGGGCAGACTCCCTTGAGGTAGAACAGCGCGAATCCTACCGGCGGTGTCAGGAACGATGTCTGCAGCGCCATCGCTACCAGCATCACGAACCAGACCAGTTCCGGATTATCCACCACACCGTAACCGTCGATATCCAGTCCCAGTGCCGAGATCACCGGTGCGAGCAACGGCAGAATGATGAGGGTGATCTCGATCCAGTCAAGGAAGAATCCGAGCAGGAAGATTACCACCAGAATAAAGGCAATGATGCCGTAGGGGCCGAAGGGCAGGCCGGTCAGGAAAGACTCAATCAGCTCGTCACCACCCAGCTCCCGCAGTACCAGTGCGAAACAGGTTGCACCGATAAAGATGGCGAAGATGTACGCTGTGGTGTTGTAAGTCCCCTGCATGACCTCCTTCAGCACCTTAAAGCTGAACTTGCGGTTGTACATCGCCAGCAGTGTAGCACCCAGAGCGCCGACACCGGAGGCTTCGGTAGGCGTGGCGATGCCGCCGAAGATGGAGCCCAGTACCGCAAAGATCAGTAGCAGGGTCGGCAGGACGGCTTTCAGCACATTCATGAAGGCGTCCATAGTGATCGGCTTTGCGTCGCTGGGAATCGGCGCCGACGAGGGGCTGAAGATACCGACGCCGAGGATGTACAGAATATACATACCGCCGAGAATCAGACCCGGGAACACCGCCCCCATGAACAGATCGCCCACCGACAGGCCGAGCTGATCGGCCATGATCACCAGCATGATGCTGGGCGGAATCAGGATACCGAGGGTACCGGCACTGGCAATGGTGCCGAGGGCCAGCGGCCGTGAATAGCCCTGTTTCAGCATTGAAGGCAGCGACATTACCGCCAGCAGTACCACGGAGGCGCCGATAATACCGGTGGAGGCTGCGAGAATGATACCGATCGCGGTAACCGTGATGGCCAGGCCGCCGCGGACGCGGCCGAACAGTTCCTGCATGGACAGCATCAGCCGCTCGGCAACGCCGGACTTGTCCAGCATGATGCCCATGAAGATGAACATCGGCAGGGCGACCAGGATCCAGTTGTCCATGATCTTGTAGAGCCGGTTAACCACCAGTCCCAGGGTGGTGAAATCCAGCCCGGTGAGGGTGTCGAGGTAAAGATCGGCAAAGTAGCCGAGAAAGGCGAAGATGACGCCTATGCCGCCCAGAACCCAGGCGACGGGAATACCGGTAAACAGCAGCGCGATGAAAGAGATAAACATCGCGATAACGAGAATCTCATTTATCTCCATCAGTTTTCTCCTCTGATCAGCAGCACGAAATCACGAATCAGGCGGGAAATAACCGCCAGTCCCAGCAGACCGAAGCTGAGTGGGATGACACTCTTGACCGCCCAGCGCCAGGGCAGGCCGGAAGGAGAGTCGGATGATTCGTTGATGCGCCAGGAGTCGGCGACAAAATCGAGGCTGTGGATAAAAATAATGTAGATAAAGGGCAGCACCAGGCAGAGGATGCCGATGATTTCGATTACGTATTTAGTGCGCTGGCGGAAACCGCCGTAAAACAGGTCGACCCGGATATGGGCGTTGTTTACCTGGGCATAGGATATGCCGAACATGACACCGACGGCGTACAGGTGCCACTGTAATTCTTCCAGTACGATCAGGCCGCTGGAGAATCCTTTCCGCAGAACAACTTGTGTGATGATGACCAGAACCAGAGCAACATAAACCCAGGCGATGCCATGACCGACCTTGCGGATAAAGGCGTCGATCCAGTCGGAAATGGGTACAGGATGGGCGTTTTTATTATCAGTCACGGGATAAAACCTTCGCGGATGGATTGCAGATGAGACTGACTTCGGCAGAACAGGCGGGGGAGGGCGCTCCCCCGCCGCCGAGCATGAGCGACTAGCTTTCGATTACTTCAGGTTGGGCTTAGGACGCGGCAGGAAGGCGTTAGCTTCCCACAGGTCGTAGCCGTCACGGAAGTTGCTCATGTCATCATAGACCTTCTTGAAGAAGGGGTCCTGGCTCTTTTCAGCCACGACTTCATCCCACTTGGACTTGAACAGGGCCAGCATGTCGTCGTTCCAGTAGCGAATCTGAACGCCATTCTCTGCGGCCTTCTTCATCACTTCGAACTGCATGGACTCGCCTTCAGCGATGGCGTTGGTCATAGAAGCCTTACAGGTGGTTTCCAGGATCGCCTGGTTGGACTTGCTCATCTTCTTCCAGGCGTCCTTGTTGACCAGCAGCTCAAACACGGTGGACTGCTGATGCCAGCCGGGGAAGTAGTTGTACTTGACGATCTTGTGGAAGCCCAGACGCTGATCGATAGCGGGCTGAGAGAATTCGGAAGCGTCGATCGCTCCCTTTTCCAGCGCACCGAAGATTTCACCGCCCGGCAGCTGGACAGTGCCCACGCCCAGTTTTTCCATGACGTTGGCGCCGAGACCGAAGAAGCGCATGTTCAGACCTTTAAGGTCTTCAGCCTTCTCAATGGGCTTGGAGAACCAGCCGGAAGTTTCCGGAGAGATGATGGCGCAGGGCATTACCTTAACGTTATAGCCGGCGTTGTCGTACATCTCCTGATACAGCGTCATACCGTTGCCGTAATACAGCCATGCCAGATATTCACCGGCTTCAGGACCGAAAGGAACGGCGGAGAACAGCGCGGCCGCAGGCAGTTTGCCCTGCCAGTATCCGGCCGTAGCGTAACCGGAGTTGACCTTGCCGCTGGAAACCGCATCGAGAATTTCTGGCGGAGCAACCAGCTTACCCGGCTCGTAGATCTTCATCTTCAGGTTGCCATCACTGAGTACAGGCAGCTGCTCAGAAACCCATTTGATCGGAGTTCCCAGTGCCGGCAGATGAGTACCGAATGCGATAGGAGTCTTCAGCAGGGTCTTGCCTGCGGCCATGGCCGGGGCAGAAACGGAGAGAGTTGCGGCGGTTACTACAGCTGCGGTCAGCGCAGATTTGGCGAACTTCTTCATGTTATATCCTCGGGATATTTCGTTTTTCTTATAGTTAACCGGTTAGTAGCGGCTTCCGATAAAAGGGGCGCAGAACGCCTTTTCTGCCGAAAGCTGCCACCGTGCGATCAGTGTAGTTTGGAATATTGGTAATACCAATTGTCCGGTGGAGTTAATACCCTAGCTGTTATACGGATTGGATGTCAACCGCTTTTTTGGTTGTCGGTTGTCAATGTTTGCAGAATATATTGACATTTGGCGTACAAATAGGCCTTTTATTAATGAAAGGAGTGATGGTTTTCCGCCGGCCGATTGCAACCGGATCACTGCATGATTGCGCAGGCTAACAACAACAAATGATGGTCATACCAATTTATTGCGGGACGGAAATGTTTTTTTTCTGGCCAACAAATGCGATTTTGGTATTATTGGTAAGACCAATTTTTAGTAAGTGGCTGATATGACCTATCGACGTGTTAAGCAACCCAAAATCTCCGATGTCATCATGGAAGAGCTGGAGAAGATGATTCTTGAAGGCTCTCTGGAGCCCGGTCAGCGGCTGCCATCCGAGCGTGAACTGTCACGCCAGTTCGAAGTGTCCCGACCATCATTACGGGAAGCGGTACAGAAACTGGTGGCCAAGGGGTTGCTGACCAGTCGTCAGGGAGGCGGGACTTTTGTTTCCGAACAGATCGGTGCCTCCTTCTCAGATCCGCTGATGGAGCTGTTCTCCTCTCATCCGGAAGCTCAGTATGACCTGCTGGAATTCCGTCATGCGCTGGAGGGGGTAATCGCCTACTACGCCGCACTTCGCAGCACCGAAGCGGACAAAGCGGCGATTCTTAAGTGTTATGAGGAGCTGGAGGGCTATCACAGCACCAAGGAGTTCGAAAAAGAGGTCACCGCAGACGTCGATTTTCATCTGTGTATCGCCGGTGCGACTCACAATATGGTGCTTCTGCACACCATGCGAGCGCTGCTCAGCCTGCTCCGTAAGAACATTATGAGCAACCTTTCCAATATCTATCCCAAGCCGGGTCACCGAACCAAAATTCACGCGCAGCACAAGGTGCTGATGGATGCGATTCTCGCTGGTCGACCGGAGGAAGCCCGGCAGGCCGCCCATGAGCATCTGGCCTACGTTGAAGAAGCGCTGCTGGAGTACGGTAAGGAGGAGACCCGCCTCGAGCGTTCATTGCGACGTGCCAATATCAACGGTTAATAAAATTTATGGTAAGCATTAATTAATGTAGTAATACTACAAAAAAATAATGTTTATCGGCTTTGTTTAGACCTTTGTAGACATCTTTTGTAAATTTCTGTAGTATTCCTACAATTTTTTACGGGGAGTGCCTGTTGCGTTGCAACGTGAATAGCACTTTCTGGTGATCTAGGCTTAAGTCCCTGGCCGCTATCTGATGGAGAATGTCGCTGTGCAAGAAGAAAGAATCGAAGATATCGATCCTGTTGAAACGCAGGAATGGCTTGACGCACTTGAATCCGTAGCAAAACATGAAGGCTCAGACCGGGCTAAGTTCATTCTCGCCAGGCTCGGTGAGAAAGCCAGAGACATCGGCGCCGAACAATCCTCCTCCCTGACGACTCCCTATGTAAATACCATCGCTCCCAAAGATGAGCATCCGCTTCCCGGCGACCTGTTTATGGAGCGTCGTATTCGTTCCCTGATTCGCTGGAATGCCATGGCGATGGTGATGCGTGCTAACGACAACGATGAAGGACTGGGTGGTCATATCTCCAGCTTCTCGTCCTCAGCAACGTTGTATGATATTGGTTTCAACAACTTCTTCCGTGGTCCCGAAGGCGATCAGGAAGGTGATCTGGTGTTCTTCCAGGGTCATATTGCACCGGGCATCTATTCCCGCGCCTATCTGGAAGGCCGTCTGACGGAAGAGCAGATGGACAACTACCGTCGTGAAGTGGACGGTAACGGTCTGTCTTCCTACCCGCATCCCTGGCTGATGCCCGACTTCTGGCAGTTCCCGACCGTTTCCATGGGTCTCGGACCGATTCAGGCCATCTATCAGGCCCACGTTATGCGTTACCTGTCTGCCCGTGGGCTGATTAACCGCGGCGATCGTAAGGTCTGGTGCTTTATGGGTGACGGTGAGTGTGATGAGCCGGAGTCCCTGGGGGCGATCTCTCTGGCAGGTCGTGAAAAGCTGGAGAACCTGATCTTCGTCATCAACTGCAACCTGCAGCGTCTGGACGGCCCGGTTCGCGGTAACAGCAAGATCGTGCAGGAGCTGGAAGGTGAGTTCCGCGGTGCCGGCTGGAACGTCGTTAAAGTTCTCTGGGGGCGCCACTGGGATCCGCTGTTCGAGAAAGACGATAAGGGGCTGCTGCTTAAGCGCATGAACGAAGTCTGTGACGGCGAACTGCAGAACTGCAAGGCCAACGGCGGTGCTTATACCCGTGAGCACTTCTTCGGCAAATACCCTGAGCTGCTGGAGATGGTTAAGGATATGTCCGACGAGGACATCATGAACCTTAACCGGGGTGGGCACGATCCATACAAGGTGTATGCCGCCTACAACGAAGCCGTTAACCACAAGGGACAGCCCACTGTTATTCTGGCGCAGACCGTTAAGGGCTATGGTACCGGTAAGTCCGGCGAAGCCAAGAACGACACCCACTCCATGAAGAAAGTGGCGATGGACGATCTGATCGATTTCCGCGATCGGTTCAACATCCCGCTGAACGACGAGCAGCTGGAGACGGTTCCTTATTACCGTCCCGCTCCGGACAGCCCTGAACTGAAGTACATGATGGGACGCCGTGAGAAGCTGGGTGGTTTTTATCCTCAGCGCCGCAACGATTTCGAGGCACTGGAAATTCCGCCGCTGGAAGCTCTCAGCGGTCAGCTGAAAGACAGCGGTAAGCGTGAACTGTCCACCACTATGTCCTTTGTTCGTACGCTGTCCACCCTGGCCAAGGATAAGAATATCGGTGAGCGCATCGTACCGATCGTTCCGGATGAGGCCCGGACCTTCGGTATGGAGGGCATGTTCCGTCAGCTGGGTATCTACACTTCTGAAGGCCAGAATTACGTCCCCCACGACCGTGATCAGATCATGTGGTACAAGGAGTCCAAGACCGGGCAGATTCTGGAAGAGGGAATCAATGAAGCTGGTTCCATGTCTGCGTGGATCGCTGCAGCGACTTCCTACAGTAACCACAATTGCACCCTGATACCGTTCTATATCAGTTATTCGATGTTCGGTCTGCAGCGTACGATGGATCTGGCCTGGGCGGCCGGTGATTCTCAGGCGCGCGGCTTCCTGATCGGTGCCACCGCCGGCCGGACCACTCTGAACGGTGAAGGTCTGCAGCATGAAGACGGTCACAGCCTGCTGCTGGCCAATATGATTCCTAACTGCGTCTCCTACGATGCCACCTACGGTTACGAGCTGGCGGTCATTATCCAGGACGGTCTCAAGCGGATGTTCCAGGATAAGGAGAACAAGTTCTACTACCTGACGGTGATGAACGAGAACTACCAGCAACCGGCGATGCCTGCTGATGCCGAAGAGGGCATTATCAAAGGGCTGTATCTGCTGGAAGAGGGTAAGAAGACCGCTAAGAAGAAGGTCCAGCTGATGGGCAGCGGCACTATCCTGCGTGAAGTCCGGGCTGCGGCTGAGATTCTGCGTGCTGACTACGGAGTCGAATCCGACGTCTGGAGCGCTACCAGCTTTAACGAACTGCGCCGCGAAGGTCTCGATGCTCAGCGCTGGAATATGCTGCATCCTGAAGACGCGCCTCGTAAGAGCTATGTCGAAGAGTGTCTGGAAGGCCGTAAAGGCCCGGTTATCGCCTCTACCGATTACATCAAGTCTTATGCGGACCAGATTCGGGAATTCGTACCGGGCTCGTTCCGGGTACTGGGCACTGATGGCTTCGGCCGCAGTGATACTCGCAGTAAGCTGCGGGAATTCTTTGAAGTTAACCGTTATTACGTTGTCGTAGCCGCCCTTAAGGCGCTGGCCGATGAAGGAACCATCAAACCTTCGGAAGTCACTAAGGCGCTGAAAAAGTTCAACATCAATCCGGATAAGCCGAACCCGCTGACCGTGTAAACGGACAGATGATCTGAACGACGGCGAAATTTTCAGAGGGAAAGTATTGTGACAGCTAAAACGATTTGTGTACCGGATATTGGTGGTTCTGAAGACGTTGATGTTATCGAGGTCTGTGTAGCGGTAGGAGACGAGATCAGCGAAGGCGATTCGCTGATCGTACTGGAAACCGACAAGGCCTCGATGGAGGTCCCGGCTCCGGAATCCGGCGTCGTAGCCTCGCTGATTATTAAAGAGGGTGATACCTGTAAAGAGGGCGACGCTATTCTTGAACTGGCGGCTGCAGGTGCCGCTGAGACCGCGGTAGCGGCTCCTGCTCCTGCAGAAGCGCCTGCTGCGCCGGCAGCGGCAGCCGCGCCGGAGGCTTCCGCAGCCCCGGTTGCCAGTGCTTCCGAAACTGTTGTGGTGCCGGATATCGGTGGTCACAGCGATGTGGATATCATCGAAGTCTGCGTGAAGGCCGGAGATGAGATCGCAGAAGGGGATTCACTGATCGTACTGGAGACCGACAAGGCCTCCATGGAGGTACCGGCGCCGAAAGCGGGTGTAGTGGAGTCCGTCAGCGTCAGGGAAGGGGACACCATCTCCGAAGGTGAGGCCATTCTGGTGCTGGCTACGGCCGGTAGCGCAGCCGCCGCTGCCAGCCCTGCTGCAGAGCAGCCCGCCGCCGAGGCCGCCCCCGCTGCCGCACCGACGGCAGGCGGTGTTAAGCCGGTTAATGTTCCGGACATCGGTGGTCACAACGATGTCGATGTCATCGAAGTCTGCGTCAAAGCCGGTGATGAAATCGCCGAAGGTGATTCGCTGATCGTACTGGAGACTGACAAGGCTTCCATGGAAGTGCCGGCGCCTGAAGGCGGTGTCGTTAAGATCGTTAAGATCAGCGAAGGTGATACGGTTTCCGAAGGTGATCTGATTCTTGAGCTGGAAGTGGCTGGTGGTGCCGCAGCGGCCCCTGCATCTGCTCCCGCGCCTGCTGCCGCGGCGCCGACTCCTGCAGCTCAGGCACCGGCTCCGGCCGCTGGCGGATCTATGGATCTGCAGGCTCTGGAAAAAGGCAACAAAAAAGTCCACGCCGGTCCTGCGGTGCGCGCCATTGCTCGCGAATTCGGTGTTGACCTGACCCTGGTCAGCGGTACCGGTCCGAAAGGGCGTATTCTTAAAGAAGACGTTCAGTCCTGGGTTAAAAAGACCCTGGCTGAGGTGAAGAAAGCTCCGGCTGCGGCAACTCAGGTCCCGGCAGGTTCCGGTATTCCGGCTGTTCCGGAAATAGACTTCTCTCAGTTCGGTGACATCGAACTGGAGAAAATGAGCAAGATCAAGAAGGTCACAGCCGCTAACATGACGCGCTGCTGGCTGAACGTACCTCACGTCACTCAGTTCGACGATGTGGATATTACCGAGCTGGAAGCGTTCCGTAAGTCGATCAAGGCGGATGCAGAGAAGGCGGGTACTAAGGTCACGCCACTGCCGTTCCTGATCAAGGCCGTTGCTTTTGCCCTGCGCGCTCACCCGAACTTCAATGTTTCCATGCACGCCGATGGTGAACATATCGTGCATAAGAAGTACGTGCATATCGGTGTTGCCATGGATACCCCGGCGGGCCTGATGGTGCCGGTGATTCGTGATGCCGATAAGAAGTCGATCTTCGAACTGGCCAGGGAAACCGCGGAACTGGGTGCGAAAGCTAAAGACCGCAAGCTCAAGCCGGCTGAGATGCAGGGCTCATGCTTCACTATCTCCAGCCTGGGTGGTATCGGTGGAACCGGCTTTACGCCGATCGTACCGGCTCCGGAGGTGGCGATTCTCGGCGTATCCCGGGCGGATGTGAAACCGAAGTGGAATGGTTCTGAGTTTATTCCCCGCACTATGCTGCCGCTGGCACTGTCCTATGATCATCGGGCCATCAACGGTGCGGATGCCGGTCGTTTTATGTACACCCTGGGTTCTGTCCTCAGTGATGTCAGACGGCTGGTGCTGTAATCGCCAGCTGTTCTGAGAAAAACGCCCCTCCGGGGCGTTTTTTTTTGGTGGGGAGAGGTTCAGCGGCAGGCTGTGTGGCCGGGGGAACTCTGAAGTTTCGGGCAGAGTTGGCTTCGGGACCGGATTCACGTTATGTCGACAGGTTCTGCCCCGCCGGGATGTCCGGACAGTTGATCAACCGCAACTGGAGGGGGGATTTATCCTGAAAATTGAATTATTAAGTCACTCGAATGAACGGTTTTCGGCTACATTATCCCTTACACAGGTAGTCAGGCTCTTCAGTCTGAAGTGGCTGCTTATCCCGGCAACGGATGCATGGATGTTCAGATGGAAAGTGATAAACAAAGGATACTGTTACTGGTCGACGATGAGGAGAATATTCTCCGTTCCCTGAGGCGCCTCTTTCGCCGTGAAGGCTACACCATTCTGACCGCAGGCAGCGGTAGCGAAGGGCTTGAAGTCCTTAAAAACCAACCTGTTGGCGTTATTGTTTCTGACCAGCGGATGCCGGAAATGACCGGCAGTGAATTTCTCCACGAAGTCAAAAAGCTCTACCCTGATACTGTGCGTATTATCCTCAGTGGCTATACCGATCTGGAATCGGTCACCGAGTCGATCAATGTGGGCGCCATTTACAAGTTTCTGACCAAGCCCTGGGAAGATGAGCTTCTGTGCGAAAACGTGCGGGAGGCGTTCCGGATATATGAACTCAATGCCGAGAATCAGCGACTGACTCTTGAATTGCAGAGGGCCAACCAGGAGCTGGAGTCCAGAGTCGAACAGCAGACCAGAGAGTTGCGGCTGAGTATTCAGGCGCTGAGGGTATCCCAGGATATTCTCGAAGAGCTGCCGATTCCGGTGCTGGGTATCAGTGAGGGGCAGGTTATCGTGACTAATCGGCGGGCGAGGGAGTTGTTTGCTGAATCACAGCTGTCTGTCGGAATGCCTCTTGAGGAGTTGTCGCCACTCGGGTTGTACGCGCTATACCTTGAGGCGTCAGAGCGGGGCTGTGCGGCTGAGGCTGAAATTGAGTTTGATGGTGCTGTCTACACAGGCCACTGCCAGCACAATGTCAGCGACGGTCCCCACGAAGGCTACATTCTGACGATGAGGAGAAAGCCATGACCAGGGAGCCTTGCCTGGTGCCGCTCTGTGATGCTCAGGCCGGTGCCGTCGTCAGCGAAGATATTAAAGATTCCGCTGGCCAGCTGCTGGTCCCGGCTGGCACAGAATTAACCGAAAAACTGCTGGCGCTGCTGGAAAGACGGCAGGTAGAAAGGCTCAGCATCATTGATAAAATTCGGGATGAGGAGCAGAAGCAGCACCTTATACGGGAGGTTCAGGAAAAGCTGGATCAGCAGTTTGTAAGTGTGCCGGACAATGACACCATGAAGGAACTCCGGGCGATGCTGCTGAGGTACCACTGCAGGGAGTTCAGCTGATGGAACAGCAACTGATCGACGAGTTGAAGCAAGGCATTAATAAAGTGGAACCGTTCTCGGACAGCGTCCAGATGGTGTTTCGCAAGATGAACGAAAGGCCGATCAATATTGATGAAATCTGCGGTCTGCTGGAACTGGATCCGTTACTGACGACTTCTATTCTGCGGCTGGCCAACTCCCCCTTCTATGGTTTTGTACGAAAAATAGACAGTATTCATGATGCCACGGTACTGCTGGGTATCCATTCTCTGCGGCAGGTGATCATCTCCTACTCTATGGTCAACGCTTTTCCGGAAGCTCCCGGCGGGGCTCTGAATCGTAATGCGCTCTGGAAGCATTCGATCGGTGTGGCGGTGGCCGCCAGATTGTTATCCCGCTGTTGCGGACAGGAGAGTGAAGAAGTCTTTGTTGCAGGTATGTTGCACGATATCGGCCAGTTCCTGATGGACCAGTGTCTGCAGGACCAGTACCAGCAGGTCTTTGAGTTTAAGCGGCAGAACTGCTGTACTCTGCGTGAGGCCGAGCAGCAGGTGCTGGGCCTGGGGCACAGCAAAGTGGGGGCGGTCGCTATCCGCCACTGGAAGCTGCCTGACTACCTGGCTGAAGTGGCGTTGCGTCACGAAGAACCGCCGGCAGGCGATGAGCTGAACTCGCTGGTGGATCTGGTGCATGTCGCTAATGTACTGGTGAAGGGGCTGTGGATTTCGCCGGAAAACGACGACCTGATGACGGAGCTGTCTGTTCACAGCCTTCGAAGGCTGGGACTGGAGATGGCTCAGATCGAAGAGCTGCTTCCGGAGATCGGGAAAATGTGCCGTGAAGTCATCGGGCGAATGCTGCAATGATCGGAGGAGGGCAGGATACAGTGACTGACACTGCTGCAGGTGGCGCGGAATCGGTGGTTCTGCCGACAAAGGGGGCAGGCCCGGGTACGGGTGAAGAAAAACATCAGGATACACTGCTGTTTGTCGATGATGAGCGCAATATACTGTCGTCACTGCGACGGCTGTTTCGCCCGCTCGGATATTCCATTCACGTTGCAAACAGTGGCAGAGAGGGACTGGAGATACTGGCCCGGCACCCTGTCGACCTGGTGATCTCCGATATGCGGATGCCGGAGATGGACGGTGCCGAATTTCTGGCCCGGGTTGCGGAGCTTTATCCCGATACAGTACGGATCCTGCTGACCGGGTTTGCCGATATCAGTTCAACCATCGATGCCATCAATAAGGGGCGGATCTATCGTTATCTCAGCAAGCCCTGGGAAGACACCGAAATTACTCTGACGGTTCGCCAGGCGCTGGAAACTAAGCAGCTGGAGCGGGAAAAACAGCGCCTGACCCGGATAACCGAGCGTCAGAACGCCGAACTCAAGGATCTGAATGACAACCTGGAACAGATGGTCCGGGAGCGGACTGAAGAGCTTCAGCAGACGGCAGATATGCTGGATCTGGCCAATAAAGAGTTGCACGAAAGTTACCAGCATACGATCCGCGCCTTCTCCAACCTTGTCAGTATGCGGGAATCCCTGTCCGGCCGCTTCTCTCAGCGGGTAGCAGATCTTGCCCGGGCGATGGCAAAGTTTGTGTCGCTGGATGAGGACGAGGTCTCCGCCGTTTACTATGCCGGTCTGCTGCATGAGATCGGCAAGCTCAGTCTGCCGGACAGCCTGCTCGATAAGCCCGCTTACTCGCTGGACAGCAAGGAGCTGCGGAACTATCAGCGCTATCCGCTGATCGGCCAGAATGCTCTGATGGCCGTGGATGCCCTGCAGCAAACCGCTTCGCTGATACGCTCCCAGGAGGAATGTTTCGACGGCAGTGGTTTTCCGGACGGGCTTTTTGGTGAAAATATCCCTAAAGGGGCCCGGATTCTGTCGATCGCCAGAGACTATTACGGTTATCAGACCGGAAAACTGCTGGAAGATGCCCACAATGCGGATCAGGCCCTGGAGCGCATCAAACTGCATAGCGGCAACCGCTATGATCCGGCACTGGTTGCCAGGCTGGCGGAGCTGATACAGCGCCAGAAAGAGGCTCGTCAGGGCTATCGGGAAATCAGGCTGACTACCGATATGCTGAAACCGGGGATGAAACTCTCCAGGGATCTCTTTAACAGCGGTGAGATGCTGCTGCTGACCAGAGGACGAGTCCTCAACCCGGTGCTGATCAAGAAGCTGCAGATGGTTGAAAAGATTGAGAATGACTCTTTTGAAGTTTATGTCTACAAAGGAGACCCGAAATGAGCCGGGTAATGATTGTCGATGATGAGCAGGGGGTGCTTAACGCGCTCAGGCGTTCAATGCGAAGTCACGGCTGGATAATGACCACCTGCACCAGTCCTGAAGAAGCGCTGGATATTGTAGCCCGGGAGGAGGTGGATCTGGTGATATCCGACTACCGGATGCCGACCATGGACGGGGTGACTTTCCTGAAAGAGGTTAAGGCGATCCGGCCTGATTGCTTTCGCATCATAATGAGTGGTCATGCGGACATGAATGCGGTGCTGAAGGCGATCAATGAGGCGGAGATCTATCGCTTTGTCACCAAGCCCTGGAGTGATGAAGAACTGGCGGTCACGATCGAGCGAGCGCTACACCACCGGGAAGTGCTGAATGAGAATCGCCGGCTGGCCGATATGGTCCGCCAGCAGAAGATCCAGCTGGATTACCAGAAGACAGAGCTGGAGCGGCTGGAGCGTGAGTCACCGGGAATAACCCGGGTCGACTGGGCGGAAGATGGCAGTATCATTCTTGATGATGAGGATCTCTGAAAGAATCCGGCGGCAACGGCCAGCTGTCAGCCGCTGGCCTTTTCGGCAACATAATTGTCGTAGTAGCTTTCGAACTGTGAAGCCGGCAGCGCCGGGGTAAACAGGAAACCCTGGACCTTATCCACACCCTGAGTTTTCAGGTAATCGTACTGCTCGGTGGTCTCCACTCCCTCTCCGACAGTGTTCAGTCCGAGTCCTTTGGCAATGGTCACTGTTCCGTTAACCAGCGCTTTGTCATCGCTGTGTCTGAGCAGTTCGTTGATGTAGGCCCGATCAATCTTGAGGGTGTCGAAGGCAAAGCTCCTGAGAGCGTTCAGAGAGGAGTGGCCGCTGCCGAAATCATCCAGAGCGATACGAATTCCCCGGCTTCTCAGCTTGTCGATCAGCCGGCGGGTTTCCGTCTGATCACGGGTGAGCAGACTTTCGGTAATTTCCAGTTCCAGACTGCTGCCGTCCAGCTGGTACTGGTCCAGTGCGTCGGCGATAACCTGCTGAAGATTGATATCCCGGAACTGCCGGGGTGAGATATTGATCATCAGTCGCAGCTGGCCCATACCACGATCATGCCACTGTTTCAGTTGCCGGCAGGCGTTGTTGATTACCCATTCGCCAATGGGCACGATCAGTCCGGTGGCTTCGGCCAGCGGAATAAAACGGTCCGGAGCGACTTCGCCGAGTTCGTCGTTATGCCAGCGCAGCAGAACTTCGGCACCTTCGATACGTCCCTCGGTGAGATCAACCAGTGGCTGGAAGTGCAGGGAGAATTCCTGGTTGTCCAGCGCATGGCGCAGCTGGGTTTCCACTCGCATGCGCTCTGCGGCCGCTTTATTGACATCGGCCGAGTAGAACTCATAGCGGTTACCGCCTTCATCCTTGGCGGCAAACATAGCCGCATCGGCATTCCGCAACAGCTCATAAGGATCCTGGCCGTCTTCCGGGAACACCGCAATCCCGATACTGGCGGTAATATTGAGTTCCTTGTCACCGATAAAGAAGCTGCTGGCCAGGGAAGCGAGAATTTTCTCCGCAACCCGTGGTGCGTCGCTGGGACTGTCGATATGGTTGAGAATGACCATAAACTCATCGCCACCATATCGGGCAACCGTATCGGTCTGGCGGACGGTCTCCGAGATCCTGGCGGCGGCCAGGGTGATCAGCTGATCGCCGATATCATGGCCGAGGGAGTCGTTGATGTGCTTGAAGTTATCCAGGTCGATAAACATCAGCACTACGGCCTGTTCGTGACGAATGGCATTGTTGATCGCCTGACTCATTCGATCCATGGCCAGGAAGCGATTGGGCAGTTCAGTCAGGCTGTCGTAGTTGGCCTGATGTTTAATGCGGTTTTCCTGATTCTTGCGCTGGGTAATATCCTCTTCGATCGCCAGGAAGTGAGTCAGCCTGCCACTGTTGCTGTGCACCGGTGAGATCCGGGCATGAACCCAGTAGCTGGTGCCGTCGGTGTGTCGTTTCAGTAGCTCTCCTTCCCACTGCTCACCGTCCTGAATGTGTTTCCACAGTTCATCATAAATGCTCTGTGGGTTGCGATTGTCATTGAACAGCCTGGGCTTGCTACCCAGAATCTCCTCACGTGTGAGTCCGCTCATCTGCTCAAAGGCTTCGTTGACGTACTCAATCCTGCCCTGCATATCGGAAACGATGATGCTGACCGGACTCTGGGTGACGGCCTGGCTCAGCTTGTTGATGCTGTCCCGCTGCCGGGCCAGCAGGGCCTCGTTGCGCTCCCGGCGCCGGGTTTCCTGAATCAGAAAAAGCAGTAGCATGATGCTGGTGAAGGCGATAAAGAACCAGCCTTTATAGGTCTGGATATCGGCGACTTCATCCGCCGGAAACATCATCCTGACGGCTCGGTCTGAGGTGGTCACCCAGAGGATAGAAAACAGAGCATAGGTCAGGGTAACTTTCAGAGGAAAACCCATCATGTATTTGACGCCTCTTCAATGTGAGGAGGGGGCTGGCGACCAGGTGCTCGGCTGAACACATGGGCCGCTGAACCGACCGATGTTATCAGATCAGTTTAGTTGAAAGGGGCCGAAAAAGGTTTGACATGCGTCACATAAGTAACGGACAGCAGAAGAGAAATTGCCGGAGAGCCGTCGTGGCGGGTCTCCGGCGAGAGGGCTGTTACTGAACGGTTTCGTTATCGCTGAAGGTGCCTTCAAACAGCACGGTTGACAGGTAGCGTTCACCGGAGTCAGGCAGAATGACAACGATGTTCTTGCCCCGATGCTGTTCCTGTTCCGCGACCCGGACAGCCGCGGCCAGCGCTGCACCACAGCTGATTCCGGCGAGGATGCCCTCCTCCTGCATCAGTCGCCTGGCCATTTCTATGGACTCTTCATTGCTGACCTGTTCAACCTGATCCACCATCGACAGATCGAGGTTGGCAGGGATAAAACCGGCGCCAATTCCCTGGATCTTATGAGGTGCGGGTTGCAGTGGCAGGCCGTCCAGTTGCTGGCTGATCACCGGTGAGCTGACCGGTTCCACCGCCACCGAGGTGATCGCCTTACCCCGGGTGTTCTTGATATAACGGGAGACTCCGGAGATGGTGCCACCGGTGCCGACGCCGGCGACCAGTACGTCGATTTCGCCGTCGGTGTCTTCCCAGATCTCAGGCCCGGTGGTCTGTTCATGGATTGCCGGGTTAGCGGGGTTTTCAAACTGCTGCGGCATAAAGTAGCTGGCAGGGTCGCTGTCGACGATCTCAGCGGCTTTATCGATCGCGCCTTTCATTCCTTTCGGACCTTCGGTCAGAACAATTTCTGCACCCAGGGCTTTCATCACTTTACGCCGTTCCAGGCTCATGGTCTCCGGCATGGTCAGGATCACTTTGTAGCCCCGGGCCGCGGCGACGAAACAGAGCGCAATACCTGTATTACCGCTGGTGGGTTCTACGATGGTCATACCCTGCTTCAGATCGCCGGCTTTCTCTGCCGCCCAGACCATGTTAGCGCCGATCCGGCATTTGACCGAATTGGCCGGATTACGACTCTCCAGCTTGACCCAGATACTGGCGTCAGTAATGCGATTCAGCTTTACCAGCGGCGTCTTGCCGATGGTCATCGAATTATCAGGGAAGATATGGCTCATTATTCTGTTCCTTAAGTTCGAGAATCCCGGTAGGGTCACCGTAGTATATCGGTCCTGGTTATCTGCAAAAATCTTTTAATGCTATATGGTTATAAGTGGCGGTTATACTGCGCGAACGATAAAAGATAGCAGAGACGGCCGGGCTTATGGAGAGGAAGCTGACAGAGTATCACCTGACGACCGCTATTGATAAGCAGTCCTCAGGTGACTCCGGAATTTGTGGTGGGGGTGCAGGCTTGCGGGTAGCGCTGTCTACTGGCTCAGTTGCCAGTCAGAAAAGGGGTTGTACAGCGCCGGAATCGTTATTTACGGTGACTTTCCGGCATCAGCGGGTAGCCATAAAGATTGCGGTCACTGATTGCTGTGGGACGGGGGGCGGCACCTGACCGGTGGCGCTTCAGTAGCTGTATGAGCCATTGCATAGTCTGTCCTCCTGGTTGGATAGCGACAGTCTGAGTGGTGCAGATGAAACTACGGTGACACTGTTGTGAGCGTTCGGTGACATTTGTTCCGGCGTTTGACCGCCGGTACCGGTGCTACACTCAGAAACACAGCTGATGCAGGGGAGGATACCTCAATGAATGATACCGTGCCGGTGCCTGAGGTGGCAGACGACCATCCGGTAGAGCTGACTCTTGAACCCGGAGAGTATTATTTCTGTGCCTGCGGGCGCTCTCAGTCACAGCCGTTCTGCGACGGTTCCCACAAAGGCTCGGGACTTAAGCCGGTCTGTTTTGTGGTCGAAGAGAAGCAGAGCGCGTTCTTCTGTATGTGTAAGCAGACGGCTAACCCGCCCTACTGTGATGGCAGCCACCACGATCTTGAAGACTGAATGATCGGGTCGCTGCCTGTCTTCGATTCAGTATTCGGGAGGCTGGGTGTCGTCGCCATTTTTTCTGGCCAGCTGTGATCGCAGCACCCTGATCTGCTGAGTGAGCTTCTGATTGATCAGACGCTGGTCAAACAGGTTCTGATCCGATCTGTCCCTCAGCCGCAGCGCTTTTTCCAGTTCGGTCTTCTGTTGTCGGATCAGCTTCTCCTGGTCATCGATCGTGCTCTGCAGATCCTCGATAAAGGAGTAACGGCTTTCGCTCTCACCACTGTTTCTGTAGTCGTCGCTGGCCTCGCTCTGACCGTGCAGCTCCGACAGAATATGGCTGTATACTGCCTTGAGATCCCTGGTTTCCCGCTCGGTATAGTGGATTCGGTTTTCGATGGCTTTGTGGGCACTGGCGGCACCGATCGAACCCGCCAGCACGTTTTCAAGCATGCGGTGGAACTCGACCAGCTCGATGATGGTGATATGGTCCTTATAGTTCACCAGCAGGTCTTCGGTTATCCGATCGACTGCTGCCGCGGCTTTCTCTGCCGGCAGGTATTCGCTCAGCAGCTGCTCCGCTTCCTGACGCTTTCGCGACAGTTCGACGTAGGCATCAAGCCCGGTCGGGCGAGCCTTATGGGCCGGACGACTGGCCGCCAGGGCATTCATAAATTCGGTCTGCTGGGTGCGTTCGGTCTTGGCCGGCCGGTAGACCAGTGAACCGACTACATAGAACAGGGAATTGAAAATAAATGACCAGAGCACGCTGTGACTGACGGAGGACCAGCCCTCCAGACCGAACAGGGATTCCGGCCGCAGCCAGCTGATCCCCAGCGGGCCGGAAATCATCAGTTCCGGGCTGAACCAGCCATGGTTGATAAAGGCCGGTAGCACCATGGTATAGAACCAGCAGATAAAGCCGGCGCAGAGTCCGAGTATGGCGCCTGCCCGATTGCCCCGGTGCCAGAACAGTCCGCCGAACATTGCCGGTACAAACTGAAATACCGCCACAAAGGAGATCATGCCCATCGCCACCAGCATGTAGGAATCGCTGAACTCGTAGGCAAACCAGTAGCCACAACCGAGAATCAGCGCGATCAGCAGCCAGCGGCACTGCAGCAGATAATGGCGCAGAAAGCTGCAGCTCTGATAGCGTTCGATTGCCACCATCAGCAGGTGGTTGGTGGCCATGGTGGACAGCGTCATGGTGCTGATGATGATCATGCCGGTAGCGGCGGAAAATCCGCCAATAAAGACAAACAGGGTCAGCGCCTGGTTTCCGGCCTGCTGGGGCAACAGCAGGACGAATGAGTCCGCCTCACCTGTGGCGAGCCCCTGCATCAGACCGCCGGCCGTGATGGGAATGACAAACAGGCTGATCAGGACCAGATAGAGGGGCACCAGCCACATGGCCAGGCGAATATGCTGCTCGCTGGAGTTTTCCACGACGGTCACATGAAACTGGCGCGGCAGGCACTGGATTGACGCGGCACCCAGGATCATCAGTGTCATCCACTGAATAAATACCGATCCCTGCGGAGTACTGGAGCCCAGCAAATGGCTTATACCGCTCCAGGTGATGCGCTGGAAAATATCACCGAAGCCGTCATAGAGACCCCAGGTGACAAAAGCGCCGACCGACAGAAAGGCCACCAGCTTAATCAGACACTGCACCGCCAGTACCACCATCATCCCCTGATGGCGCTCAGTGGGATCCAGCCGTCTGGCGCCGAACATGATGGTGAAAATGATCATAAAGAGGGTGATCAGCAGCCCGGTGAAGTTGCTGCTGTAGGTATCCCGGCTGGCTGGTATCGCTATCAGCTCATAGGTGCTGATAACGGCCTTCAGCTGCAGTGCGATGTAGGGAATGGTGCCGAGCAGGGCTATCAGGGTAACCAGCGCCGCCACAACCTGAGAGCGATTGTAACGGGCGGAGATAAAATCGGCGATGCTGCTGATATGATAGGTTTCTTTCACATGCACCATTCTTCTCAGCGTCCGCCACCACGTAAAGATCGCCAGAATCGCCCCCACGTATATCGCAAAATAGAGCATGCCTGAGCGGGCCGCGAAGCCAACGCTGCCGTAAAAGGTCCAGGAGGTGGTGTAGACGGTGATCGCCAGCACGTAGATCAACGGGTGGGTAGCCCGATCGTTGCGGGCTTCCGCCCGGTTTTCGATAAGCTGAGCGATACCAAACAGTACCGCCATGTAGAGAGAGACAACCAGAAGAATAGTGGTTGTGGTAAACATCAGGTCACTCCGTTGCCGGTTAAGTCTCTGAATTCAGTAGCATGCTTTGTTTCAGAGTCCACCTACCTTATAGCCAGATGGGGCTGGGCGGTCAATGCCTGAACAGAGAGCCGGGTGGCGAGAATCGGGCTGAGATCACTGCCATAACCGCAGTGAGGGGGAGGAAGCCGGAGCCGGGCCGTTCAGTGGTGGTTACAGCCGGGTCTGGGCGGTACCGGATCGAGTCCGCCTTCGTGGTAAGGGTGGCAGCGCAGAACCCGACGAATGCCGAGGTATAGTCCCTTCAGTACTCCGTGGGTTTCCATCGCCTCGATGGTGTAGGCGGAGCAGCTCGGATAAAAACGGCAGTTATTGCCCAGGAACGGGCTGATAATCAACTGATAGATTCGCACCAGGCCAATCAGCAGCTTTGCGGTTGTCCGTCGTAGCGTTGAGAGCAGTTTTTTCATGCCGGTATTGTACTGCAGTGACCCCCTGTTATCGCAATCCTTCGAACAGAAAAGCACCTGCTTTCAGAACGGCTGCTGAAGCGGAGACCTGGTTTGTGCCCTGTCAGGTTCGCCAAAGCTGACTACGCTTAAAGGTAACATCCTGTCACAGGAGAGTTATCCGATACCAGCGAGCGGCAATCCGCCACTCAGGGAGAGCGCGATTCGATAGCCATGCTGCGAAGAATAATCCTGCCAACCATGTTTCTGATTCTGGCCTGGGGGTTCTGGGTCAGTCCCGATTTTAAGGAGATCGCCGCCGGGGTGGCGATCTTTCTGTTTGGCATGCTGTCGCTGGAGGAGGGGTTTCGGGTGTTTACCGGCGGAGTGCTGGAGCGGATACTCCGACGCTCCACCGACCGGCTCTGGAAAAGCCTCTGTTTCGGTATCGCCTCCACCACTCTGATGCAGTCCAGTTCGCTGGTGTCTGTCCTGACCATCTCCTTTCTGAGTGCCGGCATTCTGGGGCTTTATGAAGGGATCGGGATTATCTTCGGTGCTAACCTGGGCACCACTACCGGCGCCTGGCTGATCGCAGGATTCGGCCTGAAAGTGCAGATCTCCGCCTGGGCGATGCCGATGCTGGTATTCGGGATTATTCTGATCTTCCAGCAGGCGGAGCAGCTCAAGGGTATTGGCTATATTCTCACCGGACTGGGCTTTCTGTTCCTTGGTATTCATTACATGAAAGAGGGCTTTGAGGCGTTCCGCGGCAACTTCGATCTGTCGGTCTGGGCGGTATCCGGCTACCCGGGACTGTTCCTGTTTACCGCCATCGGAGTGGCTGCCACCGTGGTAATGCAGTCCAGCCACGCCACCCTGGTCCTGATTATTACCGCCCTGTCAGCGGGCCAGGTCAGTTACGAAAATGCGCTGGCACTGGCGATCGGTGCCAACGTCGGCACCACCATTACTGCGCTGATCGGAGCGATGGGAGCCAACACCGCAGGCCGGCAGCTGGCGGTAGCACACCTGATTTTTAACCTGGTGACCGGACTGGTGGCGATTCTGTTGATTACTCAGCTGGTACGCTCGGTTGACTATATCAGTCTGGCGCTGGGTATCCGGGATACCGATTACACTCTGAAGCTGGCCGTGTTCCACAGCCTGTTTAACCTGCTGGGCCTTCTGCTGGTGCTGCCGTTTACCGGCAGCCTGGTCAGACTGCTGAAGCGCCTGGTTCGCGATCGTCCTGAGCTGGTGGAACAGCCCAGGTACATCTATTCTGCAGCTATTGAGTTTCCGGATACAGCGGTTGAAGCCGCCCGTAAGGAGACTCTGCATATCTTCGACAATGCCCGGGATATTATCATCCGCGGGCTGGGAATGACTACCGAGCAGGTGTTGTCCGGTCGGGATCTGGAAAAACAGTTGCAGCAGCAGACTCTGATAACCCGGTTGGATATCGAAGGAGAATACGAACGCCGGGTTAAGCGAATTTTCAGTGCGCTGATCGCTTTTATCAGCGCTGCGGATTTCAGCTGGAAAGAGAAGCAGTCCGGAGATTTTCACTGGCTCCGAGACGCTAACCGCAATATCGTCGAGGCGGTGAAGGCGACCAAGCACCTGCAGAAGAACATGCTGCGGTATCTGGTGTCAGACAATCATCATGTTCGCAGAGAGTACAACCTGTTGCGTCAGAATATTGCCGAACTGCTTTTCCGACTTGAGGCTGTGCGTCAGGGGGAGTCCCAGGATACCGGTATTCTGTCGCTGGATGAACTGAAGCTGGAGCTGAAGGCCTTTGATAAGAAGCAGTCCAAGCGACTTTACCAGCTGATCCGGGAGAATCGGATTACCCCGGAAATGGGTACCTCGCTGATCAACGACAGTGGTTACGTCAACGTCATTCGTGCCAGCCTGGTAGCGATGGCGACGACGCTGTTCGTTTCTGACCGTCGTGAGCTGACCCGGGCTGAGCGCCGGCTGGCTCTGGATGAAACAGAGATCGAAGAAGTACTGGATAAGGGCGCCTGACTGAGGTGCGACGATGATCGCTGCTGCTGGCGGTGATATCCGACAACCACTGGAGACCGGCCGGTGAAAACCAGGAAACTGATAGCCAGAATAAAGGCATTCTTCGACAGCGATCTCCGTAACGATCAGCAGGAGCGCGAATCGCTGAAAGAGGTGCTCGACAAATTGAAGAAGAAAGAGCTGGAACTGAGGTCGCGACTTGCCTCCGAGCAGGATCCCGCCGCCCGGGAGAAGCTGGAAACCAAAATAAACCTGGTGCACAGTCAGCGTAAAAAGGGAGTTGGCCTGCTGAAGGCCGCCTGTCGTCCGCAACAGCCATGAGTCTGGCCGGGTCCGGTTTTTTCGGAAAGTCGAACGCCCGCAATAAACCGCGACCGGCAGCGATCCCGGCCAGGGCTCCGGCCGTTTCCATCGCCCGCACTGCGGTACTGCTGAGCACTTTATCCGCTCGCCAGCCACGCTGATACCGGCGCTTGGCTATCAATACCAGATTCTCCCGGCCGCGCCGACTCAGCGGGCGGTCATGATCGGGGAGTTGCGGCCGCTTCCAGCTGGGTCTGCCGTGCCTGATAAGGAGCAGAATTTTCATTGTCGGAAATTCTCCCGGGCAGCATCTACCCTTTATGCTGGGACAGAAAGCGATTGAAGTCGGGAATAAAGGTGAGCTCCCCGCCATGGTGGACGGGTAGCAGCAACTGATTTCTAGGATGACACTCTGTTGACGGACGCGGAGTATGAGTTTTTTTCTTTCCTGCGAACAGCTGGCCGACAGCCCGGATCCTGAGACTGCTAAAGTCCGGATAGTGGGCCTCAGAACCCGGCTGCTGGAGCTTCAGAGCCGGCTGAAAGAGGCAGATTTTCCGGTGCTGATTCTGATCTCCGGAGTCGACGGGGCCGGTAAGGGGGAATCTCTCAACCTGTTGAATGAGTGGATGGACCCCCGCTATCTGCAGACCTTTGCCTTCGGTCCCCGTACCGATGAGGAGTTGCAGCGCCCGGAGTACTGGCGTTTCTGGCGTTCACTACCGGCAAAGGGGCGAATCGGGCTCTATATGGGGTCCTGGTACAGCGATCCGATCGCACTGCGTCTGAAAGGGGATATTTCCCGGCGAGAGTGGCTACTAAGGCTGGAGCGGATAGGCCAGTTTGAACAGATGCTGGTGGAAGACGGTGCGCTGGTTATCAAGATCTGGCTGCACCTGAGTAAGCAGGATCAGATCGAACGGATGAATACATTGTCGGCAGATCCGGCTACCGCCTGGCGGGTTACCGAGCAGGAGTGGCAACACCTGCGAATTTATGACCGGTTTCGACAGCTGGCCGGCGAAACGCTTGAACTGACCAGCCAGCCGGCAGCCCCCTGGCAGGTGATCAATGGTCAGGATCCGATGGTTCGCGGTATCGCTCTGGCAGAACGGGTTGGCGAGCGTATAGCGGAACGTCTGGCTGGCAGGTTCGACAATATCGGCCATGAGCCTCTGCCAGTCACAGGACCATCGTCTGCCACCAGAAACGGAGGGCCGGAAAAACAGCTGCAAATGCTCCGCCCCGGCCGGCGGTTACAGAAAGCCGATTACAGACAGCAGCTGGAGTTGCAGCAGGGTCGACTCAACCGCCTGAGCAGGGAGGCCCGTAACCGTGGCATCGCCAGCGTACTGCTGTTGGAGGGCTGGGACGCGGCGGGTAAGGGCGGCATTATCCGGCGTATTATTCCGGCGATGGATGCCCGCCACTATCGGGTGATTCCGGTTGCGGCCCCGAGCGCCGAAGAGCGCCGCTATCATTATCTGTGGCGCTTCTGGAGAGATCTTCCTGCCGCCGGGCGGACTGCCATTTTCGATCGCAGCTGGTACGGCCGGGTGCTGGTCGAACGGGTGGAAGAGCTGTCTTCGGAGGCCGAATGGCAGCGGGCTTACGATGAGATTCGTGATTTTGAACGTCAGCTGACCGATTACGGCATCGTACTGGTGAAGTACTGGGTCCATATCTCTGAAGCTGAGCAGCTGTCCCGCTTTCGCCATCGCGAACAGACGCCCCATAAGCAGTTTAAAATTACTGAAGAGGATTACAGAAATCGCCAGCGCTGGTCGGACTATGAAGCCGCCGTCAACGAGATGGTGGCCCGAACCGGCACCGACTCGGCTCCCTGGCTGCTGATCGAAGGCAATAATAAGCGCTATGCGCGGATTAAAGCGCTTAAGGGCTTCTGTGAGCGGCTGGAAGCGGCGCTGCAGGTCGGTGTCATAAATCTGTAATCAACAGCTGCGACGATCGGAGGCTTATATGCGTACAGGCGAAAGGAGCAGATCAGTGATTCAGGAAGCGGGTGAGCAGATCACCGAACTCAGCGTTGTGGAACAGGCGCCGCTGGAGGTGGTTGCACCCTTTGCCCCTTCGGCGGAAGAGGCAGAGAACGCCATCGATCTGAATGACAGCCGGTACTACATCAATCGCCAGCTGAGTCATCTCGAATTCAATCGCCGGGTGCTGGAACAGTCGCTGGACGAAACCCACCCGCTGCTGGAACGGCTGATGTTCCTGCTGATTTTTTCCAGCAACCTGGATGAGTTTTTTGAGATTCGGGTCGCCGAGCTGATGCACCAGGTGAAGTACGGTCGCGAGAAAGCCGGCGTTGATGGCATGCACCCGCAGGATGTGCTCTATCAGATCCGTAGTCGCTGTCATGAGCTGGTGGATCGCCAGTACAAGATTCTGAACGAGGTGCTGTTCCCGGCTCTTAATGATCAGAATATCTACTGCCTGCGCCGCAGCGAGTGGTCCGAACCGCAACGTGAATGGATCAAGGATTACTTCGAGCAGCATATCCTGCCGGTGATCAGCCCGCTGGGGCTGGACCCCTCCCATCCGTTCCCACGGCTGGTGAACAAGAGCCTGAACTTTATCGTCGAACTGGAGGGCAAGGATGCTTTCGGACGCGACAGCGGTCTGGCGATTATCCCGGCGCCGCGGTCGCTGCCCCGACTGATCAGTCTGCCACGGGAACTGGTGGCCGGAGACGGTGATCATCTGGTGTTCCTGTCTTCGATTATCCACGAGTTTGCCGATGATCTGTTCCCGGGCATGGAGGTGCTGGGCTGTTATCAGTTCCGACTGACCCGTAATGCCGACCTGGTCTTCGATCAGGAGGAAGTGGAAGATCTGGCCCGAACTCTGCGCGGTGAGCTGCACAGCCGCCATTACGGTGATGCGGTTCGGCTGGAGATCGCCCACAAGTGTCCGGAATCGCTGGTCAATTTCCTGTTGCGTCAGTTCAATCTCAGTGAAACCGAAGTCTACCGTGTCGACGGTCCGGTCAACCTGACCCGAATGATGGAGATCAATCAGCTGGTCGACCGGCCGGATCTCAGTTATTCACCGTTCAGTCCGGGGCTGCCGAAGCGACTGCAGAACTGTAAAAACCTGTTCGACGCCCTGCGCCAGCAGGACTATCTGCTGTTCCATCCCTTTGAATCCTTCTCACCGGTAGTAGACCTGCTGCGCCAGTCCGCTCAGGATCCGGATGTGCTGTCGATTCGCCAGACCCTGTACCGGACCGGCGCTGAATCGGAGATCGTCAGCGCACTGGTCGAAGCGGCTCGCAACGGCAAAGAGGTGACGGCGGTTATCGAGCTGCGGGCCCGTTTTGACGAGGCTAACAATCTGGCGCTGGCCAGTCGCCTGCAGGAAGCCGGAGCGCTGGTGGTGTACGGAGTGGTCGGCTACAAGACTCACGCGAAGATGACCCTGGTGGTGCGCCGTGAAGAGGGGGTATTCCATCACTACGTCCACCTGGGCACGGGTAACTACCATGCCGGCACGGCACGGATATACACCGACTACAGCCTGCTGACCTGCAACAAGGCGGTGGGGGACGATGTACTGAAGCTGTTCCAGCAACTGACCGGCATGGGCAAGATCCGGCGACTGAAGAAGCTGCTCAGTGCGCCTTTTACCCTGCACAAGGGGATGCTGGAACTGATCATGAAGGAAGCCCGCTTCGCCCGGGAGGGCAAAGAATCCCGGATCATCATCAAGGCAAACGGCCTGACCGAGCCGCGGCTGATCAGGGCGCTCTACAAGGCCTCCCAGGCGGGGGTGAAGATCGACCTGATTATCCGCGGTATGTGCTGCCTGCGCCCCGGGGTCGAGGGTGTTTCAGAGAACATTCGGGTGCGGTCCATCGTCGGGCGTTTTCTGGAGCATAACCGGACCTTCTGGTTCAGCAACGATGGCGACCCGAAACTGTTTAATGCCAGCGCCGACATGATGGAACGCAATATGCTCAATCGGGTGGAAACCTGTTTTCCGGTTCTGAATACCCGGCTGGCACAGCGTGCATTGCGGGATCTGGAACTCTATCTGGCCGATAACACTCAGGCCTGGGAGCTGCAGCAGGACGGCAGCTACCGGCGTCAGCAACCGGAGGCCGAACCGGTCAGTGCTCAGCTGAGTTTACTGGAGCGTTTCGCCAAGTGAGCCCTGTTTCAGTATCGGATGATGTCGATGTGCAAACCGGTGCCAGCTACGGCGGCCACCGGTTTCGGAGTCAGAACCCAGTAAATTCAGTCACCGACCACCTGGTTGCGCCCCGCCTGTTTGGCACGGTACATCTTTTCATCGGCTTCCCTGAGCACCGAATCCAGGGCCATATCTGGTTGCCATTCGCTGACACCGGCGCTGACGGTCATGGGCAGACTGTTGTCATCATCCAGCGGGCAGTCTCTGACGGAGATTCTGTTGCGGATACGCTCGGCAATCTGCATGGCTTCCGGCATACCGGTGCGGGGAAGCAACAGCGCAAACTCTTCGCCCCCCAGCCGGCAGAAAACATCATCTGTTCGCAGACACTGACGCACGGTTCGGACAAAGTGTCGCAGCGCAATGTCTCCGACTGAATGGCCGTAGGTATCGTTGATGTGCTTGAAGTGATCGATATCCAGAAATATCAGTGAACTGCAGATCTGCTGCTCCCGCATCACCTGCCGTTCTTCAGCGGCCATCTGCAGGAAGGCATGGCGGTTTAAGCAGCCGGTCAACGAATCGGTGGATGCCAGGTGGCTGAGTTTTGCTTCGGTTTTCTTGTGTTTGCTGATATCGGTGAAGGTCGCCAGGATCGCGTTTCTCTGCCGAAATGTCAGTGGCACAGCAGAGATCAGCGACCAGAACCGATTACCGTCGCTGTCCTGCAGCAGGGCTTCATAGTTTATGACCCGCTTCTGCCGGCTGAGCCTGCTCATCAGCTCTTCCCGGTCGTTGAGATCGACCCAGTAATCCATGGCCCGTGGTATTTCCAGGCCGGGCCCGGGCAGGTTAAAAAGCCGCCCGGAGCGCTCGTTGGCGTACAGCACTTCACCACTGTCAGGACTGCTTATTACGATCGGCAGAGGTGACAGTGTGAGGATCGACTGCAGATCCTGCTCCATGGATTTGAGCTGAGAAATGTCGCTCATACTGATGAAAATGGCGGGTTCATCATCGAGGTCGATCAGCACTGCCGAGTGATGGGCCCAGAATTCACGACCTTCTGAGGTCGTCATCAGCGCTTCCTGGTTCACCATAATGCCATGTTGATCAAGGCTCTGAAGCATGTGGTTGCGCTGATCCTCAAGACGGTAAAAAGAGAGGGCGTTGGAGTGACGAATCTCAGGCTCGGTGAGTTGCAGAAGATCCAGCAGGGGCTGGTTAAATTCGTGAACCCGGCCGTCAGGACGGGTAATGAGGAAGGGTGTCGGCAGGGTGCTGAGGATTTTTTCCAGCCGTTTATTTCGCTCATTGAGCTGCCGGGTTCGCTTCTCCACCAGGGCCTGTAGTTGTTCTTTATGGTACTGCAGATCGCCGTAAAGGCGGGCGTTCTGTAACGAAATCACGATCTGCGAAGACAGCAGCTGCAGTACTCTGACCCTTTCCTCTGTAAATACGTGGCTGGTGAGGTTGTTCTCCAGGTGCAGCACAGCACGGGTCTGGCCGCGATCCACCAGCGGCAGGCAGAGCAACGAAACCGGCTGGTACTGCCGAATATAGCGATCACCGATAAACACCCCTTCGGTGCTGGCGTTATCCAGTACCAGCGCCTGCTGGTTGCGACTCACATAATTAAGCAGTGAGTCCGGACGGCGACCGGCAGTCAGCAGCTGATCCAGGACGGAAATGTCGGAATCTGAATCAGCCATGCTGATGGTATCGGAGACCCTGAAATGATGGTTGTCCCGCTGTGCCAGCATCGTCCAGCGATCATCCTCCGGCAGATAGAGAGCTGCCGTTTCCGCACCGGCCGTTTCCATCACCAGGGTCATCATCTTCTGCAACAGCTCGCTCAGGACGATTTCTCCTGACAGCGTCTGCGAGGCGTGAATCACGGCTTCCAGATCCAGCGGGACCGGTTCCGGCTCTGCGGCAGAGGTTCGGGGACAGTGATGACTGAGGGTATCGGCTTTGCCGGTTGCCCCCCAGTGGCGATAGTGCTGCCGGGCCTTCTCCAGATAGTGAGCGGCCAGTTCCTGATTGCCCCGGCGCTGCCAGTTGAGACCGCAGCGTTCGTTACAGAGCGCCAGATAAAGGGCGTAACCCGACTGTTCAGCGGCGCTGAAGGCACGCTCGTAGCCCTCTGTCGCATCGCCGAAACGGCCGTCGGCGGCTGCGGCTTCGGCCTCCGTCAGTGCCAGTGCGGCGGCAAAATTGTCCGGACAGTGTCCGGCCCAGACTGTCAGACGGGCCATTCCCTGTTTCAGAAACTGCTCATAGCGGTGCCGCTGCTCAGCTGACCAGTCCGCTCCCTGCTGCTTCAGGGCCAGTATCGAAAGACAGTTGAACAGAATGTAGAACGCTTCGTGAAAGATGCCTTCATCCAGTTCTTCCGGTCCCAGGTCTGGTCTGAGGGCAATATCCAGACCCTGTTGATAATTACCGAACAGATATCCCAGCAGCAGGCGACAGAGCAGGCGGTCATACTTTCCGCACATATAGCTGTGGGTATCGTAGTTTTCCAGTGCCTGTTGTTCGAAACCGGGCAGGTGGTTAAGGTCATGGCGGTTTGGCATTTCGCCCTGCAGGATTTTCAGCAGGTTGTGCTGCAGCGTACAGAGATAGACCTGTGCCGGCTGATTCATGCGTTCACAGGTGCTGATCAGGGCTTCCGTGCGACTGCTGAGGTCGGCCAGTTGCCCGGTTTCCAGCAGCTCCCCGAAAAAACCGAAAATACAGGCGTGAACCCCCCAGTAATAGTCGCCGAGATCGAGACAGTGTTCATAGGCCAGGCGTCGCACAGATGTCACTTCTGTCAGGTGTCGCTGCCAGCCCAGGACAAAGTTTGCGTACATCATGTAATGCCGCCCGGTGAGCTCCGGATTGGGCCGACTGCGATGTAGCTGATCGGCGCAGGCCGCGGCTTCAAAGGCGGTCGGATAATCTTTAAGTACCTTGGTGCACATCAGTGCGTACATCATATAGACGTAGGCGGAAAGCCGGCTGTTGCCGTGTGTCATCGTCAGCTTCAGCAGACTGAGAATGGTGAGCGGAAACAGCAGCGAACCGGAATTGTAGGTGCAGGGCTGCATCGCCATCAGCACCTCCATGATTTGCAGCACCTTCGGATCATCGGTGTCGGGCTGTCGGGCCAGTTCCGGGAACGAGCGATGCTGCAGAGCCTGCTGAATATCCGCTATGCCTTCGCCGATATCGTCCATTGAAGGACTGGCAGGCAGCGGCGCGTTCAGCAGGTCCAGTGCTTCCAGTGCCTGATCAATGGCATCGGGCAGCCGACCGATCCGGGTGTACTGCGTAATCAGCAGGGTATTCAGAGCGATCTGCTCCTCAGGGTCGGAGCAGTGGTTTCGGTGAATGCTGACCTGGCGGGCTGCCTGTTCAAGCTCGGTCAGCAGATACAGACACTCAATCAGAGCCAGTGAGATATCCCGACTCAGCTGATGATGTTGCTGCCATGGATCATCGCCGAGGCAGCTGATCGCGGATTGCAGGTAATCTGTTGCGGGCCGGTAGGCGGTGGAATTCATTGCTCGGCGGGCGGCCTTCAGGTTCAGCCTGGCCAGTGCCAGCAGCTCCTGCTCGTCGGTGATCAGTGCTCGACTGAGGTTCAGATGCCCGGCGATTTCAAAGCACCGTTCTTCCAGTTCTCCGGCCCGGGCGGTGGCCAGCAGCAGGCGGCCGGTTTTAAGATGAGTCCGGGTCTGCTGCTCGTTGTCCAGCATGGCATAGGCGGCCTGTTGCACCCGGTCGTGGAGAAAGCGCTCGCGAACCCGGTCAGAGGATATGTCTCCGGCAACTGAACCATCCATGTCGCCGGCCAGCAGCAGGCTGTGTTCTTCACTTTCCGGAATCAGCAGTCCCTGAGAGACCGCTGGCCAGAGTATGGCGGCGAGCTGGAACAGATCCAGCCCGGCAATCCTGGCCAGGGTCGTGAGGTCAAAACTGGCACCGATGCAGGCAGCCAGCTGCAGCAGATTCCGGGTCGCTTCCGGTAAACGGCCGATTCTGGCGATCATCAGATCCACCACATTTCGGGTAATCTGCTGCTGACGGATCGCCGGTTCAGACCACTGCCAGCGAGCAGCCTCGCTGTTGAAGTGCAGCAGCGAGCGCTGATTCAGCTCTCGCAGAAACTGGATGCTGAAAAACGGATTGCCGTCGGTTTTTGCGTGAACGATTGTCGCCAGCGAGCGGGTCTGCTGGTTGCTGAGATGGAGACTGTCGGCAATCAGCTGATTCAGATGGGGTTCTGGCAGCGGTTGCAGAGTCAGCTCACCGACCCGGACCTCGCTGTTACGGATCTCATTCAGCAAGCTCATCAGCGGGTGGCCGCTGTCTACTTCATTATCCCGGTAGGCGCCGAGAAACAGAAAATGATGGCTGTCCGGGTCGGTGATGAACAGCTTCAGCAACTGCAGTGTCGCTATATCCACCCATTGCAGGTCGTCGATGAACAACACCAGCGGATGGCGGAGATCGGCGATGGCATGAAGGAAACGCAGAAATACCCGATTGAAGCGGTTCAGGGTCTCTTCCGGTCCCAGCGCAGGTAGATCTGGCTGAGGACCGATCAGTTTTTTCAGATCCGGCAGCACATCGGTCAGGACGCGACCATTGGGACCTGCCGCTTCCAGAATCAGTGCCCGCCAGTGCAGCAGGCGTGACTCAGGTTCAGCCAGCAGCTGGCAGATCATATCGCCAAAGGCCTGTGACAGAGCCGAGTAGGGCTGATCACGCTGAAACTGATCAAATTTTCCAGCCAGAAAATAGCCGCTTCTGGCAGTCATCGGCTGACAGAGTTCGCCGATCAGTGCTGACTTGCCGATGCCGGAATAACCACTGACCATCATCACTTCGGCCCGACCATCGGCGCAGCGTTCAAAAGTACTCATCAGCTCGGCAATTTCTGTTTCCCGTCCATAGAGCTTCTGAGCGATGTGCAGCCGATCCGGGACGTCGCTGGTCCCCGGCTGGAATTCAACACCGTTTTCGAGATCTTCCAGCCGTTGCTGGCAGTTCGTCAGCTCCTGTAGCAATCCGGCAGCGCTCTGATAACGTTCATCAGCACTTTTGGCGAGTAATTTGTCGACGATGCGCGCCAGAAATACGGGAATCTGAGGATCGTTCTGATTCAGTGGCCGGGGAACTCGGGCGATATGGGCGTGGCACATACTCAGCCGCTCTTCAGTATTTCCAAAGGGCGGTTCACCGCTCAGCATCTGGTAAAAAATAGCACCCAGTGAGTAGAGGTCGCTGCGGTTATCAACGGCTCGGTTCATTCGGCCGCTCTGTTCCGGTGCCATATAGGGCAATTGCAGCGGCAGCAGAGCAAATTCCTTTATCTCGGGATTGCCTTCAGGGACTTCGGTGGCCATGGTGAAATCCACCAGCTGGGCGGCTGATAACTGTTCACAGAGCAGAAAAGCTTCGGGGCAGAGGGCTCTGTGCACGACATGCCGGTCGTGAATCCTGCGCAATGCCTCGGTCATTGCCCGGGCAGCCATCAGAAAACGGCTGATCTGCCGATTCCATCGATGTCCGGTCTTCAGGGGCTGATAGCCATTATCCGTCAGCCGCAGGATTCGATCCGAATCCTCCGTTTCGGATGGCAGCAGGCAGGGGCAACCTGATCCATTAAGAACAGTGAGAATTCGGCGCTGGTTACGAAACCGCCTGCTGGCGACCGATCCGGCTGATTCCCCTAACTGCCTTATCAGAATGCTGTGGCCAGTGTCGTCAGTATTACGGATCAGCCTGGTCTGGTCATAGCCGTGAAGGTCAACAAGGGTGTTTGCAGTCATAAAACATAAACCCCGGATACTGATTAAAGGGTAACGCAGAGACTTTCCCCGGCCCGGGTATCAGCAGCGCCTTAACGATAGCCGTGGATTGCTTTCGGTCTGCGTATCGGTGCCGGATCGCCGTCCGGAAGCTGTAATCGCTCAGGCTGACTGAACCGCAGGACCGCGGACAGCCCTGCTGCAGATTTTCGAGATGGCCGGCCAGGAAGATACGATTTAATCTCTCATTAATTCATTCTGAGTAAAAGGATCAGCATGATTTCAGACCGGTAAATCAGCTGAACTGGAAGGGGATGCCCGCCGCTGACAGGTAACCGGCCTCCTGTTGAAGATCTGCCAGCAGGAGCGGCTGGTTGTCCAGCCAGTCCTCGGGAAAACTGATGCTCAGGCCCTGGTCGGTATCCAGCTGCAGGCTGAAGTCCGGGAGCGACTGTTCCTGACGGCTGTGGTTTAGTACCACCGCCAGCCGCAACAGCAGCATCAGTCCGATCAGTTTCAGGCGCCGGGTATCACCGAATCGATCCAGCTCCGGCAGTGGCAGTTTACGGCGATGGCCACGCACCAGCACTGCCAGCTGCTTCTGTTCAGGCTGGCTGAAACCCATCAGGTCGGAGTTTTCGATCAGGTAAGCACCATGTTTCTGAAACTGACTGTGTGAGATGGCCAGCCCGGTTTCGTGCAATCTGCAGGCCCGGCTCAGCAGCTCCCGGTTGGGGGCTCTGTCCAGGTCGGTCAGGGCCAGTGCCTTCAGCGCCGTCTGTTCGACGTTGGCGGCGTGTGTGGCATCGACGTAGTAGCGTTCCATCAGGGCGTTAATGGTACGCTCACGAACATCCTCATGGCGCAGACGACCAATATGGTCGTACAGCAATCCTTCACGCAACGCGCCGTCGGAAAAGTCCATAGCGTCGATGCCGAGAGCTTCGAATACAGCGATCAGGATGGCGATGCCGCCGACCATGACAGTCGCACGATTATCTTTGATTCCCTCCAGTCGGATCTGATCGATGGTCTCAAAATCGATCAGCCGGTCGCGCAGCCGGCGCAGGGAACGCAGGGTGATCGGGCGCTGATGGCTGTCATCCGGGTTCATCAGCCGGTAGGTGGCTTTGATGGTGCCTGAGGATCCGACCACATCGTTCCAGCCGATGGCACGGTAGTGCTGACGAATGTTCAGCAGCTCCAGGTGGGCGGCATTGATCGCCCGCTGAAAGGAGGCGCGATCGATCCGACCGTCGCCGAAAAAGTGCCGGGTCCAGGAAACACAGCCCATATGCAGGCTTTCCAGGGTGCGGGGGGTGAAGCGCCGACCAATGATAAATTCGGTACTACCGCCGCCGATGTCGATCACCAGACGCTGCTCTTCGTCATCGGAAAAACTGTGGGCGACTCCCAGATAGATCAGACGTGCCTCCTCACGTCCTGAAATCACTTCCACCGGGCAGCCCAGAATAGCTTCGGCGCGGTGGATAAACTGCTGGCGATTATGAGCGGCTCGTAGTGTATTGGTACCGACTACGCTGACGGCGTCCTGATCGATGCCGTTGAGTCGCTGAGCGAATCTTTCCAGACAGCTGAGCCCGCGCTCGATGGCTTCATCGCTGAGAACCCGGTTGCCGTCGAGTCCGGAGGCGAGCTGCACCTTTTCGCCGATCCTGTCCACCATCTGTAATTCCCCCTGTACCTGGCGGGCGATGGTCAGGTGGAAACTGTTGGAACCGAGATCGATGGCGGCCAGCTGGGAGTTTTGCGGGTCGGTCATAGTCTTCATGGTATCTGGCGGAGTTCAGCGCCAGTTTAACAGAGCCTGTGCCCGGGCAAAGCCCGGAAATGCGCAGAATGTGCTGTCATGGTACGGCTACACCAGTGTCATCCCGACTACATAGCGTCCGGATACACTTGCCGCCATGAGCAGTCCGAATAAAGCCAGCAACGCCGTCGGCGTTCTCAGGGAGCCGGAACACCGCGGGCAGCACTGCGCCGCTATTTTTGTCGATACTCTGATACCGGTCGGGTCCGATCGGAGCGGGTCGAAGAGGGCGGCTGGCTCACTGCACGGAAAAATCAACAAATAACCTGCCGCCTGCCGGGATATCCGGGCAGCCCTCCGCTGTCAGAAACTACAGTAGCAGGAGGACAGGTGATGAATATCGGATCTGTTGCGGTGCTGACCCTGGCGTTGTCGGGACTGGCCTTCCCCGGCGTTGGTGCTGCGGAAGAGATTTACTATCTGAAAGATGATGCGTCACGCTGGCTGAGTGCCGATGGCACACCGCTGAAGGGGGCTCGCAAGGCAAGTTCTTCGATCTGTCACCAGGACCGTGGTTGTATCGGGCTGGAATATGCCGGTATGCAGCGTGCGGCGTGGCGACAGCGGAGCGAAATGTGGCAGGAAGTACAGGCTGCCCGGGCAATGCTCGAGGAGTCAGAAGGCCAGCGGGTTGAACTGGACCCGGAACTTGGCCGTGCGCTTTACCGCAGTGCGGAGCAGGGCTATATCTGGTCCACCGGGCGTTGAGGCCTGCCGGGTAAGCCCGCCTTGTCCGTCTCTCCGAACCGGAGAGAGTCGCTTAGAGTAGCTGATCGGTTCGGGCAGCGCAGATAAAATCGTTCCGGTGCAGGCCACGAATACTGTGAGACCACCAGGTCACCGTGACCCGGCCCCATTCCGTCAGCAGGGCCGGATGGTGGCCCTGTTCTTCGGCCATGGCACCAACCCGGTTGGTGAAGGCCAGCGCTTCCCGAAAATTCTTAAAGCTGAAAACCCGCTCCAGCTGCAGCACGCCGTCCCGGCTTTCCGGAACCCAGTCCGGAATCTCTCTGATCAGCGCTGCCAGTTCCTGCTCGGTCACTCGGGGGGCGTCCGCCCGACAGGCTTCACAGGCCTGCTCGCTCAGTTGCGCCATGGCTCTCTCCTTCATTCAGTACTGTTCCGGTTGTCTGCCGGATCCGCTTCGCTCAGGCGACATCTTTCGGCGGATACAGCGACTTATGCATCCCCAGCCGCCGGGCTTCTTTAATCAAGGCCAGCAGATCAAGAGTAGCCAGGTCGTGAAGATCTGACATCCTGTGAATCCTGAAATAAATTCGTTGTAGCACATCAATGCGGTAAGGGGTGCGGAACACATCGATCACGTCGAGATCCACCCGCAACGGTTGTGGGCTTTCCAGGCTGTAGCAGGTCTCTTCAGCGGAAGAAAGAATACCTCCACCGTAGATCCGTAAGCCGGCGCCGGTTTCGATCAGTCCGAACTCGATAGTGAACCAGTAAAGTCGGGCCAGCATGACTCGCTCTTCCTGAGTGGCTTCGAGGCCAAGTTCGCCGTAGCGGCGGGAAAATTCGGCATAAGAGGGATCGGTCAGCAGCGGACAGTGGCCAAAAATTTCATGAAAGATATCCGGCTCCTGCAGATAGTCGAGATCCTCCGGCCGGCGAATAAAGGTCGCAACCGGGAATTTCTGATCCGCCAGCAGGCTGAAGAACTCCCTGAATCCGATCAGCGCAGGCACCGGTGCCAGCCCCCAGCCGGTAATCTCGCCCAGCTTCCGATTAATGTCGGGAATCTGGGGAATCATGTTGTCCGGCAACCCGAGGGTACTCAGGCCGTCGATATATTCATCACAGGCTCGACCTTGGATCAGTTTTATCTGTCGCTTGTACAGCGTTTCCCAGGTACGGTTCTCTTCTTCGCTGTACTCGACGTAGCCATCCTGATCCGGTTGCCTGGAGACATAGCTTGAAGATTTAGCCATAGCTGCCTCACTTTGTTCTGTCGGAGATTTCTCGGTATCTGCGCGCTCCCTGCCCGGTTCATCAGCACTTTAATTAAGGGTAGATAGTGGCTTCTGAGCTGTACAGATGTAGAAAACCAGAATTTGGTGCTATACAGATTTATATGGCTACCGCTGTACAGGTGCTGTTTTCCACCATCTGTACAGGTTTTCGGGAATTCTGATGGCTCTCTATGAACAGATTGCCGCTGACCTGACCGGACTGATCAATCGGGGGGTCTACCGGCCCGGTGAAAAGCTGCCGTCGATCAGAAAGCTGGCGCAGCAGAATCAGGTCAGCATGCCGACGGTACAGCGGGCTTTTGATCTGCTGGAGGATCGCCGGCTGGTCGAGGCCCGGGCACGATCCGGCTTTTATGTGCGGTCGGGGATCAGCCTGCAGCAACAGCTGCTGATTCCCGCCGATCCCGGCAGGCTGGAACCGGAAAGGGTGGATGTGCATGGGCTGGCCACCGGAGTGTTTCATCGCTGTGATCAGGCGGGGATAATCAACCTGGGCACGGCCTATCCCTCAGCACAGTATCTGCCGGTCAGTGAGCTTCAGCGGCTGACCAGTCGGTTGCTTCGAAGCAACGTGGAACAGCTGCTGGAAGCTCATTTTTCACCGGGTATCGAGGCGCTTCGCCACACCCTCTCTCAGCGGCTGGCGGAAATTGGCTGTCGGATAGCGGCCGGCGAACTGATCATCACCAACGGTTGCCAGGAAGCGTTGTCGATCTGTCTGCGGGCGGTGGCGAGGCCCGGAGATACCATCGCCATCGAGTCCCCCGGTTTTGTCGGTCTGCTGCAGCTGATCGAATCGATGGGCTATCGGGCCATCGAGATCCCCTGTCTGCCGGATGAAGGAATCAGCCTGGAGGCGCTGGAGCTGGCGCTGGATCAGTGGTCGGTGAGGGCGGTGGCGGTTGTCTCATCCTTCAGTAACCCGCTGGGGGGCTCGATTCCGGATGACGGTCGCCAGCGACTGGTGGAAATGCTGCTGCAGCGGCAGATTCCGCTGATCGAAGATGATCTGTTCGGGGATCTGGCGTTTGATGGTCAGCGGCAGAAGCCCTGCAAAGCCTGGGACCGCAGTGGCCAGGTGCTCTACTGCTCGTCGGCGTCGAAATCGATAGCACCGGGGCTACGGGTCGGCTGGATAGCTCCGGGCAGCTGGTACAGCGAAGTGGATTACATTAAATCTTTCACCAATGTCAGCGCTCCGGCGCTGGCCCAGCTGGTCATCGCGGAATTTATGGGCAGCGGCCGTTACGACCGCCATCTGCGTCAGTTAAGAACCCGACTGGCGCAGCAGCTGCACCATTTTCAGCAGTGGGTGCTGGCCTGTTTTCCGCCAGGTACCCGCTGCAGCAATCCTCGGGGTGGCTATGTACTCTGGGTTGAGCTGCCGGCCGGACTGGACGCCTTTGAGTTGCACCGGCGTGCTGCAGCACAGGGGGTGGGAATCGTTCCCGGCCAGCTCTGTTCGGCTACCCGAAAATTCCGCAACTGCCTGCGTATCAACTGTGCCGCCGATCCCCGCGAGGATCTGCAGGGGGCGGTTCGGCAACTGGGCCAGATTGCCGGGCAGATGCTGGTGCAGGTATGACCGGGACGGCGCGCTGAACTGTTTTTACAGTGGTTCCGCCAGCCAATCCTGACTGCTTGGTCTCCCGGCTGAGCAACACCGCGTGCCAGCCGCCTGAGAGGGGCTGCGGCCTCTGTTACCGCGGTCACAAGGATCGATCCCGGTACCGGCGGTGTGTTGTTAATTTATTGACAAATATCACCTTTGTTTCTGCCGATTGGTTGCACTTTGATCAACAGGGTCTAACTTAATAACAGATAAAAACGACAAATGAAGTACGGGGCTGTCTCATCGGAGGTAAGACGGTATGCGCTTTCTCGCTACTCTTTCGGGACGTTGCACGCTCTTTACTGCTGTACTGCTGCTTGCCGGTGAGGTTCGGGCGGAATACGGCATCAACTTCCCGCAGCCAGCCGCCACCGTCGCCCAGGAAATCTACGACATTCATATGCTGACGATGCAGATTTCCACCTTTCTGCTGATCGTCGTTTTTTCCATCGTTTTCTACTCCCTTATCTTTCATCGCAAAAGCCGGGGCTATAAGGCGGATCAGAAGTTTCACGACACCTGGTTCGGACACTGGTCCTGGATCATTGTGCCGGCGCTGGTGCTGGGTGTGGATCTGACCATTGCCAACAATGCCAACGCGGTACTGAAGAAAGTCTGGGAGGTCCCGAAAGATAAAGAGCTGCTGGATGTGAAGGTGACCGGTCACCAGTGGTGGTGGGAGTTTGACTATCTGGATCACGGCATCAGCGTAGAGAGTCGTTATGTCCCTAAGGAGGAGGCCGGCGATCTCTATCTGCGGGAGGTGGATAACCGGCTGATTCTGCCGACCGGCAAAAAGATCCGTTTTCTCCACACCTCCGCCGATGTGCTGCACGCCTTCTGGGTACCTGAGCTGGCGGTCAAGAAGGATGCGATTCCCGGTTATGTCACCGAAACCTGGGTTGAAATCAACCGCGAAGGGGTCTTCCGTGGCCAGTGTGCCGAACTCTGTGGTACCTGGCATGCGCGCATGCCGATCGTGGTGGAAGCGGTGTCTCCGGAGCAATTTGCTGCCTGGGTGAGCGGGCAGCAATCGGCGAAAGCGGCGGCTGCCGCCGAAGCCAGCGCCGTTAAGGACTGGAGTAAAGAGGAGCTGATGGCCCGCGGTGAAGAGCTTTATAACAGCAAGTGCGCGGCCTGCCATCAGAAGACCGGTACCGGCTTGCCACCGGCATTTCCGGCCCTGAAAGGTTCCCCGCTGGTAACCGGTCCGGTCGCCGACCACCTGGATATTGTTATTAACGGCAAGCCGGGCACTGCCATGATGGCCTGGAATGCGCTGAATGATCTGGAGATCGCCGCCATCGTTACCTGGGAGCGCAACGCCTGGGGCAACGAAACCGGTGATGTGGTTCAGCCGGCCGACGTTAAACAGCATCGTTAGAGGAGCTGTACCCATGAGTACCTATGCAGCTGCACATGATCACGATCACGCCCCCAGCGGCTGGCGTCGCTGGCTGTTCAGCACCAATCACAAGGATATCGGCACTCTCTATCTGCTGTTTGCCCTGGCGATGCTGTTTCTGGGTGGCGCCAGTGCCATGCTGATCCGGGCCGAGCTGTTCCAGCCGGGCATCCAGCTGCTGCAGCCGGACCTCTACAACAATCTGGTGACCAATCACGCTCTGATCATGATCTTCGGCGCGGTGATGCCGGCGGCCGCCGGGCTGGCCAACTGGATGATTCCGCTGATGATCGGGGCGCCGGATATGGCGCTGCCGCGGATGAACAATCTCAGCTTCTGGATTCTGCCGGCGGCGGCGACCATGCTGATTCTGTCCTTCGTGGTGCCCTTTTTCCCCGGTGGTGGCAGTCAGATCAACACCGGCTGGACGCTCTATCCACCGCTGTCGTTACAGGTGGGAATGTCGATGGATTTCCTGATCTTCGCCATCCATCTGCTGGGTATCTCGTCGGTGCTGGCCTCCATCAATATCATTGTCACCCTGCTTAATATGCGGGCGCCGGGAATGACGCTGATGCAGATGCCAATGTTCTGCTGGACCTGGCTGGTTACCGCGTTCCTGCTGATCCTGGTGGTGCCTGTGCTGGCGGGCGGCGTTACCATGCTGCTGTTTGACCGTCACTTCGGTACCAGCTTCTTCGATGCTGCCGGCGGTGGCGATCCGGTGCTGTTCCAGCACCTGTTCTGGTTCTTCGGCCACCCGGAAGTCTACGTGCTGCTGCTGCCGTCCATCGGCGTGCTGGCCCATGTGATTCCCACTTTCTCGAGGAAACCTCTGTTCGGTTATCGTTCCATGGTGGGGGCGATGATCGCCGTTGCCACCATTGGCATGGTGGTCTGGGCGCATCATCAGTACACCATCGGCATGTCGCTGGGCGCGGTCAGCTACTTCATGATCGGCACTATCATCATTTCCATTCCGGTGGGACTGATGATCTTTAACTTTATCGCCACCATGTGGCGGGGGGCGATGACGTTTGAAACCCCGATGCTGTTCGCCGTGGCAATTATTCTGATGTTTACCTTCGGTGGCCTCAGCGGCGTGATGCTGGCGGTGGTACCGGCGGATATGCAGTACCACGACAGCATGTTTGTGGTCGCTCACTTTCACTATGTGCTGATGCCCGGAGCGGTGTTCGGGCTGTTTGCCGGGGTGTTCTACTGGCTGCCGAAATGGACCGGTCATATGTATGACGAAGGGCTGGCGAAGCTGTTTTTCTGGATCAATGTGATCGGCTTCAATATCACCTTCTTCCCTCAGCATTTTCTCGGCCTGGCCGGTATGCCCCGCCGAATCGTCGATTACAACGTAATGTTTACCGAATTTAACGTCATCTCCAGTATCGGTGCGATGATCTTCGGGCTCAGCCATCTGCTACTGCTCTATATCGTTATCAAGACTATTCGCGGCGGTAAAAAGGCGGAGGCCCGAGTCTGGGAAGGTGCTCACGGACTGGAATGGCATCTGGATTCACCGCCGGCATTCCACACCTGGACGGAAGCCCCGGAACTCTCTGAGCTGAAGGATACTTATGAAAAACCGGCCCCGGTCAAATGACCTTAAAAAGAAGAACATCCGGCTGGCGCTGATGCTCGCTTTCTTTGCGTTGCTGGTGCTGGTGACCTCGTTTCCATTCTGGCAGGAGGTGCTGATTGCCGCAGCAAGCAGATCCTGATGACCGACAGAAGCCCGCTCCGACAGAAAAATCGCCGTACCCTGCTGCTGTTATCCGGGCTGGTGGTGGGGATGTTCGGGTTTGCCTTTGCCCTGGTGCCGCTCTACAACCTGATCTGTGAAATAACCGGGATACAGTCGATCGCCCTTCGCAGCGAATCAGCGGTAACGGTGTCGGCTCCGGTGGTTGCGGAGGCGGAGCGTTCCGAACGGACGCTGAAGGTTAAGCTGGATACCAGCATCCATCCGGACCTGCCCTGGCAGATGGAGCTTCAGCAGCCCGTGGTGATGGAGGTACGAACCGGTGAAGTTTATGAAGTGGTGTTCAGGGCCCGCAATCGCAGTAATCAGGCGGTCACGGCTCAGGCGATTCCCAGTGTCACTCCCTGGCAGGCGACTCCCTATTTCAACAAGCTGGAGTGCTTCTGTTTTAACCGCCAGACACTGGCCGGCGGCGAGCAGACCGAAATGCCGCTGCGTTTTGTGGTATCTCCAAAGCTGCCTTCAGAAGTTAACTCCATCACTCTCTCCTACAGCGTGATGAGACTGGAGGGCAGTTCGCTGGCTCAGGTGCTCCCTGACGCCGGTGGGTCCGTTAATCAGTGAGGAAAGCGCTATGTCAGCCAGCCCGCACAGCAGTGATCATTACTACATCCCCGACCCCAGTCCCTGGCCGGTTATCGGAATGCTGTCACTGCTGCTGGCTCTGGCCGGTACGGCGCTGGTGGTTAACGATGTCGGTTTTGGTAAATACCTGACCATTGCCGGTCTGCTGCTGTTTGCGGTGCTGCTGTTCGGCTGGTTCCGGGACGTTATCCGGGAAAATCTCAGCGATCGCTACAACAAGCAGGTGGACGCCTCTTTCCGCATGGGCATGATCTGGTTTATCGCCTCGGAAGTTTTTTTCTTTCTGGCCTTCTTCGGATCCCTCTACTATATCCGCAATATCGCCGTACCCTGGCTGGCCGGGGACGGATATCTGGGAACCACCAATGAGGTGCTCTATGGCGGGTATCAGGGCGTCTGGCCCACGCACGGGCCGGGTGAAGCGGGTGGTGATTTCACTCCTATGGGGGCCTGGGGCATTCCGGCCGTTAACACCTTTATCCTGCTGAGCAGCGGTGCCACCATCACCTGGGCGCACTGGGGGCTGAAGGTAAACAATCAGCGCCACCTGGTGCTGGGCCTGATTGCGACAGTCGCGCTGGGGCTGATCTTTGTCGCCTTTCAGGCCTGGGAGTACGGCCACGCCTACAGTGATCTTAATCTGACCCTGGGGACCGGTATCTACGGTTCAACCTTTTACATGCTGACCGGTTTTCACGGCTTCCATGTCTGTATGGGGGCAATCATGCTGATGGCGATACTGGGCCGCAGTATGAAGGGACATTTCAGCCCCCACAACCATTTCGCCTTTGAAGCGGTGGCCTGGTACTGGCACTTTGTCGATGTGGTCTGGCTCGGTCTGTTTATCTTTGTCTACTGGCTCTGACACCGGGGGAGGGCAGACTGCTTACAGACCATGGGGCTGGACAATACCGGTCAGATAACCTCCGATCAGCACCGCAAAGAGGATAAATGAGAGCACGATACGGATAGTCAGCGCCTGAACGACCTGAGCTTTATCCCTGGCGCCGTCATCCCGAGCCAGACAGTACATACTGCGGGCCAGAGCCGCGACGATAAAGATAAGGAGAATGATAACCGGCAGCTTGATCATAATATCCATAAGCACACCTTCTGCGCCGGGACAGCGCCGGGATGGATCGGATAGTTTAACTATAGGACAACATGATCGCGACCAATACTCATTTTCATCCCCACTGGATACCCTCTCTGACGGTTCTGGTGCTGATGGTGACTTTCACACTGCTGGGTAACTGGCAGCTTGATCGTGCCGATCAGAAACAGGCGCTGGCCGGAACCCTGCAACTGCGGTTGCAGCAACCTGTTATCCCGGTGAGTCACATCGATTTTTCGACCACAGAACCTGCAGAGCTGGAGTTTCTCCGGTTACGGGCGGCCGGGCGTTTTCTGGCCGGGGAATCGGTACTGATTGAGAACCGCAGGCAGGGCGGGAAAACCGGATTTCATATCATTACCCCCTTTGAGGTGAGCGACACGGGGCGCTGGCTGCTGGTTAATCGTGGGTGGGTGGAAGCGACAGCAGCACTCAGTATGCCGCAGTTTGAGACACCGGCGGATGAGCTGATGCTGGAGGGAACGGTGACGCTGCCGGTTGCGCCCTGGCTGGATCTGACGCCGGCCGCGGACAGCCCGCGTATTTCCGACCAGCCGGCTCGCTGGCCGTTTTTTACCCTTGACCGTTTTCGGCGCTGGTCCGGTGCTGACATCTACCCGCTGCTGTTGCTGCAATCTCCCGAGAGCGAAGGCGGATTTGTCAGGCGCTGGCCGCAGCCGGAAGTGGATCACAGTATGCATATCGGCTATGCCCTGCAATGGTTCGGGTTTGCCGTCATCGTGTTGCTGATCTGGGTGAAATTATCGCTTCGCGATGGCAGAGAGCAGGGCTGAACGGAGTGATCAACAGACTTACTCTGAGCAGGGGGCGCGTCGGCCGGGGGAAGTTCAGCCCTTGTCGGAGTTCGAAATCGGCTATAACTGGCATTGCCGCTGGCAGGAGGAATCCACCGCATGGAAATGACCGCATCACCACCGCAGAGATCGGGACGACTGACACTGATCATGCTGATCTGCCTGTTTGCCGTGCCGCCACTGCTGGGCTGGCTGTACTTTCTCAACCCTCAGTGGCTGCCGGACAAGCGCAATAACCATGGTGAGCTGATTCACCCGGCAATACCCGTACAGGGATTGCCGCTGACGAACAGGGCGGGAAAGCCGGTAGCGGCCGAATTCTTCAGTGACAGCTGGCATATGGCCGTGATAGTTCGTGGCCGCTGTCGCTCCGCCTGTCAGCAGCAGTTGCAGCGGATCGACCAGGTAAGACGGGCTGTCGGTGGCAGCCAGCAACGGATCCGGCCCCTGTTGCTGCTGTTGCCGGACTCCGCTGGCATGGTTGATATCGGAACCGCTGTCACGGTCCCCGCGCTGACTGTCAGTGTCGACGGACTGCCGGCCGCTGAATCGACCTTTGGCCTGGCGCAAATTCAGATTTCAGACTATTCCTTTGTTATCGACCCCATGGGGGCGCTGATGATGAAGCATAACAACAGGTTACTGAGCCAGAAGCAGGTGCTGGAGGATATGGAAAAGCTGCTGAAGATCTCCCAGAGCTGGGTAAAAGGAGCGGACTATGGCCACAAGTGAGGCGGTAACAGGCAGTAGCAGAGCGAACAACCGCTGTAAAAGTGCCGGGTTTTCATGGCGCAGCTACTACCAGCTGACTAAGCCGAAAGTGGTGCTGCTGATTAGCTTTACGGCGCTGGTGGGCATGCTGCTGTCGACGCCGGCGGCGGTGCCCTGGCAGCCGCTGTTGTTCGGACTGCTGGGAATCTCGCTGGCAGCGGCGTCCGGTGCGGTCATCAATCACATTATTGATCAGCGTATCGACGCGGTGATGGCTCGTACCCGGCGGCGGCCGATTCCCAGTGGTACCATGGACACGCCCCATGCGGCAGTGTTTGCGCTGTTGCTGGCACTGGTGTCGATGATCATGCTGGTATGGCTGGTCAATCCCCTGACGGCGCTGCTGACCTTTACCGCACTGATCGGCTACGCCTTTATTTATACTCTGTTTCTGAAACGTAGTACCCCTCAGAACATCATCTGGGGAGGGCTGGCGGGGGCGGCTCCGCCGCTGCTGGGCTGGGTGGCGATTACCGGTGAGGTGACCACCGAGGCGTTCCTGTTGCTGCTGATCATCTTTGTCTGGACACCCCCCCATTTCTGGCCGCTGGCGATCCATCGCAAAAAAGATTACGCCAGAGCCGGAATTCCGATGCTGCCGGTGACCCATGGTATCGATTTCACCAAAAATCAGGTGCTGATTTACAGTCTGATGCTGCTGGCCGTGTCGATGATGCCATTCTTTGTGATGATGAGCGGTCTGCTCTATCTGACTGGCGCGGTGTTGCTGGGACTCGGTTTTGTCTGGCACAGCTGGAAGCTGTGGCGCGGCGAGGGAGCCGAGCATGCCATGCAGACATTCCGCTATTCGATACTCTATCTCAGCCTGCTGTTTGCGTTGCTGCTCACGGACCACTATCTGGCGTTGCTGTTACCGGCTGTGCAGGTGTAGCGTCCGGAGGGGGGCCGGAAGAACTCTGGAAGGGGGCGTCAGGATTGCGGTCTTTGCAGAAAGGTCCGCAGCATGATCCAGACAAACAGGATGCCTCCGACAACAGCCAGTAACCCGCCGATACCCATCACGGCCATCGACAGTTTGGCCGCCAGACTGTCCAGTCCCTGAGCGGTACCGGCGGTTTTTCGCTGAATGCCCATGGCTCCCGAGAGCGCCAGACCGGTAATATGCAGCAACTGGCCGATTCCATAGCAGAGCGGCTGGGCACAGGCCAGTCGGCCGCTGATCGCCGGATAACCCAGTTTTGGCAGCAACAGGTAGGCCAGCCCCATCAGCGCCAAAGTGACGCCGACCACGGAACCGTGGTAGTGGGCGGGAATGATCGTATTGACGCCGGAAATCAGCAGGGCGATAACGCCGCCGGCGGTAAACAGCAGCATCGATATCCACAGGGTCAGCCGTAGCGGCCGTTGTTCGTCGACCGCCGGAGCGGCCCGCCTGAGTCCCGCCAGCAGGATCAGACCGATGGGCACTGCGCCCAGGGCTCCGCCGAACTGCATCAGTCGGGTAAAGGCGATTCTCGATTCCGGCGATTCAACAGGCCATAGCAGGCTGATCGGCAGCACCAGCAGAACCGGCAGAAAACCCAGCCAGAGCCAGCGGCTGAGCCAGCGTTCGCCGGTTCCCAGTATCACTCCGCTGGCCAGTGCCAGCAGAATCCAGCTGATCAGCAGCAGCTGGGTATAGACGAACTGAAGGCTGTGACCGGCCCCCCAGAACAGCAGTTCGAAAAAACCCTGGCCGGTGATGGAGGTCGGTATATCCGACCAGCTCCACAGCAGCGCCAGTACCGAAATGGCCGTCGCCACGGCAACGGTGATGGACGCAACCTGCAGCGGATGACCCGGCTGGCGGAGCCCGTTTTGCAGGCCGCTGCTACGGCGGTGGAAAAGACTGGCGCCGAGGGTCAGTGCCAGCCGCAGACAGATACCGACGCCAAACAGAGCCAGGGCGATAAAAAACAGCGGTCGTTGCAGGACCGGTACATAGTTGTTCATCAGTGCCCGGCCCTCACCAACAAAGGCCGAGGCCGCAATCCCCAGCGTGCCGATCAGCGCCAGCAGAAAGGCTGTTTTTCTGAGAAGGGAAGCGCGGTCACGGTGGCGATCGGTCAGCGACCAGAGCGCGCCGGCCATCGACAGAAACCAGATCAGTACGGACTGATCGACATGTACTACCAGGGCGGTACGGAAAAAATCTATCCAGGGAAAGAAGTCACCGGCACCGGGCATTCGTGATAACACCAGCAACAGGGCAAAGAGACCCGCCAGGCCCAGTGCCAGTACTCCCAGTTTCAGCCAGTTTCGGATCTGTCGCTGCTGTTCCGGATGCAGGCTGATCAGATCCAGCAACGTTCTGTCGGTCATCGGCTTCAGGATTCCGCCCTCGTTCGATGTTATCTTTTTGCCGGAGCCCTGCGCATCGCTCTGATCAGGACCCGGGATTACAGAAACAGGTTTAATCTTGTTGTGCCAGCCTGATTTACGGCTATCTTTTTACAGTAATCTGAGCAGGTTATGAGAGTCCCATGAGCCAGCCGAAGATACAACCGTCTTTATCGCTTCTTGCACTTCAGCTGCGCTTCGCCCTGGCCGGTACAGCGCTGGCGCTGGTGGTGATCATGCTTGGCGCCTGGGTGCGACTCTCGGATGCCGGGCTGGGTTGTCCGGACTGGCCGGGTTGTTACGGTCAGCTGATTGTGCCGTCCGAGCAACAGGAGATTGCCGTCGCCAACAGCAGCTTTCCGGAGCGACCGCTGGACCGGGCCCGGGCCTGGAAAGAGATGACTCATCGCTATCTGGCCGGAACTCTGGGGCTGATCGTTGCCGCACTGGCCTGGCTGGCATGGCGATGCCGCCGTCTGCCGGATCAACCGAAAGTATTGCCGGCGCTGTTGCTGGGGACGGTGATTTTTCAGGCGCTGCTGGGTATGTGGACGGTGACCCTGCTGGTAAAACCGCTGATCGTGACCGCCCACCTGCTGGGCGGCCTGGCTACCCTGTCGATGCTGTGGTTGCTGAGTCTGAATCTGCTGAGGCGCGGAACCGGCACCCCGGCAGTCGCACCGACCGCCTGTTCCGTGCGACTGTTGCCAGTGACCGCCGCCGTGCTGATGGTGCTGATTGCACAGATTTTCCTGGGTGGCTGGACCAGCACTAATTATGCGGCGATCGGCTGTACCGAATTTCCCAGCTGCAATAACGGCGACTGGTGGCCGGAAACGGATTTTTCCGAAGCTTTCGTGCTCTGGCGAGGACTGGGTATCAACTATGAATTCGGAGTGCTGGAGTATCCGGCCCGGACGGCGATTCATCTCAGCCACCGGATCGGGGCGCTGATCACCGCCATCTGTCTTGGACTGCTGGGCTGGCGTCTGACTCGATCAGATCGGCCGGTGCCTGTTCGCCGGGCCGGTCATCTGTTGCTGGCGCTGCTGCTGTTACAGCTGGGACTGGGTATTACCAATGTCCTGGCGCAATTGCCACTGCCTGTCGCTGTGGCCCATAACGGAGTTGCCGCGCTGCTGCTGCTGGTAATGCTGACCATTATCTGGCTGCTGACGCCTGCGGACAGCAGACAGCGAGGCTATCAGCGGGCAGAAGCAGGGTCGGCAAACGCCGGTTGAGACAGTCCCCGAAGAAGAGTGTGAGGTACGATTCTGAAGGACAAAATCCTGAACTCGGTTCATACTTCAGCTCAGATGATATCTTCAGGAGACGTTTTGATGCCGGTCGTAGCCGATATTATGACTACCAGCGTAGCTTTCATTCATGACAGGTCCTCATTAAGAGAGGCCCGGAAGGCGCTTAAAGAACTCAACATTCGTCACCTGCCGGTGATCGGGGCCGACGGGGTGCTGGTCGGATTACTGACTCAGCGGGCGGTGCTGGCGGAAGTTATTAAACTGGTAGATCAGGCCGGTGTCGCCGGACTGGAGAAGAGTGAGCGGGAACTCAGTGTCAGAGAGGTGATGTTGACTGATTTTCAGATCACCGACCCGACAATGGATCTGAAGCAGGCGGGACAGTACTTTCTGGAGAACAAACACAGTTGCCTGCCGGTTATCGAACAGGGCCGACTGGTGGGAATGCTGACCGCCCAGGATTTTGTGAAGCTCTGTGTGAAAATTCTATAGCGCCCTGCAGGCACCAGAATCCCGGGACTGACCGGGATTCTGATAGGAATGAATCAGAAGCTGACTCTAATTCCAACAGCCAGGAATTCTGCATCTTCGCTGTCAAGTTCATAATGTTCGTATTCAGCTCTGAGGGCGATGCTGTCGCTGAGCTGTACATCAACCCCTACACCGTAGAAGGGATCGGTCCCGTCATCGCTGAAGTCGGCATTGCCGGCCGTAGATGTAACTGAGCCATCGATTTCCCAGTGCTGAATTCCGATACGTGCAAACGGTTTAATTGCATCGGTCAGCGGAAAGCTGAATACGGCAGCAATACCGTAGCTTTCTCCTTCGGACGTGACTTTAACGTCATTTGCTGTAAACGCAAAAGTAGTGCCGTCCAGTACAAAAGTATCGCCGCTATTACCATTCAGCTCCGCTTCGCCGAGATCGGTATAGTGAACTTCGACGGCGATGTTCTCGTTATACTGATAACCACCAGAAAGTTTAAAGCCTTTGTCATCTTCATCCAGACTGGCGGTACCGGTCAGATTGCTGACATCTGTATCAATATCGCTTTTACCGGCAGAAATACCAGCATAGAAATTTCCGCTATCTGCCAGGGCGGCAGTACTTAGCAGGGTGGATAACAGGGCAGAGGTAATTAAAGTCCGTTTCACGGCAGGCTCCTTGCGGGTTAAGAAAGCGGCTATCCTGAAACATAACCGATCTTCAGGCAAGTGATTTTCAGGAAAAAGTAAACTATATCAATCGGTTGATAGGGGTCAATCGATATGTCTGCAGCGTCCTGTTCATTGAGATGGTGCTTGCTCCTGCCCGCGCTGATCTGCCTGAGGTTTGTCAGCCCCGGCCGATGAACTCAGAACCCCGGGACTCCTGCTGATTGTCCGGCAAGCGATTAACTTCCCATTGATGGATCAGATGCCTGAGGATCCCCTGCGCAGGCCGGGTAATCCGCGGACTGCGCTCAGGAAAACGGGGGGACTCTTCTGTTATCCGCTGCTTTGCGTTGAGCCGGCTTTGCTCCGGCGATTACGCCCTCATCGCGGTATTGCCCGATGACTGACGGAGTAGGGACTGAAAATGACACTGTGACCACAGCTGTCTGCCAGATTTATGTCAGTCCCGCTTGCTTTGCCGGAGAACCCTTAACTACTTTAAAGACAGGTGTGTTGAATATACTTTACGTTTACGTAAAAGTAGTTTAAAACTGTCCCCCCACCTCACAAAGGCGGGACTATATTTATATGAGCAAATCCTCATAAGGGATTTGCAGCTGTCCACTCTAAAAATAATGAAGAGGAAGCTATGAAAACGGGTACTAAAGACAGGGCTGTCCACAAGCTCAACTTTATCCGTGGCGACGAGCTCCAGATTCCGACCTACAAGGTTCTCAAACAGGATGGATCCCCTTACAAAGGGGCAGAAGTTCCGGATATGGACAAGGGCACGGCGCTCAGAATCTATCGGGCCATGGTCCGCACCCGGGTCCTCGACGAGCGTATGCTGGCCGCACAGCGCCAGGGTCGTCTGAGTTTCTACATGCAGTCAACCGGTGAAGAGGCGACTACGGTCGGTTTTGCTGCCGCGCTGGATGATGACGACATGATCATGGCCCAGTACCGCGAACAGGGCGCTCTGGTCTATCGCGGTTTTACCCTTGACGAGTTTATGAACCAGCTGTTCAGCAATGAGCAGGATTACGGCAAGGGCCGTCAGATGCCGATCCACTACGGTTCTGACAAGCTTCACTACATGACCATTTCCTCGCCGCTGGCGACTCAGATTCCTCAGGCGACCGGTTATGCCTACGGCCAGAAAATGGCCGGGGACGGCAAATGCACGGTGACGGTGTTCGGTGAGGGCGCTGCCTCCGAAGGGGACTTCCATGCCGCCCTGAACATGGCCTCGGTGATCAAGGTTCCGGTCATCTTCCTCTGTCGGAACAACGGTTATGCCATCTCCACACCTTCGACTGAACAGTTTGCTGCCGACGGTATCGCGCCGCGAGCGCTGGGTTACGGCATGCATACCATCCGGGTGGATGGTAACGATATTCTCGCCGTTTATGCTGCCACCGTCGCAGCCCGGAAAATCGCCGTAGAACAGAACGAACCGGTGCTGATCGAGACCATGAGTTACCGGCTGGCCGCCCACTCCTCGTCTGACGACCCGTCCGGCTATCGGAGCAAAAAAGAGGAAGAAAAATGGCGCAGCAAAGATCCGTTGCTGCGCATGAAGGAGTGGTTGCTGAAGCAGCAGTGGTGGACGGAAGAGGAGGACAAGGAACTCTTCAATGAAGACCGGCGGGAAGTGCTGACCACCATGAAGGAGGCCGAAAAGCGGCCGATCCCGAAACTCGATGAACTGATTACCGATGTTTACGATGTTCCGCCGACCCATCTGGTGGAACAGCTCGACCAGCTGAAGGGCCATATCCGCCTGTATCCCGAAGCGTATCCGAAGACGTCAGGGAGGATCGATCATGGCTAAAATGAATCTGCTGCAGGCGGTCAATAACGCCCTTGATATCGCCATGGAGAAGAATGACAAAGTCATCTGCTTCGGCGAGGATGTCGGTGGTTTCGGTGGGGTCTTCCGGGCGACCAGTCATCTGCAGGAAAAGTACGGCCGTGAACGCTGTTTCAATACACCGCTGGTGGAGCAGGGCATCATCGGCTTCGCCAATGGCCTGGCGGCTCAGGGCTCGGTACCGGTGGCTGAAATCCAGTTTGCCGACTACATATTTCCGGCCTTCGATCAGATCGTCAACGAGTCCGCCAAATTCCGTTACCGCTCCGGCAACCTGTTTGATGTCGGCGGCCTGACCATCCGTACCCCCTATGGCGGTGGTATCGCTGGTGGTCATTACCATTCCCAGTCGCCGGAAGCCTATTTCGCCCAGACACCGGGGCTGAAAGTCGTAGTGCCCCGCAATCCTCATCAGGCCAAGGGGCTGCTGCTGGCGGCCATCCGGGATCCTAATCCGATCATCTTTTTCGAGCCGAAGCGCATCTACCGAGCCTCGGTGGGAGAGGTTCCGGAGAACGATTATGAATTGCCACTGGGTATGGCTGAAGTGGTGAAAGAGGGCAGCGACATCACCCTGCTGGCCTGGGGGGCGCAGATGGAGTACCTCGAGAAAGCCGATGAAATGGCCGAGAAAGAAGGAATCTCCTGCGAAATAATCGACCTGCGCACCATTCTGCCCTGGGATGTGGATACCGTTGCTGCGTCTGTGAAAAAGACCGGACGGCTGCTGATCAGTCATGAAGCACCTCTGACCGGTGGTTTTGCCGGTGAGATTGCCGCTGCGATTCAGGAACGGTGTTTCCTCTATCTGGAGTCGCCGATTGCCCGGGTGACCGGTCTGGATACGCCTTATCCGCTGGCGCTGGAGAAGGAATATATTCCGGATCATCTGAAGATTTATGAAGCCATCAAGCGCAGTATCAGTTTCTAGAGGGTAAAGCGATGTTAAAAGATTTTATCCTTCCGGATATTGGTGAAGGAATTGTTGAGTGTGAGCTGGTGGAGTGGCTGATCAAAGAGGGTGATCTGATTGAAGAGGATCAGCCTGTCGCGGATGTCATGACCGATAAAGCGCTGGTTCAGATCCCCGCCCCTCACGGCGGACGAGTGACCAAGCTCTATTATCAGCAGGGTGAGAGTGCCCGGGTTCACGAACCGCTGTTCGCCGTTGAGTTTAACGGTGCCGAGCCGGTCGCTCAGGCTGAAACTGCACCGGCTGCGGCTGCGGCTGTTGCCGAATCTGTTGCAGCAGAACCGGCTCCGGCGACCGGACAGGCAGAGGACTTTATTCTGCCGGATATCGGCGAAGGGATTGTCGAGTGTGAAGTGGTGGAGTGGCTGATTGCCGAGGGAGATCATATTGAAGAGGACCAGCCGGTCGTCGATGTGATGACCGATAAGGCACTGGTGCAGATACCCGCCCATACCGCCGGCACCGTGACTAAGTTCTATTATCCCCAGGGGGATATCGCAAAGGTGCATTCGCCGCTGTTTGCCATTGTTCCCGACGCGGCTCAGCCGGCCGCAGTCACTGCCGAGGCGGTAAAACCGGCGGTGAAAAGAACCTCGATGACCAGTCCTGCAGCTGAGACTTCAACATCTGCAGAGCCCGCAGCCCGTGGTCGGGCGCTGGCCAGTCCGGCGGTACGCCGGCTGTGTCGGGAGTATGAGCTGACCATCAGCGATATTCCCGGTTCAGGCAGGGATGGCCGGGTACTTAAAGAGGATGTGCTGAAGTTCCGTAAACAGCAGCAACAGCCGGTGACTGCGCCGCCGACTGAGCGTATACCGGCTCCTGTGACCGCTGTTACGGCCGAACCTGCTGGCATCCGGGTTGAGCCCATCCGTGGTATCAAAGCGGCGATGGCGCGCCAGATGACGCTGTCTGCCAGCACTATCCCCCACTTCACCTTCGGTGATGAGGTTGACGTTACTGCGCTGCTGGCGCTGCGAAAGCAGCTGAAAGAGAAGGCGGACCGTCAGGGCGTGCGGTTGACGCTGATGCCTTTCATTATGAAAGCGCTGGCGACTTCCGTTCAGCAGTATCCGATTCTTAACAGCCGGGTCAATGATGACTGCAGTGAGATCCATTACCTGCCGGATTGCAATATCGGCATGGCGGTGGATTCGAAGGTGGGCCTGCTGGTGCCCAACGTGAAAGGGGTCAACCGGCTCAGCATTCTGGAGATTGCCGCCGAAGTCCAGCGACTGACCGAGGCTGCACGGGAAGGGCGGGTCAGCCAGGAGGACCTGCAGGGCGGTACTATCAGCATCTCCAATATCGGTGCCCTGGGGGGTACCTATGCGGTCCCGGTAGTGAACCCGCCGGAGGTGGCTATCGTTGCTCTGGGCAAAGTCCAGCAGTTGCCCCGATTTAACGCCGCCGGTGAGGTGGAGGCCCGCAGCATCCTCAATATCAGCTGGTCCGGCGATCATCGGGTGATTGACGGTGGTACCATCGCCCGCTTCAGCGGACTCTGGCAGTCCTACCTGGAAGATCCGGCATCGATGCTGCTGGATCTCAGCTAGCGGCAACCCTTCCGGTAACGGGGGGCGGTGGCGGCGATCCTGCGGGTCGGGTTAAGCTCTGTGCTGACCCGGCATCGCAGTGATCGCGAGCTGTACAATCGATCTGAAAGGTCGGACACCGATGGATTACCCGAATCTTCAGCAGTTCTATATTCCCGAAGACCAGTCGATCTACCTGCTCAGCCATGATGATGCTCGCAAGCTCAAGGACTGGGTAAATCTCTGTCGTCAGCAGCTGGAGCAGCTGGGCTATCGGGACATCGAGCTGATCGGTAAGGGAGCCTTCGGCTTTGTATTCGGTGGTGTCAGCAATACCGGCCGTCGGCTGGTGTTTAAGTTTTCCAGAATCACATTGCCGCAGCACGTCCAGGACCGGCTCGAGGAAGAAGCCTTTATGCTGGCGGAAGTCGGCCATCCTTGGGTGCCGAAGCTGATCGAGTTTCAGCGTATCGGCCGTCAGGCCATCATGGTGATGGAACGGGCGCCGGGGCTGGATCTGGAGCAGTTGTCGCTGCGGGAGGGACGGCTTAGTCCCCGACTGGTGGTGCGTATTGCCGATCAGATGGCCGCGATTCTGCACGGTCTGCGCGCTGCGGCCATTCGTTCACGGCGACCGCTGGTGCACGGCGATATCAAGCCCTCCAATATTGTTTTTGACCCGCAGACCGAAAATATCTCGCTGATTGACTGGGGATCCTCGGTGTTTGCCCAGGTGGATCAGAACCGGCAGTTTGTCTCCAGCAATGTGATGGATCTGATGTCCGGTGATCTTCATAACTCCAATGCCCGACTGGGCGATGTCTATTTTATCGGCGAGGAGCAGCTTAACGGCGGACTTTCATCGCCCCGATTTGACGAGCAGGGGCTGGCCGGTACGCTATACGCCCTGGCTTCGGGCCAGTCCTGTCGGTTTGGTCATCGGGCCATTCCACCCACTTCGCTGGGATTGCCCATCGAGTTTGCCCGGGTGCTGGAAAGGATGCTGGATCCGGATGTTGAGGTGCGGGCGGCGGCCGGTGACTACTTTATGAAGAACATGCCGGCCATGGCCCGGACGCTGATGATCGATCTGCAGGAACCGGCTGAAGCTCATCTGATACCGGTCTGGTCCCACAGTTCGGTACAGGATATTGACACCGTTGCCTATACCTCCAGAAAGTCGTTCCTGAAAGAGGAGGGCGTCGAGGAACAGCTGCAGGATATTGACGACGTCCAGTTTGATCGCTACTACAAGAACTTTCTCCAGGGGATGGGAGAGACCGAAAAAGCCTTTCTGGCCAGTATCAGCCGGCTGGCCAAATACCCGGTGGTCGGAGGGCTGGCGGTACGCTGGGAGTCGGACGGGGTCTATATCGATTCCTGCCTGAACCTTCATGACGACAGTCTGAAGGAGTCTTTCGTCGCCTCGGTGAACAATATGGTCAATCTGGCCCGGGCAATCTACCGCCAGGGGATATTTAAAAGCTGTCTGTTCAATGCTAAGGCGACTCTGCATATTGAGCGGCCTGATTCTTCCGTACCTTTCCTGCCGGAGCCGGGCCAGCGTATACCCTATGAAGTGTCCGCTGCTCCTGAGCTGGAGGATGAAAGCCGGGTGCATTCCTATTTTGAGGACGGCAGGGATCCGGAAGAATTTCTGGAACTGCCGCCGACGATTATGGCGGCGCTGGAGCGGCTTAACAGGATTCACCACACCGGGCTGGTTATTTTTGAGAGTCTGCCGACCCACCTGAAAATCCACAGCTACTACCGCTTGCTGGACCCCTCCCGGGAGGAGGAGTTTCGCACCTGCCTCGACGGTATGCTGGCAGCCGTTCCTCTGATCAGCGGGCTGGGGATTTCCGGTTATATGAAAATGCCCTACAAAGATACCCGCTATTTCAGCCATATCGATCGACTGGCAGAAAAGTATTACCCCCGTAACCCTCGTCAGCTATATGCCGAGACGGCGGAACCGGCACACCTTCAGCCGTTCTGACGGGAACTGCCACGCTGAGAACTGTTCGAATATATAGAATAAAATTGCAGAAATTATCGGTTTTTCATTCCTGTTTTTCGGTCTTATGCTGAGGCATGACAGTCACGGACTCGGGAGACAACGATGAATAGACAGAAACAGGCCGGTGTTGCACAACTGATAACCGGCACAGATACCAGCGATGGTGCCGGTGTGCGCCTCCGGCGCATCCTCGGCGGTAGTCAGCTCAGCCATCTGGATCCCTTCCTGCTGCTGGACGAGTTTAAATCGGACCGGCCTGATGACTATATCGGCGGTTTTCCCGAGCACCCCCATCGCGGCTTTGAAACGGTAACCTACCTGCTGGAAGGTGCGATGGAGCATGGTGACCATCTCGGCAACAGAGGCTTGCTGGAACCCGGCAGTGTGCAGTGGATGACTGCCGGCCGCGGTGTGATTCATTCCGAGATGCCACGCCAGGTGGACGGTCTGTTGTGGGGCTTTCAGTTGTGGGTCAACCTGCCGGCTGCAGAGAAGTTCTGTGAGCCTCGTTATCAGGAATTTGCTGCCGATCAGATTCCGGAAGCAATTGATTCTGAAGGGGTGAAGCGTCGGGTTATCGCCGGTGACTCGCTGGGTGTCAGGGGAGTGGTGACAGAGATTGGGATCAGCCCACTCTATGTGGATCTGCATATACCGGCCGGTATCCGCTTCAGTCATCCGCTGCCGGCAGACTCTGCCGCGATGCTGTACCTGTATCAGGGCAGTGCCGGGCTGGGTGAGTCCGAAGAAGCAGTCAGCGCGGGCCAACTGGCGGTACTTACTGATGGGCGTTCGATAACTATTCAGGCCGATGGCCAGGGTGCCCGGCTGCTGTTGCTGGCCGGCCAGCCACTGAATGAACCGATTGCCCGTTACGGGCCTTTCGTCATGAATAGCGAGCAGCAGATTCAGCAGGCCCTGTCCGACTATCAGCGGGGCCGGCTGACCGGCTGAAGTCGACGGCACGGATCCGGCGGGGCTGGCACAGGAACGGGAACTGTGGTCTGATAACTATCTGACCAGCAAGAACAATGTCCGTACCTCAAGTCCGGAGAGCCAGACGATGTCAGAGACAGGAGCAGTTTCGAGCCAGCGGCATCTGAACCGTCAGTCAGGGATTGCGGTTATCAGAGTCATCGTTCCACTGGTGCTGGTGGCGATGATCGCACTGGTTGCCTGGCTGTTTATGTTGCGCAGCTACGAAAATCCGGTGGCGGAAGTGATTGAAAAGGTCAGGCCGATGGTCACTCCGGAAAAGGTTGTCGACCAGCCGATGCCGGCCGCCGGACGGGATAATGACAGCCCGCTGGCACCGGAGCAACTGATGACCCTGAGAGCGGTGTCGGCGGAAGGCACGATAAAGACGTCGCTGTCGCCGGATATTGCTGTCGCCGCTACTGGCCGGGCGGCGGAGAGAGCAGAGGGTATCAGCGCTCAGCCGCCGTTACCGGGGACCGATACCAGCAGTGTTCTGTCCACCAGGACCGAACAGGAGGATGGCGCTCATCCGGATCGCCCCTCGCTAGAAGCGATTCCGCCGCTGGATCGTAGCGACCGGGCCATCAGACGGGCGCTGGCATCATTGGATGTGACTCAGCTACTGGCAGACTGGCTGGTGGACGAGGAGCTGATCCGTAAGTTTGTGGTGACGATCGATAACATGGCTGAGGGCCGGATTCCACGCAAACACAGCATTCTGCGTCCACTGGGCAGTAAATTCCGCGCCGTGGAGAGCCGCGAACGGATCTACCTGGACGGTTACAACTTTGGCCGTTACACCCCTTATATCAATCTGCTGGCCTCCCTGGATACCTCCCGTGTTGCCGCTCTTTACCAGCGCTACTATCCGCTGATGCAGCAGGCCTATGCCGAACTGGGTTATCCCCGCCGTTCGTTTCACCGGCGGGTAATGCAGGCGGTGGATCATCTGCTGGACAGTCCGGTGCTGGAAGGGGCGCTGGAGCTGAAGCGGCCCTCGGTGATGTTTCAGTACGCTGACCCGCAGCTGGAACAGCTCTCAGCGGTACACAAACAGATGCTGAGGATCGGCCCGGAGAATACTCGTAAAACACTGTCCAGGCTGGCGGTTCTGCGTAGCGCGCTGGCCCGGCTGGAACATGGCTGACAGTGTTGCAACTGCGTAAGCCGAAGTGGTGAGTATTTACGGAAACGGACGCCGCCCACAGTATTAAAGGGGGTTAGCTGGTTCCTGTAACTCGGATCTTATGCTGCGAGTGCTGTTTAAAATTTGCTGGTAATCCTTTTCCGCAGACGCTAGTCTGTCAGGTGTCGACTCCTGATAACAACAAAAATAGGAGGACATCGTCATATGGATGCCCGTGTTCCTTTCAGCGCCTTTCGTAGCCTGGTGCAACCGCAATGGATTGATCACAACGGCCACATGAACGTGGCTTATTACGTCGTCGCATTCGATCAGGCGACGGATGCCTTTCTCGACAATATTCACCTTGGCCGGGATTACGTTCGCGAAACACAACACTCCGCCTTTGTCGTGGATATGAACGTCACCTACAAGCGGGAACTCTACGCGGATACCCCGCTTCATTTCACTACCCAGATGCTTGAGTACAGCGAGAAGAAGCTGCGTATATTTCACCAGATGTTTCATGAAACCGAAGGCTATCTGGCAGCGACCAATGAGCTGCTACTGATCCATGTCGATCTGGAGAGCCGAAAAAGCAGTGATTTTCCGCCTCAGGTTCTCGACCGGCTGTCCGAAATCGGCCTTCATCATCGCAGTCTGGAACTGCCCCCCGGGGCGGGGCGGAGATTGCAGATCTGAGGATGCCGTTCAGCGCTTCCTAAGTTCAGGGCATTTTATCTTTATCTGACTATACGGTATCGTATAGTCAGGCCGGGTCGCGGTGACCTGGCCGCTAAGGTAGGACAGTTGCCCGATGAATGTCAAAATCAAGCGTGAAGCCTGGATTCACGAAGCCTTCTCTGCGCTTGCGGACAGCGGTGTCGACGGTATTAAGGTGGAAGTGCTGGCCAAGCGGCTGAAGGTGACCAAAGGCGGCTTCTACTGGCATTTTAAAACCCGTAACGAACTACTGGATGCGTTGCTTGAGCAATGGCAGAGCGGTCGTATTCAGGCCATTCATCAGCAGGTGGAGAATGGGAAGTCGGCGACTGCTACTCTTGAACATCTGCTGGAACTCTATACCGATCATACCAACCCCAGGGGCAAGGCCATTGAGCTGGCCGTCCGGGACTGGGCTCGCAATTCTGAGAAGGCGGCGGCCACCGTTCGCCAGGTGGACAACGAGCGACTGGCTACCGTTGCCGGACTGTTCGCCCGACTCGAGCTGAGCGAGGAGGATGCGTTTTCCCGTGCTTACCTGTTTTACAGCTATGTATTCGGTCAGAGTCTGCTTAACTACAATGGCGAACCCTTTGATGAGTCGCTGCTGAAAAAACTCTGCGCCCGCTTGCTGGTGCCCGGGTCTGCAACCACACACTCGTAAATCAGAAGGGTGCCAGTCCGGACTCATTTCAGATCGACCGTTTCTTCCCGATCGCTCTGTGCAGGGTTCAGGCGGCATTCCGGGCGAATCGATTTCGCTAAGTGAAAAATGCACAGATAATAACCTGCCGTTCATCCATCAGTAACTCACTGCTATTGTGCCAGTGGAGCCCGTAATCCTGCCGGGCCGCTTCGGTATTGACTATGGCTGGCCTCGTACTGCCGGACAGGGACAAGGCTGCAGGCATCCATTTTTCCGTTTGCGACGGGATGAACCCGGACGTTAATCGGCATACAATGCCAGCCTGTTTGCAATATCTGAGAAGAAGGTAGACCTATGACTGCATTAAGCGTCAACCTGAATAAGATCGCCCTGATGCGAAACTCCCGGCTGTCCGGGATTCCCAGCGTCACGGAGGCGGCCCGTGTTGCCCTGGCCAACGGTGCGGATGGCATTACGGTTCATCCGCGACCGGATCTGCGTCACATTCGCCCGGACGATGTCTTCGCGCTGTCTGAAATGCTGGAGGTCGAATTTAATATCGAAGGCAATCCCTTCGAGGGACCGCTGGGAGATTACCCGGGCTTTCTCGAGCTGGTGCGGGCGGTGGTGCCGGATCAGTGCACTCTGGTACCCGATTCCAGTGATCAGCTGACTTCGGACCATGGCTGGTCACTGGCCGATGATGGGGAGCGTCTGCGACCGATTATCCGTGAGCTGAAAGAACTGGGCATCCGAGTCAGTCTGTTTATGGATGCGGAGTCCGACGAGTTTGAGCTGGCGGCTGAACTGGGGGCTGATCGGGTTGAGCTCTATACCGAATCCTATGCCGATCATTACGGGAGCGATCAGCAGCAGGTGGTTTTCCAGCATTTTGCCGATGCCGCTGAGCGCGCCCGCCAGGCCGGACTGGATCTGAATGCCGGCCATGACCTGAATCTGGATAATCTGGGGCTGCTGGCTACGATTCCTAATCTGGAAGAGGTGTCCATCGGTCATGCACTGGTAGCTGACGCGCTGATGATGGGGCTGGGAACGGCGGTCAGTGCCTACAAACAGATTCTGGTGGAAGCCACAGAAAAGCGTCAGGCACAAGCATGAAGGCTGTCGACGACGCCCGCATCGAACTCAGCGTTGATAGTCACAGTCGTCTGAGTGAATACGACTGTCTGGTGTATCCGGTGGTATCCCGACGCTCACGCGGCTTATCACTGGGGATCAATCTCAACCCGGATAAGCGCTGTAACTTCGATTGTGTCTACTGTCAGGTGGAGCGCACCGAGCCGGCGATACGGATTCGACCGGACCTGGCGCGACTGGAGCAGGAGCTCAGGCACTGGCTGGAACGTCTGCGACAGGGCGATTATCGTGGTTACCGGTTGCGGGATATAGCGCTTGCCGGTGATGGCGAACCAACCAGCGAGAAACAGCTGCCGGAAGTGTTGCAGTTGCTGCTGGATCTGAAGAAGGAATTCGGCCTCGGGCCCGATGTTAAGCTGGTTCTGTTCAGTAATGGCAGTGGCATCGACCGGACCGACCTTAGCGCCATCTGGCCCGAATTCTTTGGGGCTGGTGGCGAAGTCTGGTTCAAGCTGGATTACTGGGATCAGCAGAGCCTTGAGCTGATCAACCGAACCCGCCTGAAATTCGACAGTCTGGTCGGCAAACTGGCCAGCTTCGGTCAGCAGTACCCGGTCGTCCTGCAGTCCTGCTTTTTTCAGTGGCAGGGACAGCCGTACAGTGACGCCAGCTATCGGCCTTATGTGGAACTGGTAGCGCAATTGCTCCGGGGGGGGCTGAAGCTGCAGAAAATTCAGGCCTATACTCTGGCTCGTAAACCGGCGGAAAGCGAGGCTGCGCCCTGGGAAGACAGTGAAATGGATCGTCTTGCCGGGCTGCTGAGAGAGCAACTGGGCGCCAGGGTCGAACTGTTTTACGAATCAGGGTCCGAGGAATAAATACCTGGCTACCGCGTTGCCGCCGGAGTCTCTGAAACCACAGGATCAGACACTGAATCCGGTTTTTTGCATTGCAGCAAAAAGCGGTTGACGACTATTTTTTATACAGCTATAGTCGTTACCAGTTTTATTGCACCGCAACCAAAATTCAGAGATATAGGTGATTAATATGTACGAGAAGTTTTTTGAAGACATGCAGGGCCGCATGCAGCCTGTTCTGGACCTGGCCGAGACCAACAAAAAGGCTATGGAAAAACTGGCTGCACTGCAGAAGGATTCCATGACCGAAGTGGTTAACGCCAGTGTTGAGCAGTTCAAGCAGCTGGCTCAGTGCAAAGACCCTCAGTCTGCAGTTGATCTGCAGCTGAAGTTCTATAAGGCGCTGGAAGGTCAGATGAGTGAAACTGCTGAGAAGAGCATTGCTGCCATCACCGAAGCCAACGAAGCTTTTGTTGCGGTGGTTGAAGAGTCCGCCCGTAAAGCCGTTGCTGATGTCGAAGAAGCTGTTAAGCAGGTTTCCGTGAAGTAAACAGCGCTTACTTCACCAATATAAACCCCTGTTGCCTCTGGCAACAGGGGTTTTTTTGTGCCTGTGATCTGGCTGAACTGGCAGCGAAGATGATGTCGTCGGTATCGGCATGAGTTGTGGGACCAGAGTTGGGGAAAGCTTCCGGCTGTTTTTGATTCTGTTTATGTTGCAGTGCACAAAATAGTTGTTGACAGCGGATGCATGGCTACATATAGTAGCTTATATCAGATATTGCAGTGCAACATAGTCGCAAGAGGGGTGAAACCATGTACGACAAAATTTTTACAGATATGAAAGAGCGCATGCAGCCTGTTGTTGAACTGGCTGAAACTAACAAGAAGGCAATGGAGAAGCTGGCTGCTCTGCAGAAGGACTCCATGGCCGAGGTCGTCAACGCCAGCGTTCAGCAGTTCAAAGACCTGTCTGAGTGCAAAGATCCTAAATCCGCTCTGGACAAGCAGGTTCAGTTCTACAAGGCGCTGGAAGCTCAGATGAACAACACCGCCGAGAAGAGCATCGCAGCAATCACCGAAGCTAAGGAAGCTTTTGTAGCGGTGGTTGAAGAGTCTGCCAAAAAGACTGCCGAAGAAGTTGAAGCGGCGGTCAAGAAGGCTTCTTCCGTAGCCTGATTGAATGCTCCGGCCTTCACTGTAGTACCCGGAAACCCTGCACTCTGTGCGGGGTTTTTTTATGGCAGTACAGTCAGTGATGAGAGCAGGACAGCGCCCCTGAGCCTCTCCGACAGGGGTCCCGAAATCGTTATATTGCGATGCACAAAAAATCGTTGACAGCGAATTCAGCCCTGAATATAGTGGCAGACATCAGATTATTGCAATGCAACACAAACTTACGGGTAATTACTATGTACGATCAGATTTTTGCTGACCTGAATACTCGCATGCAGCCGATCATCGAGCTGGCTGAAAACAACCGTAAAACCATGGAAACTCTGGCGAATCTGCAAAAAGAGTCCATGACTGACGTGATCAGCACCAGCCTGGAGCAGATCAGAGAGCTGGTCCAGTGCAAAGATCCTAAAGCGGTTCTGGATCAGCAGGTCAAATTCTTCAAGGCACTGGAAGCCAATATGACTGAAACCACAGAGAAGAGTGTGGCTGCCATCAATGAAGCTAAGGATGCTTTCGTTGCCGTGGTTGAAGATTCCGTGAAAAAGACCTCCGAAGAAGTTGAAGTGGCCGTTCAGAAAGTAACCGGCCAGCAGGCTGCATAAGTCCGCTTCTCAACTTTCAGAAACCCCGGCGTGCCTGCTAAGGTCGCCGGGGTTTTTTTATGCCTCAGAATCGTTGGCGGCCTGCTGCCGGTTCGCTGGTTAACGCCGAACAGCGTTGTTTATCTGGCCATTTCCCCAACGCCCTCTGTTTGTTGCCATACTTACCTGAGTACACCCTGCTCAGGGGCATAAACGGAAAGTCAGTGGAGGCTGGAGATGGCTATTCGGGTTGCGATTAACGGATTCGGACGGATAGGGCGCAATGTGCTGAGAGCGCTTTATGAAGGGGGCTATCGTCGGGAGATTGAGGTTGTAGCCATAAACGACATGGGCGATGCGCATATCAATGCGCATTTACTGAAGTACGACAGCATTCATGGCACATTCGTCGAATCGGTGAGTGAAGAGCAGCAGCTGATTCGGGTAGCCGAAGACAGCATTCGTATCTGCAGTGAACAGGATCCTTTACGATTGCCGTGGCGGGAACTGGAGCTGGATATTGTCTTTGAATGCACCGGTCACTTTACCAGCCGGGACGGGGCCGAAGCACACCTGCAGGCCGGGGCGCCACGAGTACTGATATCGGCGCCGGCAAAAGGGGTGGATGCCACCGTTGTCTATGGTGTTAACGACCAGGATCTCAGTGCCGGGCATCAGATCGTCTCCAATGCCTCCTGCACCACCAACTGTCTGGCCCCGATTGCCGGTGTTCTGCACCGTAATCTCGGTATCGAAAGCGGACTGATGACCACCATTCACGCCTATACCAATGATCAGGCCCTGACTGACGTCTACTGCGAGGATCTCTATCGTGCCCGTGCTGCTACCCAGTCGATGATTCCGACCCGGACCGGCGCCGCCGCCGCGCTTGGACTGGTATTACCGGAACTGCAGGGCCGGGTGGATGGCCTGGCGGTCCGGGTACCGACTGCTAACGTTTCGCTGGTCGACCTGAGCCTGATTGTGCAGCGGGATACCGACGTGGCGGAGGTGAACCGGATAATGGCTTCAGCCGCCGCACAATCAGATGTGCTGGAGTTCAGTGAGCAGCAACTGGTCTCCATTGATTATAATCACAGCGCTGCATCGGCAGTGTTTGATGGCCTGCAGACCCGGGTACAGGGCCGCCTGTTGAAGGTTATGGCCTGGTATGACAACGAGTGGGGATTTTCCAACCGGATGCTGGACACCACCCTGGCCTGGATGCGGGCGGACTGAGCCGCCGGGTGTCAGTCTTCGCCGGCGGGTCCTGGAAGACGCCGGTCAGAAATGTTATCTGTGATCGTGACATACCAGTTCAGCGCACTTTCGGCGGCAGCAAAAAATCTGCGAAATAAAAATGTTGCACTTTGGAATCGGCGCTCGCTAACCTTCGCAAATGCAGTTTCGTCCCTGTTTCTTAGCCTTATAGAGCGCTTTATCTGCTTCTTTAATGGTGTCCTGATCCGGCTGCTGTCGGGCTACCCCGATGCTGATGGTAACCGATACGCTGCGATTGCCCGACTGGCTGTTTCCGCGCATTTTTCTGCCTGCCGCATTGTTCTTCGGACGCTGGCCACTGCGCAGCTGTAGCCGTGCTGCTTCCACATTACGGCGAATTTCCTCAAGAGCCTCCGGGGCCTGGTCGCTGCGGCGGCCGGCAAAGACGATACAGAATTCCTCACCGCCATATCGGTACGCCGTGCCGCCCTTTACCTGACGCAGCTTCGCGGCGACCAGACGCAACACCTGATCGCCGACATCATGGCCGTGGGTGTCGTTGAAACGCTTGAAGTGATCGATGTCCAGCATCGCCAGGGTATGCCCTCTGCCCAGGGTCAGCAGGCGCAGATTCAGTGCTCTGCGGCCCGGCAGACCGGTCAGTTCATCCAGATAGGCCAGGTTGCGGCTGTGAATCAGAACGGCCGTCATCCACAGCAGCAGCATCAGAGTGGTCAGTATCTGCTGCTGCAATCCGGACATCGGCTGAAACAGCAGCCAGCAGCAGAGAAACGCGGTTATCAGCAGGTAGCTGTCGAACAGCTGCTGGTGGGTCGACTGCTGATATATCAATATCGCCAGCGCTGCCAGCTGGCAGAGGATTACGGTAAAGGGCCAGGGCAAAGCAAAGGGTAGTAGTTCCAGTGCTGGTGGTTGCAGGTTCAGCCAGTCACTGAACGGATCCGGCAGGTAACGGGTCAGCGCCACTACCGCGGCTGCCTGAAGGGCGATAATCAGCAGACGCCACAGGGTTGCCAGTGACAGCAGCGAGCGCTCGCCATAGCAGCCGATCAGGGCCAGGTTCAGCGGAACAAGGGCCAGCAGGCTGTCACGCAAGAGCAGACTGGATCCGCTTTCTGAGCGCAGCCACCAGGCGCTCAGCAGAATCAGCAGGGTGACCAGTGCCGGTCGCCCGCAGTGAAAGTGCCAGCCCAGCAGGATGATCATCAGCGTCAGCAGGCCGGGCAGCCAGGGCAGCAGTTGCAGCCAGGTGCCGCTCAGCTCCGGAAGTTGGGGGCCAAGGCCGATAAAACCGGCAACCAGCAGCAGTGGAAACCAGAAATAGCGTACCGGTCGAAAAAACTCTGCCACCATGGGCTCCTGTATCTGTTGTCCTTGCCTGTGTCCGGACCGACTGCCGGTTAAGTGATCGACCGGCCCGGGATGAGCGTTGCCAGCCCTGTCAGCTGCTAGCTTAGGGATGTACACTGAAGCTGACAAGAGGGGGGCGTATCAGGCATGTGCCATGGACCCTGAATGGAGAACTGACGATTCAGCGCTGAAGGATTACCAGCGCTGAATAACCCGCCGAAAGTACTGCTGATAAAGAGGAGAGAGCATGTCTGTCTGGTATGGTGCCGTTGATCTGCAGATGTTGCGTGAGAGTTGTCGCAATACGATGCTTGAGCATCTGGGGATTGAGCTGACGGAGATGACAGAGGACTCGCTGATTGGAACGATGCCGGTGGACGCGCGGACCCATCAGGCTTTTGGCATGCTCCACGGTGGCGCGTCAGTGGTGCTGGCGGAAAGTCTCGGCAGCCTGGCAGCGAACTGTTGTGTGGATCCGGAGCGGGCCTATTGTGTTGGCATGGAGGTGAATGCTAACCATATCCGCTCGGTCCGTAAAGGCAGAGTGACCGGTACTGCAAGTCCGGTCTACCTCGGGCCGACGTCTCAGATCTGGGAGATCAGAATTGTCGACCAGCGACGGTCGCTGGTCTGTATCGCCCGGCTGACCATGGCGGTACAGCGTCAGAAAGCGGGTCGTTCCACCAGCCTGCCGGAGCGTCTCAGGCGGCAGCACTCCCGGCATCCGGGCTGAACTGCTCGAAGGCTTCCAGGGCCTCAGCCGCGTACATCAGGGACGGACCGCCTCCCATAAATACCGCCATTCCAAGCATCTCCTGCAGCTCTTCACGACTGGCACCGGTTTTCACCAGCTTTTTGGTATGGAAACCAATACAGCCCTCACAACGGCAGGCGATGCCGATGGCCAGTGCGATCAGTTCTTTAGTCTTAAGATCGAGAGCGCCTTCTGCGGAAGCACTGCGGGCCAGCTGGTTAAAGGCACCCATTACTTCGGGCATCTCCTTGTGCATGGTGCTCAGGGTTCCGCTCAGATCCTGCGTCAGTTGTGTAAAATCGGTGCTCATAGTCAGTGTCCGTTAAGATAAGAAAAGACTAATATAAAATATCAGAACAATCTTAACAATCACTTCTGGATATCTGATGGGAAGGGATCAGCCTGCCTGCTGCTGGCGGACCTTCTCGAGACGGGACTGGAATTCAGCCTCCAGGTCCGACGGGCTGGCAGAGGAACTGTTAGCCTGGCGGCCCGCCTGAAGCTGTTTATCGGCGATAAACAGCAGCGATTTCACCAGCGCCTCAAACTGAGTGGCCATATCCTGGCGAGCCACATCGGCCTGTACTTCGCAGAGCATGGTGCCCAGTTCCCGGCTGTTAGCCTTGCTGTCCAGAGTGGCCAGGCACTCGTTAAAACGGCGATCATAGGTGGTTCGACTCAGAGTCAGCAGGTCACGAATTTCGCTCAGTTTTTCATTGTAGAAGCCGGCGGTAGTGGCCACATGATCGCTGTTGCCATTGAGCTGTGTATAACTGTCGATATGAACCTGCATCTGCCGGTTGATCTGCCCCAGCTGACCTGCATCCGGGGTAGAGGCCTGCAGCTCTTTGTTGGACTGGCGGATCAGGGTAAAGATCTTATGGCGGATTTCATTGTCTGCCGCTTTCAGTTTCTCCTGTGCCGCCACCAGCGCCTGCCTGGTCACTTCCAGCTCCTTCAGTGTTGCCTGGTACTCCTCTTTAAAGGACGGTTCGCAACCGCTGAGGATCAGAGCGGTTGCCAGTACGATAAACACAGGCTTCATAGCAGGGTCCTTTTCAGTCCGTAGAAAATACACGCTTAAACCAATTGCTGCTGGCCTCGAGTGTGTCATCGATATGATCAAACGGCAACATGTGACTGCCACCGGCGATCTCAATGAAATCAAATGGATGTGGGCTTCTACGGATCAGCTGTCTGACGTAGCCGGGGCGTATGACGTCATCCTCGCTGCCGATGATGATCGCAGCGGGGATATCCAGCGGCTTTTTCAGAATGTTGCTGGCTCGGGAGTAGACACTGTTGAGGGTGTAGATCGGATAATCCCACACCAGCAGTGGATCTTTGTCCGCCAGCTGGCCCAGGGGGTTGTATTTCAGCAGATTCTCGACATCGATAAATGTACGGAAGTTAACCTTTGCGCCGGGGGTGAAAATACTACTGAAACCCAGGGTGCTCCAGCCGATACTGTGCCAGATATCCGGCGGTAGTTCGGCCAGAAACAGAGTATGGCAGAGCAGCGCCCGTACCCGGGGATCCTGCTCGGCGACGGCCAGGCCCAGTCGTGCTCCGATGGAACAGCCGAAGATGCCGATCGGTCCGCTGAAATGCTGCTCCAGATAGTCCATCACCTGCTGAATATCGGCGATAACTTCATCGACGGTATAGCAGCCTCGATTGCCGCCGGAATAGCCGTGGCCCCGCAGATCAACGGCAATCAGGTTGAAGCCCTCATCGCTGAGTCGAGCCAGCAGCTCGCAGTACAATTCACTGTACGTGCCAATGCCGGGGATAAAAATCAGCGTTGGTGCGGCAGGGTCGTGGCTGTAGAGTTCACAGTGGATGGGCAGGTCGCCGGATTTGACTATATGGCGACGTTTAAGGTGAGTCAGTAATCCTAATTCAGCGTAACGGCGGTAACGTAATCTGTCTTCGGAGCGAGTCTGGGATGACGCATCGAACATAAAAAAGGGTACCTCCGGGTACCATGGCTGTTAAGTCAGCACGGTAACATTGATTGCCCGAAGCTGCAGCGCCGGGTCTGGCAAATACCGATGGAACTCCTTCTCTGTCGATGATTCCTCCCGCTCGCCGGAATCGGCCTGCGTGGCTGCAGAGCTGACGAAAGCGGAGCCGGATTGACCTAAATATAGCGGGTTTAGCGAGGGGACTCGAGCGAAATGCGTTTAACAACAGATTGGTCGGTTGTTATGATGTCTGCTGAAGCCTCAGTTATCAGTACCCTATGCCCATCGATTACAAACCTCTGGCTGCCAGAAGCCTGTCCCGCCAGATCGCTGACAATATTCAGTCTGCGATCGTTGGCGGTCGCCTGAAAGTCGACGAGCGGCTACCCACGGAGGAGGAACTGGCTCAACGCTTTAAGGTCTCCCGGCCGACCATTCGTGAGGCGCTGAAGTTACTGGCCGCTCAGAACCTGGTGCGTTCTCGTCGTGGCCCTGCCGGAGGTACCTTCGTCAGCAAGCCTGATAATGCCCAGATGCGCGCAGATCTGACCAGCGCTTCGACGCTGCTGGTCAGCATGGGGGAGTTCGATCTGTCACAGATGAATGAAGCCCGGCATGAACTGGAACGGATCTGCTGCCGACTGGCGGCCGGGCGCTGCCAGCCTGAACACCTGCAGGCAATGGCCAGGGAACTGGAGGTACAGAGCGATCCGCTGATCGGGGACGAGGAGTTCTGTGCTTCCGATGTCCGCTTTCATCGCGCCCTGGTGGATGCCTCACAGAACCCGGTTCTGCAGTTTCTGATGTCGGCGGTCATCGAGGCGCTGCAGCCGGTCGCCAATCTGATCGCCTACCGTTTTCGCGACCGCAGCGAGATCCGGCGGCAGCACCAGCGCATCTATGATGCCATCAGCACCGGTGACGAAGTCGAAGCGGTGGCGGCACTGGATGAGCAGATGGGCTACATGAAGAAGCAGCACGAGAACGCCAGGGCCTGGCGTGAGAGCCGCGAACTGTCGGCAGGGGATGCTGCAGATTCCGCGGGCCCATAGCGGTCAGAAGTTCAGAAACAGAGCGACATCCGGATTTCGTCCAGATAGCGTCCTTCCAGTTTCAGTGCCAGCGGCTCCACGGACTCGATCCTGAAGCCCAGACTGCGGTAGAGGTGGAGGGCGGCCACCGCCTCACCGGTCAGTTCCAGACTCAGTTTTTCGACCTCCATCCGGCGGGCCTGTTCGATGGCATGCTGACAGAGGGTGCGGGCCACTCCTTGTCGGCGATAGTCGCCGTCTACCAGCAGGCCGTGAATATGGGCGCGGTGACGGCGGAGCATACCGCTGAGGCGTTCGACCCCGATGACACCGATCAGTCGCTGACCGGCAGCCGTGTCGGTATGGAGGTGACGGGTTTCGATATCGGCAAAGTAACCGAACAGAAACTGTCCGGGGGACTTCTGGCAGATGCTGATCTGCCGGCGGTACTGATCCTTGCTCTGCTGTTCCGCCTCAGCCTGTGAGGTACAGAAACACTCAGGACTGGCAGCCAGTGTTTTCAGGCGAAGTTGTCGGAAGGCGGCGGCGTCAGCTATTGCCAGTGGACGAATGGTCTGTGACTGACTGACGGCCATGGAGGGTTCAGCTCCTTTCCGTGATCACAACGGACAACGACTGCTCGCCGCCCGGTGGAGCGTCGAACTGCTGTGCTGAACATGCCGGGCTGATCAGGATGCTGGCCATAGTCGGGATTGTCAGGTTTCGATGGCCACAGAGTATGACCTAAAACCGGATAAAAGCCTACCTTTACAAAGGTTTCTGGCGGTTCGGGTAATCAGTGCCCGAACCGGTGAGTCTCCAGATTAATCGCTTCGATGGCCGCCCCCAGCAGAATAATGCGGCCCTGATAACGGTCATCACCGCTGGAAGAAAATTCGAAATTGTAGGAGCGCCAGAAGCGGATACGCCCACGGGCGTCCCGCTTCAGCCAGAGGCCCCGCAGCGATATGCTGTCATCCAGCAGTTGCAGCTCCAGTTCCCGGCAGTGTCTGCGGGTTGCTCGCAGGGCGATCTCTTTCGCTCCTTTGGCGTTCCACCAGTAGAGCATAAACAGCCAGGCACCCAGCAGCCAGAGCAGGTCGGAAAGTTCAAACAGCATCGCTGATAACTGCCCGCCGGCCTGACGCTTCACTCACAGAGCCGTTACCACATAAGATCGTCAGGGATCTTGTAATCGGCATAGGGATCCTCTTCATCATCCTCCAGCGCCTGAGGTTCATTGTACTGGACAACGATATCTTCGTTGCGCAGGCGAATCTTCTCGGCCACCTTCGCCGGCACCAGTTCATACTGATCATTGCTGGTGACGATCGCCAGCTGGCCACGGCTCAGTTGCTCCATCAGCTCTTCGGTGACATAGATGCGTTTGATGGTGCGCTGGTCGGTGAAATTGTAGGCCACTTCGCCGTCACGGTTGCGAATCCGGTTCATGTCAATCAGCTGGCGAATCTGGGCAGCAATGGCTTTCTTTTCCGCTTCTTCGGCCCGCTGACGATTCAGTTCACGGTCACGCTCGGCCTTTTCAGCGCGAGCCTGCTGCGCCCGCAGCTTTGCATCATCCGCATCGGTGGGTGCGTTTCCGGCTTTTGCACGCTGCTTGTGCTTGCTTTTTTTGGCCGCCTGCACCTTTTTCTTGTCGACCAGACCTGCTTTCATCAGCTGGTCGTGGAGAGAGTTACTCATGGATCAGTTTCCTGTTGCAGTCGATAGAGGACAGTTGCTGCTACAGATTTTACTTCAGGTAGGAGCAGCAGTAATCCGTCACTGTCTTAATGCGGATGCCAAACTTCGACTGTGCGGGAACTTCGAAGGATTCGCCACCCTGAACAGACTGCCAGTTTTCAGAGCCGGGCAGCAGAACCTCCAGCTCGCCCGCGAGAATTTCCATCAGCTCCTTCTCTTCGGTGCCGAATTCGTACTCGCCCGGCATCATGATCCCCAGGGTTTTTTTACTGCCGTCAGGAAAAATGACGGCGCGACTGGTGACCTGACCATCAAAATAGATGTTGGCCTGCTTAACGACGGTAACATTGCTGAATTCTGACATGGTAACTTCCTGAAAATGTAGATTGGCTTTAGCCCGCCATGGACTGTACAGGCACTGTCTGCGCTGTTGTGAAAACAGCGATCAATGCTTCAGATTGTCGGCATTCTATACTGTATCGGGAGTTCAGGGCAGGGGGCTGAATGATCCACTCCGGCCTGATTGGTCAGAACCACTGCAATCCACGTACACCGGTAACCGCGCCGGCGACCACCACCAGACTCAGAGTCAGCAGCACATAGTGCATGCGGTGCAGCACCCGAAAGCTGCGTTCGCTGTTCAGTTGTGCCTGGCGGTGAAACCAGCGGTGAAGGACCAGCGGTTCCAGTACAAACAGCACCAGCGTGAAGATCGCCCAGACCAGCACCATACCGTGCAACCACCAGAACTGACCCTGCTCAAAGCGGCTCCAGCCATTGAGGCCATCGAGCATAAACAGCCCCGAGATGCCGGTGATCAGCGTCACCACCTTCGCCTGGTTGCCGAATCGCCCCTCCAGCGTTTCGAACAACTCCATCCGCTGCTGTTCGTCCGGTAACCGGCGCAGTGCAGGAATCAGCACCGTGGTGACGAAGGCGACGCCCCCGATCCACAGAATGACACCCAGCACATGGAACATTCGGGCGATCGCCAGGCTTTCATAGTTGTCCAATTGATCATCTCCGCAGCCGATCAGAATTCAGCACACCCTAAAGCCAAAACGCGGTGAATGCCAGGGAGCAGATCAAGTCGGTCGCTGACGGAGAATCAATAGCTTGACTTTAGATTTGTCTAAATTAAGTTATACTTTATGGTTATATGCATATAACCGAATTGACATGTGCTAACTGGCTGTATAAATTTCGATCAACGTTTCTGAAGTTCTGTCGCCACTCATGATGTTCAGGCCAGGCCCTGCCGGTCGGCGCACAACTCCACCGCCATCAGACCTGACAACCATAAAAACAAGCGTACGATGAGGATTTCGTTATGAATGCTCCAGCGGTCAAAGCCTTTTTTGATGAGGCTACCTACACAGTCAGCTATGTTGTCGCCTGTCCCAGCAGCCGGCGTTGCGCCATTATTGATTCGGTACTGGATTACGATCCTGATTCCGGGCGAACCAGCCGGGAATCAGCCGATGCGCTCATTGAATATATCGGCGACCAAGGACTGACCGTGGACTGGATTCTCGAAACCCATGTTCATGCGGACCATCTTTCCGCCGCTCCCTATCTGCAGAGCCGACTGGGCGGAGAACTGGCGATCGGTTGCGAAATCACCCGGGTTCAGCAGGTCTTTGGCAAGCTGTTTAACGCCGGCACTGAGTTTCAGCGTGACGGCAGCCAGTTTAACCGACTGTTCGGAGATGGCGAGGCCTTTAAGGTGGGAAATATCGAAGCGCGGGCTCTTCATACCCCGGGCCATACCCCGGCCTGCATGACCTATCTGATCGGTGATGCCGGCTTTGTGGGGGATACCCTGTTTATGCCGGATTTCGGCACTGCCCGGGTAGATTTTCCCGGTGGAGATGCGGCCACACTGTACCGCTCGATCCACAGGATCTTCAGCCTGCCGGATGAGACTCGTCTGTTTATGTGCCACGACTATAAGGCGCCGGGGCGGGATACCTATGCCTGGGAGACCACGGTGGCTGAGGAAAAACGCAGTAATGTCCATGTTCGTACCGGGACGTCTGAACAGGACTTTATCAGCATGCGGATGGAACGGGACCGGCAGTTGGGGATGCCGCGTCTGATACTGCCTTCGGTGCAGGTCAATATGCGGGCCGGCGTCTTGCCGCCTCCTGAAGGCAATGGCGTGCGGTATCTGAAAATACCTGTGGACGCCATCTGAGCCGGGGAGCACTGAAACATGGAACAGATCAGACAATTGTCACCGTTTTTCTCGGTTGCACCACAGCTCAGCGAAATGGATATCGGCTCTGTCGCCGCCGCCGGCTTTCGGACCCTGATTAACAACCGTCCCGATGGGGAAGCCGAAGAGCAGCCCGCCAGCCAGCAGTTGCGGGAAGCGGTCGAACGCCATGGCATGAGCTACCACTATCTGCCGGTGATATCCGGCAGGATCAGTGATGAGGATGTAGAGCATTTTGGTCGGCTGATGGCCGAGATTAAAGGGCCGGTGCTGGCCTTCTGCCGCACCGGTACCCGCTCCACGTCACTGTGGGCGCTGCACGAATCCCGTCATCTGAGCCCGGCAGCGATCATTGCCGGCTGTGCCGGTGCCGGATACGACATCGCCGGGCTGGAGCCACGGCTGAGTGCTGCTTTCAATAGTGACGCAGCGGCGGCTGCTGAGCCGGTCAGCTCCGGACGTCGCTACGATGTGCTGATCGTCGGTGGCGGAGCCGGTGGGATCGCAGCAGCGGCCAGCCTGTTGCGTCGTCGTCCGGGGCTGGAGATTGCTATCGTCGAGCCGAAGGATAAGCACTACTATCAGCCCGGCTGGACCCTGGTCGGAGGTGGTGTATTCGAGCGCAGCAGCACGGAACGATCGATGGCCGAGGTGATGCCGACGCAGGTCCGGTGGATTCGTGCCGCCGCGGCGGAATTCGAACCGGAGCGCAACCAACTGGTACTGGAAGACGGTGAACGACTGGGTTATCGAACCCTGGTGGTGGCGCCGGGTATCAAGCTGAACTGGGAGGGGGTTGAAGGACTGAGGGAAACCCTCGGCAAAAATGGAGTGACTTCCAACTACTACTTCGACATGGCAGCCTATACCTGGGAACTGGTTCAGGGCCTGAAGACCGGCAAAGCGATCTTCACTCAGCCGCCGATGCCGATCAAGTGTGCCGGTGCGCCACAGAAGGCGATGTACCTGTCCTGCGATCACTGGCAGAAAAATGGTGTGCTGGACGCTATTGACGTCGAATTTAACAGTGCCGGCGGCGTTCTGTTCGGGGTAGATACTTTTGTGCCGCCACTGATGAAGTATGTGGAACGTTACCGGGCCGATCTCTGTTTCAACAGTAATCTGATCAGAGTCGATGGTCCGGCTAAGAGGGCCTGGTTCCGCGTCAGCGATGGTGAGGGCGGCAGCGAAGTGGTGGAGAAAAGCTTTGATATGCTGCACGTCTGTCCGCCCCAGACCGCACCGGATTTCATTCGTAACAGTCCGCTGGCCGATGACGCCGGCTGGGTGGAGGTGTCGCCGGAAACCCTGCAGCATCTGCGTTACAGCAATATCTACAGTCTGGGTGATGTATCCTCCACGCCCAATGCAAAAACGGCAGCGGCGGTACGTAAACAGGCACCGGTGGTGGCCGAAAATGTGCTGGCTACTCTTGACGGCAAGGGCGCTCGGGCCATTTACGACGGCTATGGTTCCTGCCCGTTGACGGTGGAGCGTGGCAGAGTCGTGCTGGCGGAATTCGGTTACGGTGGCAAGCTGCTGCCAACGTTCCCGCTGGATCCGACCGTGCCGCGTAAATCCATGTGGTGGCTGAAGGAGAAGCAGATGCCATTTATCTATTTTGACCTGATGCTGAAGGGCAGGGAATACCTGGCAAAACCGGAGCTGCTGCCCCATGCCCCCACCCGCCATGAAAGTCAGGCTGCCTGTGATTTTCAGGATAGTGACAGCCGGTCAGACCCGTAGGAGCAGCCATTGATGACAACCCGGTCTTCGGTACTTCAGGGATTAGGGCGTCTGCTGCCGGCCGGCAGCTGGCTGCAGGACTACCGGCGCGCTGACGCCGGTGCGGATCTGATGGCGGCGCTGATCGTCACCATCATGCTGATCCCCCAGAGTCTGGCCTACGCATTGCTCGCCGGTCTGCCGGCTCAGGCCGGGTTGTACGCCAGTATTCTGCCGTTGCTGGCCTATGCGCTGTTCGGCTCCAGTCGGGTGCTGGCGGTCGGTCCGGTGGCGGTGATCTCGCTGATGACCGCCGCCGCTGTCAGCCAGGTGGCAGTACCCGGCACGTCGGAATACTGGGGGGCGGCGCTGGTACTGGCCGCCCTTTCAGGTGCCATTCTGCTGCTGATGGCGACATTGCGGCTGGGCTGGATCGCGAATTATCTGTCCCACCCGGTGATATCCGGCTTCGTCACCGCCTCCGGGATTCTGATAGCGACCAGCCAGCTGAAGCACCTGTTGGGGATTGATGCCGGGGGGCATAACCTGATCGAGCTGGGCGGTGATATTCTGGCGGGGCTTGGCCAGACCAATCTGTGGACGCTGACGCTGGGCCTGTCATCGCTGATGTTCCTGTTCTGGGCCCGCAGTGGTCTGCGGCCGATGCTGGAACGGCTGTCGCTGCCGGCGGGGCTGACCGATATGATGACCAGGGCCGGGCCGGTGGTGGCAGTGATCGCGACGACTCTGGCAGTGATGCTCTGGGGGCTGGAAGCGGAAGGGGTGCTGGTGGTGGGTGAGATTCCCCGTGGGCTGCCACAGCTGACGCTGCCTGACGCGGACCCGGAGCTATGGCGTCAGTTGCTGCCGGCGGCGGTGCTGATCAGCCTGATCGGTTTCGTGGAATCGATCTCGGTCGCCCAGACCCTGGCGGCCAAGCGTCGTCAGCGTATCGAACCCAATCAGGAGCTGCTGGGACTGGGCAGCGCGAATGTGGCGGCGGCGTTGTCCGGTGGTTTTCCGGTGACCGGCGGTTTTTCACGATCGGTGGTGAATTACGATGCCGGTGCCCGAACCCCGCTGGCCGGAGTGATTACAGCGGCAGGAATCGCTGCTACGGCGATGCTGCTGACCCCCCTGTTTCACTATCTGCCGAGAGCGACGCTGGCGGCTACCATTATCGTTGCGGTGCTGGCGCTGGTGGATCTGCAGGCGCTGAAGCGGACCTGGGATTATTCCAGAACTGATTTTGCCGCCATGGCGGTGACTATCCTGGCGGTATTGCTGGTGGGAGTGGAAGTCGGAGTCGTGACCGGCGTGCTGCTGTCTGTTGGTCTGTTTCTGTGGCAGACCAGCCGGCCTCATGTGGCGGAAGTCGGCCGGGTTCCCGAGACCGAGCATTTCCGTAATGTATTGCGCCACGAGGTGGTGACGACACCTGAGCTGCTGAATATACGGGTGGATGAATCGCTCTATTTCGCCAATGCCCGTTTTCTGGAGGATCTGATCTACGACAAGGTGGTGCAGCAACCGGATGTCAAACATGTGGTGCTGATGTGTCCGGCAATCAGCCATATTGATGCCAGCGCCCTGGAAAGTCTGGAGGAACTGACCCGCCGGCTCGATGATTCAGGGGTTAAGCTGCATCTTTCGGAAGTAAAAGGACCGGTGATGGATCGGTTGCGAGGCACGCCGTTCCTGGAGCAGCTGACCGGCCGGGTGTTTCTCAGCCAGTTTCAGGCCTGGCGAGAATTGCAGGACGTTCCCGCAAAGCCTGTGGAAAGCGCTGATTCGGCTCAGCTCTGAGATCGAAAAAGATGGCGCTGGTGAAAGCGCTCGCTGCGGCGGTCCATCCAGCGGGTCATCAGCGCAACACTGATCAGTGAAAAGACCAGTCGCAGCCAGAGCACGCCGGAGATATGAGCTCCCAGCAGCATTACCAGCAGGGTGTCCTCGATCAGGCTGTGGCAGAGTCCCAGAAAGGCCATGGAGGCGAAGATATCCCGGTCGCTGAGCTGGCCGGTGCGGGCTTCTTTGATCAGCAGTCCGCCTCCGAAAGACAGCCCCAGGGTGACACCGACGATGGTGATCGTGGTCGCCTGGTGGCCGATACCCAGCAGCTTCAGCAATGGTTGCAGCAGCCAGGCCATCAGTCTCTCCACTCCCAGCAGGCGCAGAATCCTGAGACCGGTCAGCAACGCCGCGATCACCAGCAGGATCATTGCCAGGCTTTTCAGCTGCATCAGCGCCCAGGCTGTCAGGCCGCTGTCCACCGGTTCCGGCTGCCAGAGCAACTGGTTTGGTTGCTGCAGCCAGTTGCCTTCGCTGTATATCAGGTTCAGCAGCGAGGCGAAAACCAGACTACCACCGATGCGGATGATCAGCGTGGCTCTGAGCCGGACTCCGGCCAGCTGGGCGATGCGGGCTTCCACCGGCAGACCGTGTGCAATCAATAGCAGACCGCCAAGTACTGTCACCTGGGCGACTGTCAGTACTTCCTGCTGGGACTGTGTAAAGAACACCAGCATGCCGGCATAAATGTTAGTGGAAAGGGTTGCCGCCCACACCAGCCCCATGCTGTCCGGCAATCCGATCAGCTGCATCAGCGGTCCCAGAAGCCCGGCCAGAATCTCAATACCGCCCATCTCTTCGAGCAGCTTTACGATCAGGATGACCGGGATCATCAGCCGGAACAGAGTGAATGTCACTTCAAAGATTTCCCGGCCGAGTTCGGTCACGATTTTTCTGGCGGTGGACACAGCGAAACTCCGGGTTAACAGGGGAGGCTGTGATTATACTCTGTCGCTGATATCTCGTATTCTGAATCTGGCGTGCTGAAACATATAAGATTAGTTTTTTTCAAAACAAAGCTAATATTATTCTGAATGTTTACTGATAAACGGAATATTGAGTCGATGGAACTGGACCAGACTGATCGCATGCTGCTGAATCTGCTGCAGCAGGACAACCGGATGACCAATGTGCGGCTGGCGGAAGAGGTGGGGTTGTCACCTCCGGCCTGCCTGCAACGTCTGAAGAGGCTGCGCGGTTCCGGTATCATTCAGCGGGAAGTGGCGCTGCTTGATCCGGTCATCGCCGGGCGCATGATGACCATCATCGTTGAAGTGGAGCTGGAAAGAGACCGACCGGATCTGGTCCGGCCCTTCCTGCAGGCGATCGGTAAGGCGCCGGAGGTCACTCAGTGCTATCAGGTCACCGGTGAGGTGGATGTGGTGCTGGTGGTCTCGGTGGCGGACATCCAGGCCTTCGAAGTCTTTGTTCACCGTGTGTTGTATGCCGAATCCAACATGCGCAAGTTTCGTACACTGATCTCTCTGAAAAGAAACAAGTTTGAAACGGCTATTGAACTCTGAGGCTATCACTTTCCATGCGGAGGATTGTTCTCACCGTGCTCCTGCAGGGACCGGACAATGCGGACACCCTCCGGCTGTCCGTCCCGATTGTAGATTAGAAAGTACCGATAAAGCCCTGTTGCGGGGCGTTCAAAGCTGGCATAATGCCTGGCAAGGTACAGTTCACAGGCTTTATGTACGGGCAAAGGGAGATTGCCATGACTCATTCAAAACTGACAGAAAAGCTGGAGTTTGATATCAAGTTTCTGCTCTGGCGCGCGGAAGTTCACAATCTGGCTCCTGCTGATATCAGACGTCGCTATCAGGAAATTGAACAACACTATCTGGAGTTGTCGGATCATCGGAGCGCGGATCTTGTCAGAGACATACTCGCCGTCTGGCATTCTGAAATCGAACGGCTGTCCAACCACAATCAACTGAGCGCCTGATCTGTCTGTTTTTTTCTGCTGATCTTTACTGGCCATTTCTGACTGTTCGCCTCCTTCGCCTTACTTTCGACGCTTCCTGACGGACGGTTGTGCGGGTTGTCGTGCGGGCTGTTCCGTAGTTGTTGTGGCAATGCTATTCGGCTGAAAGCGGCACTGAGAATCGCTTGATCCCGGATCGGGCTCCAGCACGGGATGACTGACCGAAAATCGGTAGTTCCGGTCCGTTTCAGGAAACTTCAACGAGTGATCAGGCTGCGACTCGGGAGTCTTATGCTATAGTCCGTCGCCGACAGTCCTGTCCCGGAGGAGCAGTGCCATGCAGCTGACATTTGTATTAATCGAGCCACAGGTTCCGGAAAATATCGGTGCCGCCGTTCGAGCGCTTAACACCATGGGGTTCTCCGAGCTGAGGATCGTAAACAGCGACAGGCATCTTGATGATAAAGCCCGCTGGGTGGCGCATGGTTCCTGGTCATTGCTGGACAGTATCTGCTGTTTCGATGATCCTGCCTCGGCACTGGCCGACTGTGACCTTGTGGTCGGTACCACCGCAAAATCACGAGGTGATTATCGGGACCTGCATGCTCCGGAGGCGGTCAGGACGCTGATAGAGAACAAAGACTGCGAGCGGGTTGCGCTACTGTTCGGGCGGGAGGACCGGGGGCTGTCCAACGAAGAGCTGGCCTACTGTGATCTGCTTTCCACCATACCGCTGGCGAATCCTTATCCGTCACTGAACCTGGGGCAGGCGGTGATGCTCTATGCATACAGTCTGTCTTCACTGAAGTCCGGTCCGCGCCATCTGAAACCGGTCAAAAACGAACAGGGGCAACTCCAGGCGCTGAAGCATCGGGTGGCACGGTTGACCGAAGAGGCCGGCTACGGACCGGACACCGGTCTCTATGGCTGGGCCCAGGAGCGGCTGGCGCTGCTGAACACTGAGGATGTGCATTTTTTTCATAGTCTCTGTACGGCCTTTGAAAGAAAGCTGCGCTGAACTATATTGAATGGACCAGTTCAGTTTACCGGGAACCCCGTTGTTCACTGTCCCGTGGCTGGTTCGGATCGCTGATGACCTGGTGGCCAACACCGACTTTCCCGACTCTTCACCCGACGCTGAATTAACCGCTTTCCGGCAGTATGGCTGCTGTCTTTTCGTTGCGCCTGCAGCGGGCGCTGACTGAGGCATCTCCGGGCTGGCTGATTTAACGGGATCCGTAATCGGAGGCGACAATGAAATACAGTGATTTGACTCTGGAGAACTTACGGGGACATGTGGAAGCGATTAACGTAATGTCCAATGAGGGTGATATCTATACGGCGCAGGCTGTGATTCATGGTATCGGCTATACCATTGAATCCAAGGAGACCGGTCTGCCGATGGTCTTCCACAGCTTTGTTGAAGCGAAACGGGAATTTCAGAGTCTTGGTGAGCTGCCGATCCGACTTGAACAGGAAGCAGTTCATGACGAGATGGTCGGCGAAAAAGACCGGATCTGATCCTCACGGCCGGTGGCCGGCAGGCGGTTTTGCTCAGCTTGTCACCGGTTCCGGTGGCGGGCAGTGGAAGCTCTTGGCCACCTCTTCACCCTGCATCGATTGCAGGTGAACATCAAAACCCCAGAGTCGGTGAACATGCTTCAGCATTTCGTCGACGGTTTCTGCCAGCGGCCGGTTATTGTGGCTGTAGTGGCGCAGTGTCAGTGAACGGTCGCCACGAACGTCGACATTGTAGACCTGAATATTGGGTTCCCTGGAGCCCAGATTATACTGCTCTGCCAGATCGTTACGGAGCTGCCGGAAACCACTCTCGTCATGTATCGCGGAAACCAGCAGGTTGTTACGGGTGTCATCGTCGGTGATGGTGAACAGCTTCAGCTCGCGCATCAGCCGTGGCGACAGAAACTGCTGAATGAAGCTCTCATCCTTATAGTTAGACATCGCTTCCTGCATGGTTTCCAGCCAGTCGGACCCGGCGATGTCCGGGAACCACTCACGATCTTCCTTAGTCGGCTGCTCACAGATACGGCGGATATCCTGCATCATGTTGTAGCCGATAGTGTAGGGATTGATTCCGCTGAAATAGGGGCTGTCAAAAGGCGGCTGGTAGACCACGCTGGAGTGTGAGTGGAGAAACTCCATCATGAAGCCGTCGGTTACCAGCCCTTTATCATAGAGGCTGTGTAACAGCGTGTAGTGCCAGAAGCAGGCCCAGCCCTCATTCATCACCTGGGTCTGTTTCTGAGGGTAGAAATACTGGGCGATCTTGCGAACGATGCGAATGATCTCCCGCTGCCAGGGCTCCAGCAGTGGCGCGTTCTTTTCCAGAAAGTAGAGGATGTTCTCCTCCGGTTCAGCCGGGAAACGCATGGGCTGACCACCACGCTCATCATCTTCACCGGCTTTCTTCGGAATGGTATCCCAGAGTTCATTCACCTGCTGCTGAAGAATCTCGCTGCGTGTCTTCTGGCGCTTCTGTTCCTCTTCCGCGGAAATCGGCTGAGGCCGCTTGTAGCGATTGACGCCGTAATTCATCAGTGCGTGGCAGGAATCAAGAACCAGCTCGACCTCCTCGATACCGTACTGCTCTTCACAGCGAGTGATGTAGTGTTTAGCGAAAACCAGATAATCAATAATGGCTGAAGCGTTAGTCCAGGTCCGGAACAGGTAGTTGCCTTTGAAAAAGGAGTTGTGACCATAGCAGGCATGAGCGATCACCAGTGCCTGCATGGTCATGGTGTTCTCCTCCATCAGATAGGCGATGCAGGGACTCGAGTTGATAACGATTTCATAGGCCAGGCCCATTCGGCCGCGCTGATAATTCTGCTGGGTGTTGACGAACTGTTTGCCGAAAGACCAGTGATTATAGTTGAGCGGCATACCCACCGAGGAGTAAGCATCCATCATCTGTTCGGAGGTGATCACTTCGATCTGATTGGGATAGGTATCCAGCTCAAAGTTTTCCGCTTCCCTGGCGATGGCGGTGTCGTACTCTTCCAGCAGTTCAAATGTCCATTCGGACTCTGTCGAAATGGGCTGTCTTTTCATACGCCGGCCTCAACATGCATTGGCTGTGGTGCTGATCAGTATCTGTACACTGATGATGCGTCGCACAATGTGAGATTTGTACTCACTATGGCTTTCTTACTCAGTAAGACTGACTTACCTCCCTTAGGCAGATCTCCCCTGATGTTCCGTTCAGAACCGCAGAGTATTTTTCAGCCGCAGCTGAACGGTCTGTTTATCCAGCTTCGGCCCGTTTTGAAAACAGCTCCCGGAAGACCGGATAGATATCGCCGGCCCGTTCGATCTTCTGCATGGCGAAGGTTTCAGGATAGGCCTGACGGACCTTTTCATACTCGAACCAGAGGTTCTGGTGCTCACCGGTGGTAATTTCCACGTAGGAGAAGTACTGGACTTTGGGCAGAATCCGCTTGAGCAGCAGCTCACGGCAGCTGTCGGAATCCCCGTCCCAGTTATCACCGTCCGAAGCCTGAGCAACGTAGATGTTCCAGTCCGCCGGCGGATAGCGTTCTTCGATCACCTCCGCAGTCAGGGCGATTGCGCTGGATACGATGGTGCCACCGGTTTCCCGGGAGTAGAAAAACTCCTCTTCGTCCACCTCTTTTGCCTGGGTGTGATGGCGGATAAACACCACATCGATCTGTTTATAGGCCCGTTGCAGAAACATATAAAGCAGCAGGAAGAAGCGTTTGGCCATGTCTTTGATGGCCTGAGTCATGGAGCCGGAAACGTCCATGACGCAGAACATGACCGCCTTGGAGCTGGGCACCGGAGTCTTGATGAGGTTGTTGTACTTCAGGTCGAAAGTATCCAGAAACGGCAGTCTGCTGACCTTAGAGCGCAGCTGCACCAGCTCCTCCTCAATGTCTGCCAGCCGTTTGCGATTCTTCTGGTTATCCGCCGCTTCCATCAGCGCTTTCTGTTCTTTCTCCAGCTCGCGAATCTTACGACGAGTACCGCCGGACAGCGCGATACGGCGGGCGTGAGCGCTGCGCAGGGAGCGAATGATATTGATCCGGTCGGGGTTGCCTTCGGAGGTAAATCCCGCCTGAATCAGCTTGTAATCACCGCTGTCCTGCAGCTGCTTTTTGACCATGTGGGGGAGTTCCAGATTTTCAAAGAGAAACTCCAGAAACTCGTCCCGGTCGATCTGAAAGCTGAAGTCGTCCTCGCCTTCACCGCTGTTGCTGGCCTTGCCCTGACCAGCGCCACCGGCACCGCCACTGGGACGCTGCAGTTCGTCACCGACCACAAACTCCTTGTTGCCGGGAAAGACTCGCTGGTTGACGCCACCGCTGCCATGATGAAAGATCGGCTCGGAGATATCTTTGTTGGGAATGGTTACTTCGCTCCCGCTCTCCAGGTCGGTAATGCTGCGTGACTTTATCGCATCGGTGACCGACTGCTTGATGTGCTTGCGATAGCGTCTCAGAAAGCGCTGCCGATTGACCGAGCTCTTGTTCTTGCCGTTCAGGCGACGATCAATGATATAGCTCATAGGAGCCTCCTCCACTGACTGGGGGCTGCTGCCTCGCTACTGGGATTTCCGTACGCGGATATACCATTCTGACAGCAGTCGTACCTGCTTCTCGGTATAGCCCCGCTTGATCATCCGTTTGACGAACTCGGCATGTTTGCTTTTATCCTCAGAGGAGGCCTTGGCGTTAAACGAAATGACCGGCAGCAGATCCTCTGTATTGGAGAACATCTTCTTCTCGATCACCGAACGCATCTTCTCGTAGCTCAGCCAGGCCGGGTTATTGCCGTTGTTATTGGCCCGGGCCCGAAGCACGAAGTTAACGATCTCATGACGGAAGTCTTTCGGGTTGCTTATGCCCGCCGGCTTTTCGATCTTTTCGAGCTCTTCATTGATGGCCGCCCGGTCGAGGATATCGCCGGTTTCCGGATCCCGGTACTCCTGGTCCTGGATCCAGAAATCTGCGTAGGTGACATAGCGGTCAAAGATGTTCTGGCCGTATTCGGAATAGGATTCCAGATAGGCGGTCTGTACCTCCTTACCAAGGAATTCGATATATTTCGGTGCCAGATACTCCTTGATGTAGCGGACGTACTTCTCCTGGACCTCCTGGGTAAACTGTTGCTGTTCCACCTCTTTCTCCAGCACATAGAGCAGATGCACCGGGTTGGCGGCAATTTCCGACGGATCGAAGTTGAACACTCGCGACAGAATCTTAAAGGCGAAACGGGTCGAGAGACCTTCCATTCCTTCGTTAACGCCGGCGTTGTCCCTGTACTCCTGCAGCGATTTGGCTTTCGGATCGGTATCCTTCAGATTCTCGCCGTCATAGACCCGCATCTTCGAATAGATGTTGGAGTTTTCCGGTTCAATCACTCGCGACAGAATGCTGAACTGAGCCAGCATGCGCAGGGTGTCCGGTGCGCAGGGGGCTTCGCTGAGTGAGCTGTTCTCCAGCAGCTTTTCGTAGATATGGATCTCTTCGGAGACCCGGGTGCAATAAGGCACTTTGACGATATAGACCCGGTCAATAAAGGCCTCGTTGGTTTTATTGTTCTTGAAGGACTGCCATTCCGATTCGTTGGAGTGAGCGAGAATAATGCCTTCGAAGGGGATCGATCCCATACCTTCGGTACTGTTGTAGTTACCTTCCTGGGTGGCCGTCAGCAGGGGGTGGAGCACTTTGATGGGAGCCTTGAACATCTCCACAAACTCCATAATGCCCTGGTTGGCCTTGCAGAGGCCGCCGGAGAAACTGTAGGCGTCAGGATCGTGCTGCGCGTACTCTTCCAGCATTCGGATATCGACCTTACCGACCAGGCTGGAGATATCCTGGTTATTCTCGTCGCCGGGTTCAGTCTTGGAAACGGCGATCTGGTCCAGTACCGACGGGTAGAGTTTAACGACGCGGAATTTGGAGATATCGCCCTTATACTCGTGCAGTCGCTTGACCGCCCAGGGCGACATCATACCCCGCAGATAGCGACGGGCGATGCCGTACTCCTCTTTCAGGATTTCACTGTCTTCTTCGGGGTTAAACAGGCAGAGCGGTGATTCATTGATCGGAGAGCCCTTAATCGCATAAAAAGGCACCCGTTCCATCAGGGTTTTCAGCCGTTCGGCCAGCGAAGACTTACCACCACCGACCGGTCCCAGCAGATAAAGAATCTGCTTCTTCTCTTCCAGTCCCTGGGCGGCATGCTTGAAATAGGAAACGATCTGCTCAATCGCCTCCTCCATTCCGTAGAACTCGCTGAACGACGGGTAGCGCTTTATCAGCTTGTTGGAAAAAATCCGGCTCAGTCTTGGATCCCTTGAGGTATCGACCAGCTCCGGCTCGCCGATTGCCTGCAACATCCTTTCCGCGGCTGCTGCATATACTGAAGGATCTTTTTTACAGAGCTCCAGATACTCCTGAAGACTCAACTCCTCTTCCTGAATTGCAGCGTATCTGGTTTTGAAATCGCTGAAAATTTTCATACTCGGCCACCTTCCGCTCAGTCTGTATTCGCTGAATAAAGAGGTTCAGATCACGATAACCACTCTCTATGAAAGGGTTCGGTTATAAGTGTAGTTGACGATTCTTTTTGTAAATCCGGTACTTAACCAAGAAATGCCTCTTTTAAGCGTTGGACAGCGCCCGGTGCCCGATGATTACTGGATTTGCCGGTTTTACAATATTTTTACAGCAGCCGTCAGCCACTACTGCTGCCGGTACGGCCCCATCTGCTGCGGCTTTCGCTCTGGTGGAAGGTAACGGACTGTTAACCTTAATGACTTTCCGGTACCCCTGTTAAATGTGCGGGAAAGAGGGGAGGGCGGAACGGCACCGCTCTGTGGCGACAGGGTGGTGATGGTGAATGTGTGCAGCGGGAGAGCGCAGCTGCTCTCCCGTTTCAGTGGTTACGCTGAGTGATCAGAACTGAATGGTCTGGCTGGTCAGCCAGTCCACCACTCTGCACAGGGCCTGGTCATTGTCGGCCCCATCCTCAAGGGCCTGCCGGTAGACCGATCGCTGCTGGTCGGCGCTGGTACCGGTGGCCAGAATGGAACGGGCGTAATTGATTTCAGCCGTGCAGTTCAGCTCCTCTGCTGCTTCTGCCAGCAATTGCAACCACTCTTCCAGCAGTTCGCCGTAGGCGACCTTCTCGCTGCTGCCAAAGTCTATCAGGCCCTCACTGATACCGTAGCGCTGGGCACGCCAGCGATTTTCATGAATCAGCATGGGCGAATACTGGCGCCAGCGCTGATTCTTCAGCTTGAGGTTATAGAGCATTCTGATCGTGGCGATGAACAGAGCAGCGACGGCGGCGGCATCGTCCAGCCGGGTACAGACATCGGTGATCCGCATCTCCAGAGTGGGGAAGTGCGTGGAGGGACGAATATCCCACCACAGCATCGAGGCATCCTTGATGAGCCCGGTTTCAACCAGGACGTCCACGTGGCGCTGATATTCCGCAAAGCTGTGGAATCGATCCGGCAGGCCGGTGCGGGGCAGTTCGTTAAAGACCGACAGACGATAGGATTTGAGGCCGGTGTCGTCGCCGCCCCAGAACGGCGAAGAGGTGCTGAGGGCCAGCAGGTGCGGCAGAAAGTAGATGCTCTGGTTCATCAGGTCGATACGCAGATCGTCGTCGGCGATGCCCACATGCACATGCATACCGCAGGTCAGTAATCGTCGTACCACCGCCTGCAGATCTTCCGCCAGCAGGTCATAGCGGTCCAGTCGGGTGTGTTGCTGCTGAGCCCACCAGGCGAAAGGGTGGCTGGAGGCGGCGATAACCCCGAGCCCGAAATCGGCGGATATGTCGGCGACGGTGCTGCGCAGTCGGGCCAGCTGTTCCCTGGCTTCGGCAACCGTATTGCAGACCGGTGTGCCGACTTCGATCTGGGCCCGGAGAAATTCATGGGTCACCATGTCTGGCAGGGCTTTCGAGCAGCGCCTGAACAGCTCCTCAGGAGGATCTGAAGCCAGCTGGCGGGTTGTCAGATCGACCAGCAGATACTCCTCTTCAATCCCGATGGTGAAATCGGAGCCGGGGCTTTCCTTCATGCCGGAGGTCCTCCATTGCGGTTAACCGGTTCTGCCACGTCGACAGCGGCCTGTGACAGTCGCTTACTGCTCTTCCAGTCGGTAGTGGCGAATCTGATGAATGTCCGGCAGATCCAGCACCAGCTGTAACCCTTCCGCCAGCCGCTCGGCCCACCAGAGACAGTCCGTATGATCCTTCAGCAGGTCCTGGCGAATTTCAATCGCGCAGTTCGGGTAGCCGTGCAGGTGGCCGTGACGATCGATGGTGTAGGCGATCTCCCGGGCGGAGTAGGGCTCGTTATCGCCGATCAGCAGATGATCATGCTGACGCAGATGCTCCATCAGCGGCATCGCGATCCGGGGGTCGGCGTTCCACAGCATACCAGCATGCCAGGGGCGTGGTTTCCTGCAGCCTTTCATGGCCGGAGTAAAAGTGTGGATAGAAAACAGCAGCGGAGCCGGGGAAAAGTCCAGCAGCGCCTGCAGCTGTTGTTCGATCTCCCGATGATAGGGATCCATCAGCTCGGTCTGTCGTTGCTGCTTCTGCGCCGGACTGAGGTTCTGGTTGCCGGGAATCCGGTAATTATCGCTGACTTCCGGGATCATCGAGGGATCATTGTCGCCGGGATCCCGGTTGACATCGATCAGCAGCCGGGAATAGTTCGCCAGTACCGCACGACAATTCAGGCGTCGGGTGATCAGTTCCGCCACATCGGCAGATCCGATATCCCAGGCCACATGATCCGCCAGAACTTCATCGCTGAGTCCCAGCTTATTCAGGTGTTCGGGAATGTGGTTGGAGGCGTGATCACAGACCACCAGCAGCGGAGTTGTACCATCCTCGTTCAGCACCCGAAAGGGAGGGGGGTCGCTGGCGGTCAGTAGTCTGCTGGTGTGCTGGTTCATAGAATTCGCGAATCTGGTTACCGATACAGATAGGTCTGTTTATCTCCTCAGCTTAGGGGAGCGGCCCGGCGCTGAAAAGTCCCCACGGGGATTTTTTGCAGTCGGAGCGTTTCGCCGATCATGGTTACTGTTCCGGTAATCGGCGATTTTCCTGATCCAGGTCGGTATCGGTGATCAAAATATCGTCAAAAAAAATTTACGACTAAGGTATTATGTGCCGCTTTATGCAACGGATGCTGCGGCCAGACGGGCTGGAGGATCTTACTTATCGAATTGTTGCGGGAAACCAGAGAATGAGCAGTTTTCTTAAACGGTTTAACAGTCGCTTGCTGAGACCGGTGCTGATCGCAGTACTGGTGATTGTCGCCGTGCAGGTGGTTACCGCCCTGCAGGTGACCCGAAGCAGTGTCGGGGTACTGGTGGAGCGGGTTGTTTCCACTCTTGAACAGGGTGGTCGTGAGCTCGCTGACGGCCTCGATAGCAGTGGTGGTCAGGTCAGTGGCACCATTGACCGGCTGTCCCGGGAAGCGGAAGCGGCGCTGACGACCACCCTGCAGAAACAGTTGTCGGCGGAGCAGCAGAATGTCAGTCAGTTGCTGGTCAGTTCGGTGCACCAGAGTGCCCATGCGATGGCGGATATGATGGCGCTGGCCTCTCCGGAGGCGATCTGGGATGGTGACACACCGGCCCTGACACGGCTGGTGCGGGATCTGCACCGGAATTCACAGGTGGTTTTTGCCGCCTATTTTGATGTCGACGGCAAGCCCCTGACCCGCTATCTGAACCGTGCCGATGAGAAAGTAAAAACGTTGATTAAAGCAGGCACAGGCAAGGGCTCGCTGGCTAAGGTACGGGATGCCGCTGGCCGGGATTCGGAGGTCTATGTTTACGAGACGGATATCAATCCGAAAGGTGCGGTGATCGGTCGTTTCATACTGGGAGTTTCCAATAAGGATGCGCTGGAAGCGTCTGCGGCGCTGGATCAGCGTTTCACCAGACTGATCGGTGCTGCCGGCTCGGAAGTCCAGCTGGCAATCAGCCATGAGGCGGATCAGGCGCGCTCGGTTCTGCGTCAGTCGCTGGTGGATACTGCTGAACTCAACCGGCGTATCGAGCAGAAAAGTCGTGATGCCATTGAGGATGCCTCTTCCGAACTGCTGACCAGTCTCACGGTTGCGCTGGTCGTGCTGGGAATTCTGCTGGTACTGCTGCTGGTTATTCTGACGGCCGCCCGTATCCTCAGCAAGCTGGTCGAGCTGACGTCGGAACTGCAGGATCTGGCGGCCGGAGAGGGGGATCTGACCCGGCAGATCGATATCCGCAGCCGCGATGAGATCGGCGACATGGCAATGGCCATCAATCGCTTTATCAGCAAGACCCGGGATATTGTTCGCCAGGCCAATCGGGCGGCAGATGAAACAAGCGAGCACATCGGCTCTATGGCCGATGCCACCGAGGAGGCACAGGCGGCAGTCCGGCGCCAGCACCAGCAGACCGATCAGGTTTCCGCAGCAATGAATGAGATGGTGGGGTCGGTCCATCAGGTGGCCGAGCGTATTCAACAGGCACTGAGCAGCGTCGACCAGATTCGTCAGGCCAGTGGCGATGCCAGTGACATCTCTTCCGAGGTCAGGCAATCCATTGAATCGCTGGTGGCTGAGGTGCGCCGCGCCTCAGAGGTGGTGAACCATGTTGCCAGCCACAGTGAGCAGATCGAGATGGTGCTGGATGTTATTAAGGGCATAGCCGAACAGACAAACCTGCTGGCGCTGAATGCGGCGATCGAAGCGGCGCGGGCCGGTGAATCCGGTCGTGGTTTTGCCGTGGTTGCCGACGAGGTACGGGCTCTGGCCAGTAAAACTCAGCTCTCCACCGAAGATATCCAGCGTCAGATCGATGAATTACAGCAACAGGCCCGGGGGGCGGTTGCGGTGATTCAGAGCGCCTCCGGCCACGCCGAAACCGGTATCGAAGCCATCCTGAGATCCGATGAGCAGATGCAGAGCGTCACCCTGTCGGTCGGTCGCCTTTATGATTTTACCAATGATATTGCGGCGATGGCGGAGCAGCAGTCCCAGGTCTCCAGCGACGTCAACAGCAGTGTTGAGCAGATCAGCCGTGATGCTGAACTGACGGCGCAGTCGGTAAATCGCAACAGTGAAACCAGTCAGGCGCTGGGGGGGACGGCGGAGTCCCTGAAAACCACGCTGGCGCAGTTCAGAGTCTGAACCCCGAAGTCTGACTACAAAAAAAGGCCCTGCACTGCAGGGCCTTTTCTGTTACGGGTACGGGCCCGAAATCACTGCTCCCGGGCGATGGCCCGGTAGGCGATATCCTTGCGACAGAACATGCCGTTCCAGCTGACCTGCTCGGCCAGTTTATAGGCCTGTTGCTGGGCGTCAGTGACCGAGTCTCCCAGCGCGGTTGCGCAGAGCACCCGACCACCGCTGGTGACCACCTGGCCGTCATCGCTGGCGGTGCCGGCGTGGAATATCTTGCTGCCTGCCGCTTCGGCTTCAGGCAGACTGATCACATCCCCCTTACCATAGCTGCCGGGATAACCGCCGGCGGCCAGTACCACTCCTACCGCAGGACGACTGTCCCACTCAGCTTCAGCCTGGTCCAGTTGCCCCGCAAGAGCGGCTTCGCAGAGTACCACCAGACTGCTTTTCAGGCGCATCATGATCGGTTGGGTTTCCGGATCACCAAAGCGGCAGTTATATTCAATGACCTTCGGTGTACCATCCGCCGCGATCATCAGACCGGCATAGAGGAACCCGGTGTATTCATTGCCTTCGGCGGCCATGCCGTTTACCGTCGGCAGAATTACCTCATTCATAATTCGCTGATGAATCTCGGGGGTAACCACCGGTGCCGGTGAGTAGGCGCCCATACCGCCGGTATTGGGGCCGGTGTCGCCGTCGCCGACGCGCTTATGGTCCTGGCTGGTAGCCATCGGCAGTACATTTTTACCGTCCACCATAACAATAAAGCTGGCTTCTTCGCCGTCGAGGAATTCCTCGATAACGACCCGGCAGCCGGCTTCACCGAAAGCATTGCCTGAGAGCATATCGCGGACTGCCGCCTCCGCCTCCGCCAGGGTCATCGCTACGATAACGCCTTTACCGGCGGCCAGACCATCGGCCTTAACGACGATCGGTGCGCCTTTCTCCTTAAGGTAGGCCAGTGCCGGTTCAACCTCGGTGAAGTTCTGATACTCCGCGGTTGGAATATTGTGACGGGCGAGAAAATCCTTGGTGAAGGCCTTGGAGCCCTCCAACTGGGCGGCACCTTCGCTGGGGCCGAAAATAGCCAGTCCCTGAGACTGGAAGTGATTAACCACTCCCGCCACCAGCGGCGCTTCCGGACCGACAATGGTCAGATCGACGCTGTTGTCCCGGGCAAACCCGGCCAGCGCTTCCAGATCCATCACGTCGATGGCCACGTTTTCCAGCTTCGGCTCCATCGCGGTGCCGGCATTGCCGGGCGCTACGAAGACCTGAGTAACACGGGCGTCACGGGCGGCCTGCCAGGCCAGAGCATGTTCGCGACCGCCGCTGCCAATAACCAGTACTTTCATTGCTGTGCTGTCCCTCTGCGCTCAGTGACGGAAATGACGCATGCCGGTGAAGACCATGGCAATGCCGGCTTCATTAGCTGCCTGGATCACTTCATCATCACGCATGGAACCACCGGGCTGAATTACCGCGGTGATACCGGCGGCCGCAGCGGCGTCGATGCCGTCACGGAAGGGGAAGAAGGCGTCTGAGGCCATCACAGCACCGGGAACTTCCAGACCTTCGTCGGCGGCCTTGATACCGGCGATTTTCGCGCTGTAGACACGGCTCATCTGGCCGGCGCCGATGCCGATGGACTGGCCGTTTTTGGCGTAAACGATGGCGTTGGACTTAACGTACTTGGCCACCTGCCAGGCAAACAGCAGGTCACGCAGTTCCTGTTCCGAAGGTTCACGCTCGGTGACCATCTTCAGCTCGCCGACGTCGACCATGCCGAGATCGTTGTCCTGCACCAGCAGGCCGCCATTAACCCGCTTGAAGTCAAAGTTGGGAGTACGGTCCGCATCCCACTGACCGCATTCCAGCAAGCGGACATTGGGCTTCTGCGCCACGACTTCAGAGGCTTCATCAGAAACTGAGGGGGCGATAATCACTTCGACAAACTGACGGTCGATAATGGTTTTCGCGGTAGTCGCATCCAGCTCGCGGTTAAAGGCGATAATGCCGCCGAAAGCGGATGTGGGATCGGTCTGGAAGGCCAGGTTGTAGGCGGAAAGAATATCTTCGCCGATGGCGACACCACAGGGGTTGGCGTGCTTGACGATCACACAGGCCGGCTCGCGGAATGGCTTGACGCATTCCAGCGCGGCATCGGTGTCGGCGACATTGTTAAAGGAGAGCTCTTTACCCTGCAGCTGGGTGGCGGTGGATACACCGGGCTCAGAAGGGTTGGCCTCCACATAGAAAGCGGCCCGCTGGTGCGGGTTCTCGCCGTAACGCATCTCCTGAGCCTTGACGAACTGAGTGTTGAAGGTGCGTGGGAAGTCGGCAACTTCACCCTCTTCCTGCTCCACCCGGGCGCCCAGATAGTTGGCAATAGCACCGTCGTAGCCGGCCGTGTGTTCAAAGGCTTTAACCGCCAGATCGAAGCGGGTCTGCTGGCTCAGCGCGCCGTTGCTGCCGCTCATCTCTTCCAGTACACCGGTGTAATCATCGGCATTGACCACGATGGCGACAAAGGCGTTGTTTTTGGCGGCAGAACGAACCATGGTCGGTCCGCCGATATCGATATTTTCGATCGCCGTGGGCAGATCGCAGTCAGGGCGGGCAACGGTGGCTTCGAAGGGGTAAAGATTAACCACAACCATATCGATCGGTCGGATATCGTGGGCTTCCATCACTTCGTCGTCGGTACCGCGCCGACCCAGGATGCCGCCGTGAACTTTCGGGTGCAGAGTCTTGACCCGACCGTCCATCATTTCCGGGAAACCGGTGTAGTCAGAGACTTCTACGGCCTCGATGCCGCTGTCTTTCAGCAGTTTGAAGGTGCCGCCGGTGGACAGGATTTCAACACCCTGTGTGCTCAGTGCCCGGGCGAAATCTACGATACCGGTTTTATCTGATACGCTGATCAGCGCGCGCCGGATGGTGATGGGGTTGTTTGTGTCAGCCATGATTCTCTGTGTTGAGTAGTGGTTGAAAAGGGAAATCCGTGCCCGGTCGCCGACCGGCGTGTCCGTTACAGCAGTCCGTACTGCTTGAGCTTCTTGCGCAGGGTGCCGCGGTTAAGCCCGAGAACTTCAGAAGCGCGGGTCTGGTTGTCGCGAGTGTAGGCCATTACTGCCTGCAGCAGTGGTGCTTCGATCTCGTTGAGGACCATTTCATAGACATTGCTGGCGGGCTGGCCGTCCAGTTGCCGGAAATAGTTGCTCATCGCCTGTTCGACGCTGTGAGAGAGACGCTGGGGCTGGGGTGTCGCTTCATTTGCCGCCGCTTCGCTCAGATGGAGGCCGTTGTCGCGGGCCTGTTCCGGAATAATTTCACTCACGTTGTTAAGATTACCTGGTGCCATGGTTGTTATGCCGCCTTAGAGTCGTGCTTCAGGCCGGTAAAAAAGTGTCTGATGGCCTTCAGCTGTTCTTCCTTTGTGTCCAGACTGTTAAACAGCTTTCGAAAGTCCCGGTGTTCTGCAGTGCTTTCTGCATTCTGGCAATGGTCTGCGTTCAGATACCAGCCGACATGTTTACGGGCTATACGGACGCCAAGATAGTCTCCGTAAAAGCTGTATAGTGCCGTCAGGTGCTCCAGCAAGTACTGCTCAATCTCTGCTGCTGCCGGTGGTGGCAGTTGCTCCCCGGTATTCAGGTAGTGTTCGATCTCCCGGAAGATCCAGGGACGTCCCTGGGCTGCCCGGCCGATCATAACGGCGTCAGCGCCGGTATACTCCAGCACGAAGCTCGCTTTCCGGGGTGAGCTGATATCGCCATTGGCAAATACCGGGATCTTCACCGCCTGTTTTATCTGCGCGATCGTGTCGTACTCGGCCTCGCCCCGATAACCGCAGGCGCGGGTTCTTCCATGAACGGCCAGGGCCCGGATTCCCGCCTGCTCTGCGATATGTGCGATCGTCAGACCGTTGCGGTGCTCAGGATCCCAGCCGGTACGAATCTTCAGTGTTACGGGTACATCAACACAGCCTGTTACCCTGTTCAGTATCCTCTCAACCAGGGCTTCGTCACGAAGTAACGCCGACCCTGCCGCCTTACTGCAGACCTTTTTGGCGGGACATCCCATATTGATGTCGATGATCTGTGCCCCCATCCCGACATTGAGCATGGCCGCTTCGGCCAGCATTTCAGGATCGCCGCCGGCGATCTGAACAATGCGGGGGGAGGGTTCTCCCTCATGATTGAGTCTGAACTGAGACTTTCTGCTGTTCCAGAGTCGCTTATCCGCGGTCACCATTTCCGATACTGCCAGCCCGGCTCCCTGTCGTCGGCAAAGCTGACGGAAGGGTTGATCCGTCACTCCCGCCATCGGTGCCAGGATCACCCGGCTGTTTATGCGATAGGGGCCGATGTTGTACACGCGAGAGCTCGATCAGTCAGAATGGATGGAAGGTGCTGCCCGGAGGCGACCTGTACAGTGAACGAACAATGATACCTGCTGAAGGGGATGCGGGAAAGCAAAAATCGCCCTGCAGAGAGCCTTTGGGCGGTGCGGGTTGGTGCTGTTAAACCCTGGTGAATCCGTCAGTTAATGGCTGTTCGGGCAGGCAGAAAGTTCAGCCGGTAACTGGGCGCGCGGTTGTCCGGTTCGATAATGGCGAGATTCAGCTGGATCGGTTTGCCGCTGGGCATCAGTCTGTGGTCAATGAAATCACCGCCCAGATATTCAGCTGGCTGAAACGTGCGGGCGTTGCGGGGTTCACCGTTCAGACCGGAAAATACCAGTTGCAGTGCCGGGAAGGCCTGCTCGAAAGGGGCCTGATTTTCGATCAGCAGATCGATGGACAGGGCGCCGAGGTATTTCGGATGATCTCTGACGATAAGCTGATGACTGACAATACTGGGCAGGTCCTGACGTGGAGGCAGCTGACAGTCGAGTCGTTGACAGAGCTGATGATAAAGCGGTTGCAACTGGGGACGCTGTGCCAGCTGAGCACGCTCAAACCAGAGAATCTGCAGACCCAGGGTCAGGATCGCCAGCAGAGTCAGCAGGCTCCAGCCGAGGTATGCCAGAGTGCCGCTTTTCTGTTCGGTGGCGGGCAGCTGAAGGGGGACTTCAGGGATGTGGGCGGTCGACCCGGTGTCCCGTTCGGCGGGCGCCGCTGTGGTGGTGCTGCCAGCTGCCGCTGTCTCCAGGTGCTTATCGGCGGGGAACACCGTCAGACAGGCGCCGCATCTTACCAGGCCCTGAGCTTTGCTCAGTTGCTCAAGGGTCACCTGGAAGCGGGTCCCGCACTCAGGACACCGGGTTGCGTAGTGTTTGCTCATACATCCCTGAATAACAGTTATCAGCGCTTAACGCCAGTCAGGCGGATCCATTCTTCACGCTGCACCGGGGAATTCAGCTCGAACCAGGGGGCATAAGCCTCCATCAGTGGCTCCGCCTGAGATTCCAGGACGCCGGACAAAGCGATGCGTCCGCCCTGGTTTACCAGTTCGGCCAGTGTCGGCGCCAGCTCGACCAGCGGGCCGGCGAGAATGTTAGCCACCAGTATATCGGCTTTTACCGCCGGCATCCGGTCCGGATAGCACAGCGAGATCAGTCCGGCAGAGATCCGGTTACGATCGGCATTGTCACGGGTTGCCTGCAGTGCCTGGGGATCAATATCGGTTGCCGTCAGCTGTTTTCCTCCCAGCAACAGGGCGGCGATACCGAGAATGCCGGAGCCGCAGCCGTAATCGATAATCTCTTTGCCTTCGCAGTCCTGTTGCTCCAGCCATTCAAGGCAGAGAGCGGTGGTCGGGTGGGTGCCGGTGCCGAACGCCAGGCCCGGGTCCAGCATCAGGTTGGCGGCCGTGGGATCGGGCACTTCCTTCCAGCTGGGACAGACCCAGAGTCGCTGACCGAACTGCATAGGGTGGAAATTATCCATCCACTCCCGCTCCCAGTCCTTGTCTTCCAGAATTTCGGTTTTGCAGGCGGGCAGCGACTGTTCCGGGCAGATCTGCTGTTGCCCCTGTTGCAAGCCTGCCTTGATCGCAACCAGGTCCGCTTCAGCATCAAACAGCCCGGTAATCCGGGTCTTATCCCACAGCGGGGTGCTGCCGAGTTCCGGTTCAAACAGCGGCTGGTCGGCGCCATCCTCCAGGGTGACAGCGCAACTGCCCAGTGACAGCAGCAGCTCCTCCCAGGCTTCCGCCTGTTCGGGAGGGATATCCAGTTTCATCTGTAGCCAGGGCATGTGGTTTCCCGATAAGTTTGCCGGCCCGATCCGAAATCTCGGGCCTGAAAAATAAAAAACCTCTTTATAGCAGTATAAAGAGGTTTTCGATGGGTCGGAGCGGTGGACTTACAGGCCCAGCTTCTTCTCCAGGTAGTGGATATTCAGACCGCCCTCGATAAAGTTGGCATCCCGTACAATATCCTGCTGCAGCGGAATATTAGTCTGAATACCGCTGATAACCGCTTCATCCAGTGCGTTTTTCATCCGGATCAGGGCGCTGTTACGATCTTCACCGTGGGTGATCAGCTTGGCGATCAGTGAGTCGTAGTAAGGTGGCACCCGATAGCCGCTGTAGAGATGAGAGTCAACGCGCACACCGATACCGCCAGGGGCGTGGAAGTAATCCACTTTACCGGGGCTGGGCATAAAGGTTTTCGAATCTTCGGCGTTGATACGACACTCAAAGGCATGGCCATTGATGCTGATATCTTCCTGTCGCAGGCTGAGAGGCTGGCCGGAGGCGATCCTCAGCTGCTCTTTGACGATATCGACGCCGGTGACCATTTCGGTGACCGGGTGCTCGACCTGAACACGGGTGTTCATTTCGATAAAGTAGAAACCACCGTCTTCGTACAGGAATTCAAAGGTACCGGCACCGCGATAGCCAATCTCGATACAGGCATCAACACAGCTCTGCAGAACCGCGGCTCTGGCCTCTTCATCGATATTTGGTGCTGGGGCCTCTTCCAGTACTTTCTGGTGACGACGCTGCATCGAGCAGTCGCGGTCATACAGGTGAACGGCATTGCCCTGGCCGTCGGCCAGTACCTGCACCTCGACGTGGCGGGGGTTTTCCAGGTATTTCTCAAGGTAAACAGTATCGTCACCGAAGGCGGCTTTCGATTCTGTGCGGGTGACATGGATGGAGCTCAGCAGTGCTCCTTCGGTATGAACCACCCGCATTCCACGACCACCACCGCCGGCGGCGGCCTTGATGATGACCGGATAACCGATATTGCGAGCGATACGCAGGGTGCGCTCGGTATCTTCGGTCAACGGGCCGTCGGAACCGGGAACGGTCGGCACGCCGGCCTTTTTCATGGCTTCGATGGCGGAAACCTTGTCGCCCATCAGGCGGATGACATCCGCGGTAGGACCGACAAAAACAAAGCCGCTGTTTTCGACCTGCTCGGCAAAATCAGCGTTCTCTGCCAGGAAACCGTAACCCGGGTGAATGGCGACAGAATCGGTAACTTCTGCTGCGCTGATCAGACTCGGGATGTTGAGATAGCTGTCCGTGGATGCGTTGGGACCGATACAGACCGCTTCGTCTGCCAGTCGTACGTGCATCAGATCGCGGTCGGCCTTGGAGTGAACCGCTACGGTCTTGATATCCAGCTCCTTACAGGCGCGCAGGATGCGTAGCGCAATCTCTCCCCGGTTGGCGATGATAACTTTATCCAGCATAAGTGTAATGCCCTTAATATTCGCCGGTTGGGATTAACCGATGGTAACCAGAGGCTGGTCAAATTCGACAGGCTGACCCTCTTCGACCAGAATTTCCAGAATTGTACCGGACTTATCAGCTTCAATCTGGTTCATCATCTTCATTGCTTCGATAATGCAGATAACGTCACCGGCCTTAACTGTTTTACCGACTTCGACGAAAGCATCGGCGCCCGGAGAAGGAGAGCGGTAGAAGGTGCCTACCATCGGTGAGCGAACCGCGTGGCCTTCCAGAACAGGTTCCGCAGCGGCAGGTGCTGCTGCCGGAGCCGCCGGGGCGGCAACCGCTACCGGAACGGGGGCCGCTACCGGGGCCGGAGCACTGACCGCAACGGGCGTGACGCTGGACGCGCGGCTGATGCGAACGGACTCTTCACCCTCTTTAATCTCAATTTCATTAATGTCGGATTCTTCGAGCAGTTCAATCAGTTTCTTTACTTTTCGGATGTCCATGATTTGTCTCGGATTAAATACTCAATCTGAAACTGCGGCGGCTGTTATAACCGCAGTCTGTAAAATTATCTGGTGGTCAGACCGGTTTTCGAACAGAAGTTCAGATGCCGGCAGAAAATTTGTCATACAAATAAGGGGCAGTAGTTTGCCGCAATTGCGTCAGGCTGTCTACATGTGCGTGGTTTTTTAGATGTTTACCGTGATTTTCCAGATTTTAGCGTGAATTTGCTGCCGGTTGGTCTGCATAATTAGTGCCGTAATGACTCCTCGGCGAGATGCTTTTCGCTCCCGCAACAGCATTCCCGGCCTGGTGATCTGGTGTTATGATGAGGCGGAATTTCAATTCAGGAAGGCGGATGAATAGACGGCCGGCGTTTTCGATCTCTCTGTTGCTGATGGTCCTGCTGTTGTCGGCCTGCTCTGCTCCCGGTAAGAAGGTCGCTTTGCCTGAACCGGTGGTGACCGTCCATGATTCCTCCCGGCCCGCATCTCCGCTCAACGGTGCTCCAGTCAATCAGGAGCGGCCCGATCAGTCCCGTCGTCGGATTCAGCTGGTACTGACTCTGCTTGATGAGGCTGAGCAGGCGATGACCGATAAACGTCTGACGACCCCCGGCGCCTATAATGCCCTGAGTTTCTACAGTCGGGTGCTGAAGCTGCAACCGGAAAATAAAGAGGCCCGTCAGGGGCTGCAGAGAATAGTCGATCGCTATATTCAGTGGAGCGATGTCGCTTTGCAGCAGGGAAGGACAGGCAGTGCCAGAAGCTATCTTCAACGCGCCGCTCTGGTGGATCCCGACAGCCCGGCGCTGGCAGAAGCTCGGCAGCGGGTCGAAGTACAAAGCCGGCTGCAGAAGCAGCAACGGGCCGAGAAACCGCGTGGCGGGGATCGACAACCACCGAAAGTCGCTGTCCGCACCGGCGAACGGTTCGTTGCGTTGGATCAATCCGGGCTGAAAAACAGGTCCACAGAGGTCAGTCGACAGCTGGCCGCTCTGGCGGAACTGATCCGGGAGCGGGATGCCCGGGTAATTATCAGGGCTCCCAGTGATCGCCAGGGGCGCTGGATATATCAGCAGATGAATCAGCGCCACGAAGAGTACCGGATTCGTGCCAATATGCAGATTGAGTCCGCAGCCGGGGTGTTGCTGCTGGACTGAGCCCGGGATACGACCGGGAAAACACGGATCGGGCGGATATTGCGGCGGATGCAGATAAAGGAAAGTCGGAGACAGCCATGCGCAGAGTAGTGTTTAACCAGAAGGGTGGAGTTGGTAAGTCCAGCATCGCCGCCAACCTTGCCGCAATCAGTGCCAGTAAAGGACGCCGGACCTTACTGGTCGACCTGGATCCGCAGTGTAACGCCAGCCAGTATCTGCTGGGAGATGCGGTTAACGAGGTAGACCAGGACGTCATGGATTTCTTTGAGCAGTCCCTCAGTTTTCGGATGAAAGGGACGCCGCCCCAGCAGTATGTCTCCGAAACCCGTTTCGATAATCTGTCACTGATCGCTTCCAATCCGGATCTCGGCGACCTCCACGCCAAGCTGGAGGCGCGACACAAGATCTATAAACTGCGTGATGCGCTGCAGAACCTGTCTGAATTCGAGTACATCTATATCGATACCCCGCCGGCGTTTAATTTCTATACCCTGTCGGCGCTGGTGGCGGCACAGGGCTGTCTCATCCCGTTCGACTGCGATGAATTTTCCCGGCAGGCGCTTTACTCGCTGCTGGAAAATGTCCAGGAAACCATTGAGGATCATAACGATGAGCTGCTTGTCGAAGGCATCATCGTCAACCAGTTTCAGCCCCGGGCAACGCTGCCCCGACGTATCGTCGACGAATTGCGGGCCGAGGATCTGCCGGTGATGGCCAGCTATCTGTCTTCTTCGGTGAAGATGAAGGAATCCCATAACGAAAGCCTGCCGCTGATTCACTATGCACCGGCTCATAAGCTGACCCGGGAGTTCGTGGCGCTGTATGATGAGCTGCATAGCTGATCTGTATTACAGAGGGTGTCACTGAACCGGCAGAGGAGGCTGAATGTGTACGATGATCCGGCTGCGATTACAGGTCCCGATTACGACCACAGTATTGTCAATCTGATATCGGCACTGGCCGGCGACCGGGCGCCGGCGGCAGGACTCTATCCACCCACTGCGCTGCTGGATGATTATCAGCTCCATGACCGGCCGGTGGTACTGCTGGTGGTCGACGGGCTGGGATATAACTTTCTTTCACGCTTTCAGAACAGTCATCTGGCCCGGGCGATGCTGGGAAGACTGACCTCTGTTTTTCCCACCACGACGGCGACCGCTGTCACAGCGCTGGCGCTGGGGGTGCCGGCGCAGCAGCACAGCATTACCGGCTGGTTTACCTGGCTGAAAGCGCTGGGTTGTGTGGTGGCGCCGTTGCCGTTTGTGCCCCGGGGCGGCGGTGCCAGTTTTACCCGGTCAGGGATTGAAGCCAGCAGTCAGCTGGATGCTGAAGCCCTGTTGCCGGGCCTTGGGCGACCGGCCATCCTGGTCAATCCCGAGTACATTTCCGATTCTACCTACAGCCATGCACTGTTCGGAGATATCCCCCGCCAGTCACACCGCCGTATCGAAGAGATGTTCGACAATATCGCTGAGGCACTGCAGCAGCCGGGTAATCCGCTGGTCTGGAGTTACTGGACCGAACTGGATGGTATGGCCCATGCGTTCGGGATTGGCAGCCCGGAGGTTCGCCATCACTTTCTGGAGATAGACCAGGCCTTCGGTAACTTTCTTGAGCAGATTCGCGGCAGCAATGCGTTGGTGGTGGTCACCGCCGATCACGGGCTGATTGATACGGCGCAGGATCGGGTTATCCACCTGGATCGGCACCCGGAGCTGGAGGGCATGTTACAGCTTCCGTTGTGCGGTGAGCCCCGGGCTGCTTTCTGTTACCTGCGAGCCGGCCGTGAGCGGGATTTTGACCGTTACGTGCGGGACAATCTGTCTGACCGCTGTCGGCTGTTCTGTAGTGCCGAGGTGGCCACTGCAGGCTGGTTTGGCAGAGGGAAGGCGTCGCCGCGGTTTCAGGAGCGCATTGGCGATCGGTTACTGCTGCCCCGGGAAAACTGGATCATTAAGGACCGCCTGTTGCAGGAGCAGCCGTTCAGTCAGGTCGGCGTTCATGGCGGACTCAGTGATGATGAGCTCTATGTCCCATTGATTGTCGCTGAGACCTGACCGGCCCTGCAGCGGGGGGCAGACACAAAAAAGCCGGCATAAGCCGGCTTTTTGCGAACTGCGGTGGCTGTTTACTTGCTGGCCTCATAGGCCTTAGCGGAAGCCTCGATGGCAGCGCGGGCGGCAGCGGCGTCGGACCAGCCTTCAACCTTAACCCACTTGCCTTTTTCCAGGGTCTTGTAGTTCTCAAAAAAGTGCTTGATCTGCTCCAGCAGCAGTTCGGGCAGGTCGTTGATGTCCTGAACGTCGTTGTACATCTGGGTCAGCTTCTCATGAGGAACGGCGACCAGTTTGGCATCTTCACCGGCTTCGTCGGTCATATTGAGGATACCGACCGGGCGGCAGCGAATTACAGAACCGGTCAGTACCGGGTAAGGGGTCACAACCAGCACGTCCAGTGCATCGCCGTCGTCTGCCAGGGTGTTGTTCACATAGCCGTAGTTGGCAGGGTAGAACATCGGTGCAGCCATGAAACGGTCAACGAAGATCGCGTCGCTGTCCTTGTCGATTTCGTATTTAACCGGAGAGCTGTTGGCTGGGATTTCGATGATGACGTTGATATCACCGGGCAGTTCTTTACCCGCAGGTACTTTTTCAAAGCTCATGATTTTGTCTTCTCTTGAAATGACGGAAGTTCTGAATGGGGCGCATTATAAAAGACGGAGCCTGCCATTACCAATAAGACAAAGGGGGGATGGGGTTGCGGTGAGAATGGAGAAGCGTCGCGCTATGGCGGGGGAAGGGGACAGGGGAGCGACGACTGCGCTCCCCGTAGCAGGATCAGCCCTGGCGGTGGTACTCCATCACGGTTTCCACCTCTTCTTTCGAGCCCAGAACCACAGACACCCGCTCGTGGATCGCCTGGGGCTGAACATCGAGGATATCTGTTTTCGTGTTTACGCTGCGGCCACCGGCCTGCTCAACCAGCATACTCATCGGGTTGCCTTCGTACATCAGTCGCAGTTTGCCGGGCTTCTGCGGTTCCCGGGAATCCCAGGGGTACATAAAGACGCCGCCGCGAGTCAGAATACGATGGACTTCTGCCACCATAGAGGCAACCCAGCGCATGTTGTAGCGCTTGCCACGGGGACCGTCCTCTCCCTGCAGCAGGTCCGCGATGTATTGCTGAACCGGGGGTTCCCAGAAGCGCTGATTGGACATGTTGATGGCGAATTCCTGGGTGGTCTCAGGGATGCGGACCTTCTCCCGGGTCAGGTAGAACTCGCCGTTGTGGCCCAGAGTGAAGACATTGACGCCGTCGCCGGTGGTCAGAACCAGCAGGCAGGAAGGGCCGTAGAGTACGTATCCGGCGGCCACCTGATTCCGTCCGGCCATCAGGAAGGCTTCGTCGTTGCAGCCTGTCAGCTCTTTTGGTGCTTCCAGAATCGAGAAGATAGTACCGACGGAGACATTGATATCGATATTGGACGAGCCGTCGAGAGGATCGAAGGTGACCAGGAATTTTCCGTCGGGGCTGGCGGTGATGCTGTGGTCTTCCTCTTCAGAAGCCATGCCGCGGACCAGATCTGATCCCTGCAGAGTCAGTTTGATAATATCGTTGGCGATAACATCCAGCTTTTTCTGTACTTCGCCCTGAACATTCTCATGCTCGGCCGATCCCAGAATGCCATCCAGGGCACCGTTCTGAAGCTTGCTGTCGACTTCTTTGCAGGCCGACATCAGCAGATTGACGAGCTCGATAAGGTCGGCGGGTGTTTCATTCTGTTTCAGAAACTGGGTGAGCCTGAGCATGGATATTACCTTGGGGATCCTGAATTCGGTTTGGTTAAGTATAGTTAAAAAGGCTGGTGGGCCGGAGGCTTGTCCGACGCGCGGGAATGATACGTTAAGCGCTGGCTGAATGCATGCAAAAACTGCCGGAATCGATCAGTTTTTCGACAACTTCTGCAGCGAGGCGGTGTATTGTTTCATCCGACTGATGCTGAGCTGGTATGATGGCGCCAGTTGATTGAGTTTGAGACGGTTATGCATCTTCACATACTGGGTATTTGCGGCACCTTTATGGGCAGCCTGGCACTGCTGGCCAGGGCTCGTGGATTCAGGGTGACCGGGTCGGATGCCAATGTTTATCCTCCCATGAGCACGCTGCTGACAGAACAGGGCATAGAGATCACCGAAGGCTACGATGTCAGCCAGTTGCAACCGGCACCGGAGCTGGTGGTCATTGGCAACGCCATGAGTCGGGGAAATCCCTGTGTGGAGTATGTGCTGAACCAGGGGCTGGACTACTGTTCCGGTCCCGAATGGCTGGCTCGCTACGTACTGAAAGATAAGTGGGTGATGGCGGTGGCCGGCACCCACGGTAAAACCACCACCAGCAGCATGCTGGCCTGGATACTGGAAGACGCCGGCATGTCGCCGGGGTTTCTGATCGGTGGAGTACCGCGGAATTTCGATATCTCAGCCCGGTTGGGCGATACACCGTTTTTTGTGGTTGAAGCGGATGAATACGATACTGCCTTTTTTGATAAGCGCTCCAAGTTTGTTCACTATCGTCCCCGCACTGCCATTCTCAATAATCTCGAGTTTGATCATGCCGATATCTTCGATGATCTGGCGGCCATTGAGCGGCAGTTCCACCATCTGATAAGGACCATTCCCGGAGACGGTCAGATACTGCTGCCGGGCGAGGATGGAAATCTGGCTCGCGTGCTGGATCAGGGATGCTGGACACCGGTACAGCGTTTCGGCATTGAAGAGAAAGGATCGTCGCCGGGCTGGCGGGCGCGGCTGTTATCGGCAGATGGTTCGAGCTTTGAAATCTGCAGAGGCGAGGAGTCTCCGGTAACGGTGAACTGGTCACAGACCGGAAATCACTCGGTGTTGAACGGGCTGGCTGCAGTGGCCGCCGCCCATCATGTGGGGGTGCTTCCCGAAGTGGCCGCCGCGGCACTGGGCCGGTTCCTGGGGGTAAAGAGGCGGATGGAAGTGGTGGGTGAGGCGGCCGGTGTGACGGTTTACGATGATTTTGCCCATCACCCGACAGCAATCGAAACGACACTGAAGGGGCTGCGCGCGCAGGTGAATGAGGCGCAGATTCTGGCGGTGATTGAACCGCGCTCCAATACCATGCGACTGGGGGCTCACAGCGACCGGCTGGCACCGGCGACAGCCGCCGCCGACCGGGTGATCTGGTACCAGCCGGCGGGGCTGAACTGGAATCTGGAAGCGGTGGCCGAGGCCAGTCCGGTACCGGCGACCATATGTTCATCTGTGGATGAAGTGATCGATTCGGTCAAGTCGCTGAGCGTGGATGACAGTCATGTACTGATCATGAGCAACGGCGGTTTCGAAGGTATTCATGGCCGCCTGCTCAGTGCGTTGCAGGAGCTGGAAATTGACTGATCCGCAAATTTCCTCAGCTGAGTGGTCACAGCGTGTCACGGTGGCACTGACCGGTGCATCCGGCGCTCAGTACGGACTGCGACTGATTCAGTGCCTGGTGGCCGCTGATTCACAGGTGCTGGTGCTGATTTCCAGAGCGGCGCAGGTTGTGATAGCAACGGAAACGCCCCACAGGATACCGGCCGAAGCCGTTGCTGCCGAACAGTTTCTGAGTGGGCTCTTCGGGGCCAGCCCGGGGCAGATCAGGGTGTTTTCCCGTGAGCAGTGGTTTTCTCCGGTTGCCTCCGGTTCCGGCTCTCCGGCTGCCACCGTGGTCTGCCCCTGCAGCACCGGCAGCCTGTCGGCATTTGCCTGCGGCGCCAGCGACAACCTGATAGAACGGGCGGTGGATGTGGCGCTGAAGGAGCGGCGCAAGCTGATTCTGGTACCAAGGGAAGCACCCTATTCCGAAATTCATCTGGAGAATATGCTGAAGCTGACCCGGATGGGGGCTGTGGTGCTGCCGGCCAGTCCGGGCTTCTACCATCAGCCCGTAACCATCGAAGATATGATCGACTTTGTGGTGGCCCGGGTTCTCGATCAGCTGGGAGTCGACCAGCAACTGATGCCCCGCTGGGGCGAAGATCGACTCTGATATGAGTGAGTGTATGCGATTGTGATATGCCGTCCCGGTTGCGGGGCCTGCTGCGTGGCCCCATCCATCAGCTCTGCGATTCCGGGTATGCCGGAAGGCAAGCCGGCCGGCGTTCGTTGTGTGCAGCTGGATCCGGATAATCGCTGCCGGATTTTCGGCCGGCCTGAGCGGCCGCTGGTTTGTGAACGATTTGCTGCCGATCCGGAACTGTGTGGTGACAGCTCGGTGCAGGCTACCCGGACGCTGCAGTGGCTCGAGCAGCAGACCTGTCAACTACCGATAAAGTCGGCCTGATATTGTAGCGCCGGCGGCTGAATCCTGTTTCTGTTCGGGCTAGAATAGGCCCCTTTTAAATCTCGAGTGTTTCCCTGTCATGACCAGTATTCTCGCTTTTGATACCTCTTCGGAAGCCTGTTCCGTCGCGCTGTTTCTGAATGGGGAGGTGCGTGAGCGCTTTGAACTCCTGCCTCGTCAGCATACTCGTAAGCTGCTGCCGATGATCGAAGAGTTGCTGGCCGAGGCCGGTGTCGGGCTCAGTCAGCTGGATGGCATCGGTTTTGGGGCCGGCCCGGGATCTTTTACCGGTCTGAGAATCACAGCCGGCGTTGCTCAGGGGCTGGCGCTGGGGGCAGAGTTGCCGCTGCTGCCGGTATCGACTCTGGCAGCGCTTTCTGAACAAGCACGACAGCAGTTCGGTGCCCAACGGGTGCTGGCAGCGCTGGATGCCCGAATGGGTGAGCTGTACTGGGGCGCCTACGAGGTGGCCGATAACGGCGTTCAGATGGCCGAACCCGAGCGAGTCTGCGCTCCGGAAAAAGTGACTGCACCGGCGGACTGGCTGGTACCGGCTGGATGTGTTGCGATCGGTCCCGGCTGGAACTACCGTCAGCAGCTGCCGGAGTCGATTCAGCAGGCCGTTGTTCGGATTGAGGCGGACTGTCTGCCCGGAGCCGGAGCGATGGCCCGGCTGGCCGCCCGGGATTTTTCCGCCGGCAAAGGGCTGGCGGCCGACGCGGCGATGCCCGTCTATCTGCGTGATGAGGTGGCCTGGCAGAAATCGAACCACCGGGACTGAGAACAGAGGGCGATCCGATCACGGCCTGAAATCACTGATCATCTGAAACAACTGGAATCTGAGACATGGAACTGGGTTACATCATACTGCTGGCGGTCATTCAGGGGATCACTGAATTTCTGCCTATTTCCAGTTCCGCCCATCTGATTCTGCCCGCACAGCTGCTGGGACTCAGTGACCAGGGGCTGGCCTTTGACGTGGCCGTGCATGTCGGTACCCTGGCGGCGGTACTGTATTATTTCAGAAGGGATTTTTCGCTGCTGATTTACGGCTGGCTTCGCAGTGTTTCCGGTGGTCGTGGCAGCCAGCATGCGCGGCTGGGCTGGGCGTTGATAGTCGGTACCATTCCCGCAGTGGCGGCCGGCCTGCTGCTGAACGACTTTATCGAGCAGAACCTGCGTTCGACGCTGGTGATAGCGATGGCGACGATTGTCTTCGGACTGCTGCTCTGGTTCGCCGACAACGGCAGAACGGAGCGGCGCAGAAATCGGGATATGACGCTCAAGGATGTGGTTACCATCGGTTGTTTTCAGGCGCTGGCGCTGATTCCCGGTACCTCACGCTCCGGTATTACCATTACTGCCGGGCTGATGCTGGGGCTGACTCGTCAGGCCGCTGCCCGGTTCTCCTTTTACCTGTCGGTGCCGCTGATTCTTGCGGCTGGGGCCTATAAGGGGCTGGAACTCTATCAGCAGGGTGATCAGGCACCCTGGATGGCGGTGATGATCGGGGCGGCGGTAGCGGCGGTCAGTGCCTATACCTGTATTCACTGGTTCCTGAGAATCCTGGATAGGGTTGGTATGCTGCCCTTTGTACTCTATCGGCTGCTGCTGGGAGTGCTGCTGCTGGGGCTCTACTGGGCACTGTAGCGAGAGTATTGTTCTGGTATCAGCTACCTCACAATTTGGTTTTAGCGGGGTTGTTGGTTAAAATCAGCTGATACCTGAATCTCCAGTGATCTCTGATCAGGACTGTCTGAATGCGGATCGGCCCTTCCTTTAATTTTCCCACGGCGCCTCCCCGAACCGGAGTCGGGATTCCTGCCGGTTTCGAAAAGTCTGATCAGCAGCAATCCCAGTCTGAAAAAACAGCTCAGATTACTCCCGAGGCTCCGCTCAGTGAGCTGATACAGGCGGCCGAACAGACCGCGCAGGCACGGGAAGAGACTCGCTTCTACACCATGGATCGTGACCTGCCGCTGCGTGGGCAGGAGGCGCTCAGTGCCTATATCTCTACGGCTCAGCTGAATATCCAGTCTGAGGATGTCCAGCTGGTGGGCGTCGATATCTACGTCTGAAAACACTGAAAATTCATCATGTCTGAATCCCTGGCCAGCTCGCTGGTAGTTATTCCTGCTTCTGACAACTGCCTGCAACGGGCTCGTGAGTGTGCCGGGTTGCTCGGCGTATCGCTGTTGGAGGTGGCTACTCGACCGGCTGCTGTTACTGAGGTGCCTGCTGCACTGATCTGTAGTGAGACTGGCTTGTTGCTGCAGGAAACCGGTGCCGGGGCTCCGGGACCGGTAACGGTAGATTTTGTCGGCGGGGCGGTTGCTCATCGCCGTCGTTTTGGTGGCGGTAGCGGCCAGCAGATCGCTAAGGCCATTGGCCTCAGGTCGGGTATCAGGCCCCGCGTGGCCGACGTCACTGCCGGGCTGGGGCGGGATGGGTTCGTACTGGCCAGTCTGGGCTGTCAGGTCACTTTTGTTGAGCGCTCTCCGGTCATCGGGCTGCTGCTTGAGGATGGCCTGAGCCGTGGCCGCGAGGATCCTGAGGTCGGTGCAATTCTGTCCGGCACCGAACTGTTCAGAGAGGAGGCTGCGGACTGGCTGCAGCGTCAGCAGAGCGAGGGTGTTCAGCCACCTCAGGTGGTTTATCTGGATCCGATGTTTCCGCACAGCAGGAAGACGGCTCAGGTTAAAAAAGAGATGCGACTGTTTCGCCAGCTGATTGGTGATGATACCGATACTGCTGAGCTGCTGGAGGTGGCCTTACAGACCGCCGAGAACCGGGTGGTGGTCAAACGTCCCCGAAAAGCCCCCGCCATTGAAGGGCCGGCACCGAGCTTTAAGATCGAGGGTAAGTCGGGCCGGTTTGATATCTACGCGCTGAAGCGACTCTGAGGTGAGGGCCCGGGAGGGCTCAGGGCCGACTGCCTCTCAGTAATGGGGCGGTGGTGGCTCATCGCCCGCGCTGCCGGCCAGCTCCTGAGGCAGGCTTTTGATCTGCTTATTGATTATTTTCACCATCCGGGTCAGGTCCTCGAGCTGCTTTTGCTGCTTTGCAATAGTTTCGCTGAGCTGTTCGATAGTGTCGTCCTGAAACGCCAGCCGGGTTTCCAGATCAATAATTTGTTGTTCAGTTTGTGTCACTGCAGCAGACTCCGAAGCACAGATAGGATTACTCAGCTCAATATTAACCTATTGAATCTTTTACTGGTAATCGGTATATAGAGAGTACACCTGTAGTAAGTGGGCTCCCGGTGTCGCGTCTGAACAATGTACATTTGATGCGGGGATGTTTCTGCGACGTTGCAGGCTATTAATTCCTTGAATTAATTAGTGTGTTCCTCCCTTCACCTGTTGATGGGGGTGTTTTGTGTTTCATGTTATCAACACCAAGAGAAGTTCATAATGAAAACAAAGACAGTATTGCTAAGTGTTATTTACAGTGCAATTGCATCAGTGGCCGGTGCTTTTATTCTGCAGACCGCAGCAGATTTACCGGCTGATAACAGGGTTGCGGCGATCGCTATCCTGTTTGTACTGACGCTGATCAGCTGCCTGCTGACAGCCGGAGGCAGTTCTGCTGCGGACACCGGTGAGTCCATGTACAGTTCCGATGAGGCCGATGAGAATGACGATCGTGAGGGTGGAACCGTCAAGTGGTTCAATGTTACCAAAGGCTTCGGATTTATTACCCGGGATCAGGGGGATGATGTCTTCGTCCACTTCCGTTCCATTCGCGGCACCGGCCACCGCTCTCTGTCTGAAGGACAGCGGGTGAAATTTGAAGTGGTGGAAAGTGATAAAGGATTACAGGCAGAGGATGTATCTATCGTCCGCTGATCACTGATCCTTCCGGCGCGGCAACTTCTCTGTCGCGCCGTTTAAAGCCTGCTGTTCTTCCCCCCCTTTTTCAGATTTCCAGTCCCAGTCCTCGGCACCGCCCCGCCAGGGTCTGCTGATCACAGTAGCCATGGCTGATCATGGAGTACTGGTCCGCCCGGTACAGTAGCAGGCTGGGAAAGCCCTGAATTCCGAGTCGATCCTTAAAGTGCAGCTGTTGCTCGAAAAGCTGAGCGGTTGTCGAATCAGTCAGCAGGGTTTCGAAGCCCTGGCCGTCTATCCCAAGTTCTGTCGCCAGTTCGATAAGGACTTTGTCGTCCGACGGATTGCGAGCTTCGAGATAATAGGCGCGCTGAATGGCGGCGATCATCTGGTCGCTCCGATCCGATTGCAGGCATCCCGCGGCGACCACCGCCCGGCAGGCGGGCCAGGTCGAACGTCTTGGGGTATTCTCGGTCCAGAACCGATAGTTAAAACGGGTACCGGTACGGGACTCTATCTGATGCCAGATCTGCTCAATCTGACGCCTTTGCAGTTCCGGCATTGGCTCATCGGTGTCAGGTGCCAGCCCTCCGAGCAGGGTATAGACCGGCAGACTTTTCTCCAGGCCTGCCTTCAGGGCGCTGATCACCGGTGCAAAGGCGTGGCACCAGCTGCACATGGGATCCATAACGTAAAGCAGAAAGTTATCTTCAGGTGGTCGGTCAAATTGGGTAAACAGCATCTTGATCTGCTTTGTGAAATTTATCAGTTGACAAAGACTAACCGTATCAATAAGATGCGCTCCTGTCGATGCGGGGTGGAGCAGCCTGGTAGCTCGTCGGGCTCATAACCCGAAGGTCGTCGGTTCAAATCCGGCCCCCGCTACCAAATTCAAAAATAAAGGGCCAGTCGAAAGACTGGCCCTTTATTTTTGCTATTTTGACAGTGTGGGTCCGTGAAGAACCGACCCCGGTTCAGCGATTGCGCAGCAATCACCAACGAGCCGTAAAACGGCGAAGCCCGCAGGGGCGAAACGGCCTGCAGGCTGTTTCGATTTAATCCGGCCACTTCCGGTTTCTGATCACGGTATCCACTTGAAAGACTGGCCCTTTCTTTTTGCTATTTTGACAGTGTGGGTCTGTGAAGAACCGACCCCGGTTCAGCGATTGCGCAGCCATCACCAGTGAGCTGCAAAACGGCGAAGCCCGCAGGGGTGGAACAGTCTGCAGGCTGTTTCGATTTAATCCGGCCACTTCTGATTTTCTGATCACGGCATCTGCTCGAAACACTGCCATTTCCTTTTTGCCGTATCGGCAGTTTGGGCCTTTGAAGATCCGCTCCGGGCCCGTCGCTTAGCTATAAATCCTGAGTGTTAACTGCAACACCACTGGTTCTCTGTGCTTTCCGGCGCAGAAGTTATCGTCGCTTTCTACACCACTATTTCCAGCAGACAGCAAGGGTCCGACTCACCGCCTTTATCGCCTCCTACGGCCGGGCAGAATCAGCTAAATGCAGCCACACTTTATAGAACCGTCGCTATGCCCGGGGTTACTCAAAGGGTCAGCGGTAAAAAAACAGATAACTCAGAGGGGCAAAAAAATGATCAGGCTCATGATTATTCTGGTGCTGGCACTCTCCAGTTCGACGGTATTCGCGGATTCTTTCAGTGGCCGGTTTGTGGGAGACCTGGACGGTGACCGCTATACACTGTCCATGCAGAAAAATGCGGATGGCAGTTACGCAGGGGTAATCGAGGCCGGTGGGGAGCGAGTTCGGCTTGTGGGGCTATTACGGGGGCAACAACTGATCGGTACTATCTATGAGGAGGGAGACAGCTATGGGTTTACGGCCAGCGTTCAGAGTGGCGGTGGACTGCTGCTGACAGACGAGGATGGGGAGTCGGTTGCTTTCAGTCGTGAAGGGAGTACCGTCGATTCGGCCAGTAGGCAACCGTCTTCTCCCGCTACCGTACAATCATCTGCGGTCGGTTCTTCTGATTACAGCAGCGCCTCGGCGATAGAGGGTGTCAGTAAGGTCTATATCAACCGAATAGCTCTGAAGGCCGACAGGCTTTCCGCACTGCAAAGCCAGTATGGTGTCAGGATTCAGAGTGGTCGCTACTGGTATGATGCCCGTTCCGGGGCCTGGGGTCTGGAAAACGGCCCCACCGTTGGATTTATTCAGGCGGGACTTAATCTGCCGGGGCCGATGCCGGCCAGCATTTCCGGCGGTGGTACCCATATCTTTATCAACGGAAGGGAGATCCATCCCATCGACCAGCGGGGATTGCAGGCGCTGTTCGGTGTCACTTACCCGGGTCGTTACTGGCTTGATGCCCGAGGTAATCTCGGCCTGGAAAACGGTCCCGCGCTGGTCAATATTGCCGCTCAAATTCGTCAGAATCAGGCCCGGCAGTCAGGGTCTGTAACCCACGGATACAATTCGGGCTATGGCGCCCGGGGTACCCTGGGTGGCGGTATGTATTCCGGACGCACTGCTTCCGGTAAGTCAGTATTCTGGTATCCGGGTATGTAGCAATGATCGGAGTGGTGGGGCGAGAGGATGAGACAGCACAGCTGGAACAGGGGATTTCACGGCAGTGATGGCTGCTCGTTGCGGAAATAAAAAAGGGCACTGCTCTGAGTGCCCCTGATTGCCACAAGCTGGTCTTATTCCGATCTGGATTCCTGTACTGACTCCGGTGTCATCAGCCAGCTGTCTAGCTGGTAGAGGTCTTCCGGATTTAAAGTGCCCAGGGACTCTCTGAAGCTGATCTGGTTACGGACATGAGTATAGCGGGCGATCTCATAGTCCCTGATCGCTTCATAGACCCTGCGTTCTGCTTCCAGCACATCGACGATATTACGGGTACCGACACTGTAACCGGCTTCGGTGGCTTCCAGTGCGGTCTCGGTTGAAGTAATGGTCTGTTTACGGGCGGCGACCGAATCGACATCGGTCTTAAGGTCCCTGAACAGGGAACGGGTCTGCTGGACAACCGAGCGTCGGGTGTCCTCCAGAGTTTCCAGTGACGCATCCCAGCGCTGGAAAGATTCCCGAATCTCTGAGCTGGTCCGGCCGCCCTGGTACAGTGGCAGGCTGAAGTTAAGCCCGATAAAGGCGCTGTCCACCTCACCACCGGTGGTGACAGAATCACTGCGACCGTAGCTGGCGACCAGGTCGACGGTGGGGTAATGACGAGTTTCGGTGGCTCTGCGGTTTTCCAGTGACACATCGACGTCATAGCTGGCCAGTCGCAGCGACAGATTGTCTGCCAGCGCTTTGTCCACCCAGGGCTGATATTCCAGTGGTTTCAGCAGCTCGATACGGTAATCGATTTTCAGCAGGTCAACCTGACTCCAGCTGGTGCCGGTCAACCGGTCCAGGGCTTCAAAGCTGTTGTCGAGATCGCCGCGGGCGACGATGCGGTTAGCCCGGGCAATATCGTAGCCGGCCTTGGCCTCTTCAACATCGGTGATAGCTATCAGTCCTACTTCAAACTGGGCCTCCACCTGATCGAGCCTGCGTTTAAAGGCGGCCTCTTCGGCCCGGGTGGTTTCAAACACAGTCTGTGCCTGGAGTATGTCCAGATAAGCGGAAACCGTTCGTCGGATCAGCGCCTGCTGAGCCTGACTGAACTGAACTTCGGCTTTCTCGCTGAGCAGTTTGCCGGCCTGAAAACTGAACCAGCGTTCGGCGCGGAATACCGGCTGAGTCAGCGACAGAGTATGGCTGTGGGTGTTGCCGTCGGTGGTCAGCTCAGGGTCATTGTCGCGGTAACCGGTGTCGGCGGTGAGGTTGACATCGGGTAGCAGGGCGGCGCGACGCTGCTGGCGAACCTCCGCATCGGCTCTGCTGGTTGCCCGGGCGGCCTTCAGCTGCGGATCACTCTGCAGGGCCAGACGATAGGCTTCCGCCAGGGCGCCGGCCTCTGCTGCTATCGGGCTAACGCCCAGCGCAAGGGCCAGAACTAGCTGCTTCTTCAAAGTTTAATCCTCCATGGATCCGTCACCGAAAATTCGGTCAACGACGTCTGTTCTCAGGCAGGCGCAATCTGTCGGCGCCAAAATGTTTACAACGATAACATTGTTTAACTGCTTGTTGCCATTGTGGCCGCTATTCAATCTGCCGGCAGTGAATAACGGCGCAGCAGCGGAAAGACGCCGTGCTCAGTCGACGATTCCTGGTGCTGGCGGACCCTATATTAACAGTGGACGCTGTAAAAATTCAGGTTACAGCAGCTTCAGAAGCTGAAGCTATATCCCGGGGGGCTCGGGCAGCGGCAAATAGCCGTGCTGATTCAGGATAGCAGAAGAGATTCTTCACCGGCAGCGCTGCAGACCGGTTCCCCGGTCGCAGCCTCAGCCCGTTGCAAGGGTTAACTGCGTGGCATACGTTCTGGCGTTCGCCGGCTCTGGCGGGATTACTGCTCGCCGCAGGCCAGAGCGACTTTGGAGCCGTTGTGGCGACCTATTTTTCGGGTGATGAACTGTCCGGCGGCGATCAGTCTGTTGAGATCGACTCCGGTTTCGATGCCCAGTCCGTTCAGCATATAGACCACGTCTTCGGTGGCGACATTGCCGGAAGCCCCTTTTGCGTAGGGGCAGCCACCGAGACCTGCCACCGAAGTATCGATTACCGCCAGTCCTTCCTCCAGTACCGCATACAGATTGGCCAGCGCCTGACCGTAGGTGTCATGGAAGTGAGCAGCGAGACTGGTCATCGGGATTCTGGCGGCCACCGCCTCCAGCATCCGTTTGGCTTTCAGGGGGGTACCGGTACCGATGGTGTCACCCAGAGAGATCTCATAGCAGCCCATATCGTAGAGCAGCGAGCTGACCTCGGCGACTTTTTCCGGCTCTATAGCGCCCTCGTAAGGGCAGCCCAGAGTGGTGGATACGTAACCACGGACTCGCAGCCCCTCTTTCAGGGCGGTTTCCAGCACCGGCTGAAAACGCTCGATGCTCTCGGCAATTGTGCAGTTGATGTTTTTACGGGTGAAACTCTCAGAGGCCGCGCCAAACACCGCGACCTCTTCGACACCGGCTGCAATGGCGGCTTCCAGTCCCTTCATGTTGGGAGTCAGCGCCGCATAGGTCACGCCGGGGCGACGGTTAATCGCCGCCATCACGGCAGCGGCATCGCCCATTTGTGGCACCCATTTCGGCGACACAAAGCTGGCGGACTCGATATAACTGAGCCCGGCCGCTCCCAGTCTGTCGATCAGCTCCACCTTGACGGCGGTTTCGATCACCGGACCCTTTTCGTTCTGCAGGCCGTCGCGGGGGCCGACCTCAACGATGCGGACCTTTGCGGGCAGATTCATCTCAGGACTCCTCTGTTTCGGCCGGCGTCAGTTCCAGCAGTTCGGCACCCTCGTCCACCAGGTCTCCCGGCTTGTAGAACAGCTCGGCGACGGTGCCATTCCAGGGGGCGGCGATGGTCTGTTCCATCTTCATGGCTTCGATAACGATCAGCCCTTCGCCGGCTTCCACCTGGCTGCCGGGCTCTTTCAGGATCGCCACCACAGTGCCGTTCATGGGGGCGCACAGTGAGCCGGCACTGTCATCCTCATGTTCACCGAATACTTCGATATGGCGTTCACAGACGAAGCTGACACCGTCACGGAACAGGGTCAGCTGCTGGCCCTGCTGGAACACCGAGACGCTGAACTGGTGCCCGTTGAGCGTCGCTGTCAGGGTGTCGCCATCCAGCTGACCGCGAACCTCGTAGCTGGTGTTGTTAAGGGTGATTTCGTAGCCCCGGGCCACTTCCAGTACATTGACCCGGTAGCTGTGCTCGCCGTGAACCAGCTCATAGGGATGGGCAAAGTTGCTGTTCAGGCGCCAGTTGTTGAGACGGTTGAACGGCGAGGTCGGGTCCTGCGGGTTAACCGAGGCACGTTTGCGGTCCAGAGTCAGGTAACAGGCCGCCAGGGCGATGGACTGCTCCTGATGACCGTCGACAGTGCGGAACAGGTCCTGCTGGTTCTTTTCGATAAAGCCGGTATCGACATCAAACGCACGGAAGGCCGGTGCGCTGACCAGGTTACCGAGAAATGCCAGATTGGTGGTCAGTCCGCAGATCTGGTAATCCTTCAGGGCACTGCTCATACGGGACAGCGCCTGATCACGGCTCTCGTCCCAGACAATCAGTTTGGCGATCATCGGATCGTAATAGATGCTCACTTCATCGCCTTCCATAACGCCGGTATCCACCCTTACATGGCGGTTCTCCTGCGGAGTGCGCAGGTAGCTGAGAGTACCGGTGGCCGGCAGGAAGTCATTGTCCGGATCCTCGGCGTAGACCCGCACTTCGACGGCGTGGCCTTCGACTCTTACCTGCTCCTGAGTCAGCGGCAGGTCTTCACCGGCGGCTACTCGCAGCTGCCACTCCACCAGGTCCTGGCGGGTGATCATTTCCGAGACCGGATGCTCTACCTGCAGCCGGGTGTTCATTTCCATAAAGTAGAAGGAGCCGTCCTCATCATAGAGAAATTCAACGGTACCGGCGCCGACGTAGTTAATGGCCCGTGCGGCACGGACCGCCGCCTGACCCATAGCCTTGCGAATATCATCCGGAATATTGGGGGCGGGAGCTTCCTCGATCACCTTCTGGTGACGACGCTGGACCGAACAGTCGCGGTCGGCCAGGTAGACGGCGTTGCCGGCTTTATCGGCAAACACCTGGAGTTCCACGTGGCGTGGACGGGTGAGGTATTTTTCCACCAGCAGGTCGCCGTTACCGAAGCTGCTTTCACCTTCCCGGCGAGCGGCGTCGAAGGCTTCATCGAACTCGCTTTCTTCCCAGACCACTCGCATGCCTTTGCCGCCGCCACCGGCGACCGCTTTCAGCAGGACCGGGTAGCCACAACGCTGGGCTTCCCGGCGGATCAGGTCACGGTCCTGGTCGGCTCCGTGGTAGCCCGGTACCAGCGGTACCTCGGCGTCTCCCATAATGCGCTTGGCCGCGCTCTTGGAGCCCATGGCGTCGATGGCCGGGGCCGGCGGGCCGATAAACTCGATACCGGCTTCCTCACAGGCACGGGCGAAATCAGCATTCTCCGACAGGAATCCATAGCCGGGATGAATGGCCTGGGCGCCGGCGCGTTGTGCCAGTTCCAGAATCAGGTCGGCTTTCAGGTAGCTGTCCTTGCTGGGAGCGGGTCCCAGCAGAAAGGCTTCGTCAGCCAGGGCGACATGGCGGGCATTGCGATCCGCTTCGGAATAAACGGCGACACACTGGATGCCCATACGATGGGCGGTGTCGATGATTCGGCAGGCGATTTCCCCGCGGTTAGCAATCAGAATTTTATTAAACATTACGTAACCTTCGTTGTTCTTATCCGGGACAGAGGCTGCAGCCAGAGCCGTCGGGGCTCATGGCCGGGCGGCTTATGCCAGCCAGCCGGGTTTACGTTTATTCAGAAAGGCCGACAATCCTTCCTGGCCCTCTTCGCTGACGCGGATATCGGCGATACGCTGAGCGGTATCGTCGATCACTTCATCGCTGATGGCCTTGTGGCTGACCGCGAACACCAGCGATTTAGCGGCGGTGACCGCTCGGGGGCTGTTGCCCAGCAGCGCTTTCAGCAGCCGTTCCGCGGCGCTGTCCAGCAGGCCGGCGTCTTCCACCACTTCGTGAACCAGGCCGAACTGCTGCGCCTCGCGACTGCTGAAGGCTTCGGCGGTGAGGAAGTAGCGGCGCGACTGGCGTTCACCGATAGCGCGGACCACATAGGGGCTGATCACCGCCGGAATCAGGCCGATCTTCACTTCGCTGAGGCAGAAGGCGCTGGTCTCGCAGGCCACCACCATGTCACAGCAGGCGGCCAGTCCCACGGCACCGCCGTAGGCCGCTCCCTGCACCAGGCAGATGGTCGGTTTCGGCATGTCGTTGAGCAGCTGCATCAGGCGAGCCAGCCGGCCGGCGTCTTCGAGGTTCTCCTGATGATTGTTGTCCGCCATCCGCCGCATCCAGTTGAGGTCGGCGCCGGCGGAAAAGTTCTTGCCGTTGGAGCGCAGGATCAGCGCCCTGACGTTGTCATCTTCGGTCAGCGTTTCCAGATGGCCGATCAGTTGGCCGATAATGTCGTCATCGAAGGCGTTATGGACCTCCGGGCGGTTCAGGCAGAGAGTGGCGACGCCGCGTTCATCTCTGTTCAGCAGAACTCGTGCTTCTGTACTGGTATCAGACACCGTTATCTCCTTGTCAAAGCTGGTTTCAGGACAATCCCGGGGGCCGGATTACATCCGGAAGATCCCGAAGCGGGTGTCTTCGATCTCTTTATTCAGGGCAGCGGCCAGTCCCATGCCGATTACATCCCGGGTCTGCACCGGGTCGATAACGCCGTCATCCCAGAGCCGGGAGCTGGCGTAGTAGGGATGCCCCTGGTGTTCGTACATGTCGAGAATTGGCTGCTTCAGCTTCTGCTCGTCCTCGGCAGACAGGGTCTCGCCGCTCTGTTCCAGGTTGTCCCGCTTGACCTGAGCCATCACGCCGGCGGCCTGCTCGCCGCCCATCACCGAGATCCGGGCATTCGGCCACATCCACAGGAAGTTAGGATCGTAGGCGCGACCGCACATACCGTAGTTGCCGGCACCGAAGCTGCCGCCGATCAGTACCGTCAGTTTCGGTACTTCGGCACAGGACACCGCAGTAACCATCTTGGCGCCGTGCTTGGCGATGCCCTCGGCTTCATATTTGGAGCCGACCATAAAGCCGGTGATGTTCTGCAGGAACAGCAGCGGAATCTTGCGCTGGCAGCACAATTCGATGAAATGAGCACCCTTCTGTGCCGATTCGGAATAGAGCACACCGTTATTGGCGATGATGCCGACCGGATAGCCATGAATGCGGGCGAAACCGGTGACCAGGGTCGTGCCGTAAAAACGCTTGAACTCGTCGAAGTCGGAGCCGTCGACGATACGGGCGATCACTTCACGAACGTCATAAGGCTTCTTCAGATCGGTACCGACGATGCCGTAGAGCTCTTCGGCCGGATAGAGGGGCTCGACACCGGGCTGGACGTCGAGGCTGATCTGCTTCTTACGATTGAGGCGGGCGACGGCATTGCGGGCCAGTTCCAGTGCGTGCTTGTCATTCTGGGCGTAATGGTCGGCGACACCGGAAGTTTTGCAGTGGACATCGGCGCCACCCAGATCTTCGGCGGTGACCACTTCACCGGTGGCGGCTTTTACCAGCGGAGGACCGGCCAGGAAGATGGTGCCCTGGTTGCGGACAATGATGCTCTCATCGGCCATGGCCGGCACATAGGCGCCGCCGGCGGTGCAGAGTCCCATCACCACGGCGATCTGAGGAATGCCTTTGGCAGACATCCGGGCCTGGTTGTAAAAAATGCGACCGAAATGATCGCGATCGGGAAAAACATCGTCCTGACGGGGCAGGTTGGCGCCGCCGGATTCCACCAGATAGATGCAGGGGAGGTGGTTCTTTTCGGCAATGGCCTGAGCACGCAGATGTTTCTTGACGGTGATCGGCGCGTAGGAGCCGCCTTTAACGGTCGGATCGTTGGCGACGATCATGCATTCCTGGCCGCTGACCCGGCCGATACCGGTGATAACGCCGCCGGCGGCATACTCTTCACCGTCGTACAGCTTGTGGCCGGCCAGTTGGGACAGCTCCAGGAAGGGGGAACCCTCGTCCAGCAGATGGTTGATGCGCTCGCGGGGCAGCAGTTTGCCACGGGCTTTGTGGCGTTCCTGGTATTTGTGACCTCCGCCCAGGGTGATCTCATCGATCTTCGCTTTCAGATCTTCGACGATGCTCAGCATCGACTCCTGATTGGTCAGGAAATCCTGTGCGCGGCTGTTTATCTTTGTGGTAATCGTCGCCATGGTGTAATCCCGAAAGAGTGTGTCTCTGTGTTGGCTGCTGTCTGACTCCGGTCAGTTCCGGTGCCTGCTCTGCAGGCGATCGTTGGTTATGTCAGCAAAGCCGCCGGCAGAGCCGGCGGCTGTCGGATCAGTTCTGGTTAAACAGTTCGCGACCGATCAGCATGCGGCGAATCTCGGAGGTTCCGGCACCGATCTCATAGAGCTTGGCGTCGCGCAGCAGGCGGCCGGTGGGGAACTCGTTGATATAGCCGTTGCCGCCCAGCAGCTGGATTGAATCCAGCGCCATCTTAGTGGCGATTTCCGCGGAGTAGAGGATGGCGCCGGCGGCGTCCTTACGGGTGGTCTCGCCACGGTCACAGGCCTGAGCGACGGCGTAAACGTAGGACTTGGCGGCATTCATCTGGGTGTACATGTCGGCCACTTTGCCCTGTACCAGCTGGAATTCGCCAATGGAGCGGTTGAACTGCTTGCGGTCGCGGATGTACGGAACCACTACATCCATGCAGGCGTCCATGATGCCCAGCGGGCCACCTGAGAGCACCAGACGCTCGTAGTCGAGGCCGCTCATCAGTACCTTAACGCCACCGTTCAGTTCACCGAGGATGTTTTCCTTCGGTACCACGCAGTCTTCGAATACCAGCTCACAGGTGTTGGAACCGCGCATACCCAGCTTGTCCAGCTTCTGGGCACGGGAGAAACCGGGAGCGTCACGCTCGATGATGAAGGCGGTGATACCGTGCGGGCCCTTGTCATGATCGGTCTTGGCATAAACCACGTAGACGTTGGCGTCGGGACCGTTGGTGATCCACATCTTGTTACCGTTGAGCAGGAAGTGATCGCCGTTATCGCGGGCGGTCAGTTTCATGCTGACCACATCGGAACCGGCATTGGGCTCGGACATCGCCAGGGCGCCGATATGCTCGCCGCTGATCAGTTTCGGCAGGTATTTGTCGCGCTGTTCGTCGGTGCCGTTACGGTGGATCTGATTAACACAGAGGTTGGAGTGGGCACCGTAGGAGAGGGCGACGGAAGCGGACGCACGGCTGATCTCCTGCATGGCGACAACGTGCGCCAGGTATCCCATCTCGACACCACCGAAGCGCTCCTTGACGGTAATACCCAGCAGGCCCATGTCACCGAATTTACGCCAGAGGTCATTAGGAAACTCGTTTTCCTGATCGATCTGTTCCGCGCGGGGGGCAATTTCAGCGGCGGCGAAGGTGTTTATCTGCTCACGCAGCATGTCCATAGTTTCGCCGAGTCCGAAGTTGAATTCCTTATAGCTTGAGATCATGGGGTCGCCTCTGTGCTTATTGTTCGTTGTTTGGTGGTGGTCGTTATTTAACTATACGCTATCGTATTGTTGAGCGTCGCGGATGTCAATACGGTACCGTATGTTTGATTTTAAGTATGGCACGGATTAAATATTCTGCAGGGCTGATCGCCGGATCTGTCCGGGTCTTTCAGGGGTTGATTTATAACAATACGGTGCCGTATAGTTGGTGCTTTCGGTAACCTGGTACTGTCCGGTCTGTTGTCAGAACCAGGACCTGTGCTGACTGCCGGGCTGAGCGTGACCTGCTTTACTCAGCCACAGCACCAGCGATAACCATCATAAGAACAGCGAGGATTTTCCATGGACAGCCCACTCTGGACGCCGGATGAAACACAGATTGCCCGGTCGAATCTCACCGCCTTTATGGCGCAGATCAACAGCAGATACGGGCTGAACATCAGCGACTATCCGCAGCTGCACCGCTGGAGCGTCGATAACAGCGAGCAGTTCTGGTCGGAGATGTGGGAGTACGGTGAAATCCGGGCGTCGGTGAAGGGTGACCAGGTGCTGGAAAACGGTGATCGTATGCCCGGTGCCCGCTGGTTCCCGCAAGCTCGGTTGAACTTCGCTGAAAACCTGCTGCGTCGTCGCGATGATAAGACCGCGCTGGTGTTCCGTGGTGAAGATGGTCGTCGTCAGAGCCTGACCTTTGCCGAACTCTACCAGCGCACCGCAGCACTGGCTGCCGGGCTGAAATCTGCCGGCGTGGAGAAGGGGGATCGGGTGGCGGGCTTTATGCCGAACGTCATCGAAACCGTTGTCGCGATGCTGGCGACCACCAGCCTGGGGGCGGTCTGGAGCTCCTGTTCACCGGATTTCGGCATCAACGGCGTGCTGGATCGCTTCGGCCAGATCCGGCCGAAGGTGCTGTTTACCACCGATGGTTACTACTACAACGGTAAGACCCTGAACTCGCTGGAACGGGTGCAGGGGATCGCGGCGCAACTGGATTCCGTGGAGCGGATCGTGGTGGTGCCTTTTGTCGGGACAACGCCGGATATCTCAGGCCTTGACCGCAGTGTACTGCTGGATGACTTCGCCGACGGCTCGGTAACGGAACTGAATTTTGAGCAGGTGCCCTTCGATCATCCGCTCTATGTGATGTACTCCTCCGGCACCACCGGCGTGCCCAAGTGTATTGTCCACAGTGTCGGCGGCACCCTGATTCAACACCTCAAAGAGCATCGGCTGCATACCGATCTCAGTGAAGAGGATGTGCTGTTCTACTACACCACCTGTGGCTGGATGATGTGGAACTGGCTGGTCAGCGGACTGGCGGTGGGAGCCACCGTCGCACTGTTCGATGGTTCGCCGTTTGCGCCGGAACCTCAGGTGCTGTTCGATATGGCTGAGCAGGAAGGCGTTACCGTTTTCGGCACCAGCGCCAAATATATTGCCGCGCTGGAGAAAGCGGGAGTAAAACCACGTGAGACTCACGATCTCAACAAACTGCGGGCGATTCTCTCCACCGGCTCGCCGCTGGCCCATGAGAGCTTCGATTACGTCTATCGGGATATCAAAGAAAACCTGCTGCTGGCCTCCATCTCCGGTGGCACCGACATCGTCTCCTGCTTCGCTCTGGGTTGTCCGATTCTGCCGGTTTACCGCGGTGAGCTGCAGTGTCTGGGACTGGGCATGGCGGTAGCGATCTATGACGATAATGGTCAGCCGGTGGAGCAGGCGAAGGGAGAACTGGTCTGCACCAGTCCTTTCCCGTCGATGCCGATCTGTTTCTGGGATGATCCGGACAACGCTAAGTTCAGAAGCGCTTACTTCGAGACTTTCGACAATATCTGGGCTCATGGCGATTACGGCGAGATTACCGAACATGGTGGGCTGATTATCCATGGCCGCTCCGATGCCGTGCTTAACCCCGGTGGAGTCCGTATCGGTACCGCCGAGATCTACCGTCAGGTGGAGAAGGTGGAAGAGGTGCTGGACAGTATCTGTGTGGGTCAGAACTGGCAGGATGATGTGCGGGTGGTACTGTTTGTCCGACTCCGTGACGGAGTGACGCTGACCGACGAGCTGATTCAGCGCATCCGTACTACCATCCGTGCCAACACCACGCCACGCCATGTGCCGGCTAAAGTGGTCCAGGTGGCAGATATTCCGCGAACCATCAGCGGCAAGATTGTCGAGCTGGCGGTCCGCAAGGTGATTCAGGGGGAAGAGGTGAAGAACAAAGATGCACTGGCCAACCCGGAAGCGCTGGAGCTTTACCGGGATCTGCCGGAATTGCAGAGCTGACAGGTGGCGAGCCGGTCAAACTGATCAGCATAAGGGGATTCTCAGAATCCCCTTTTTTATGGTCGCTTTTTCGGGGTGTGAATGTCAGCCGCTGTCAGAATGCGCAGCAGTATCCTCAGATAATTAAAACAACAGGAGATGCCGATGATTGAAGTAAACGGAATGGCCCACGTGTTTCTGGCGGTCAGCGACTGGGATCGTTGTAAGCTGTTTTACGAGCAGCTGTTGCCGTTTCTGGGGCTGAAAAAAGCCCACAGCGGTGACGACAGCGTCTACTACGTAGGAGGACGTACTGCCCTGGGGATCTGCCGCTGTGACGGCGACAGTGAAGGGGATCGCTTTCACCAGTACGGCGTCGGTCTGCATCATCTGTGCTTTCGGGCGCGGCGGCGGGAGGATGTCGATACCCTTTATGAGTTTCTGAAAAGCACCGACGCCACCATCGTCCATCCACCGGAAGAGGGACCCTGGGCGCCCGGCTATTATTCGCTGCTGTTCGAAGATCCGGTGGGGATACGGCTGGAACTCAACTACGTGCCGGGTCAGGGAATCTTTGCCGAAGGCGTGGAATTCAACACTGCCGGGGACTATACCTGAGCAGAACCCGCCGAGCCGGTGTCTGCAGCGATGCCGGTTCCTCACTGTTCCGGGCCGGCAGCATCCTGCTGAATTTCCTCGCACCGAAGAGCCGGTTTTTTCTCCTCTGAGCGCTCATAACGCTTCAAACCGGCAATTTATACCGTTCGGTTGTTTTTTTGTGTGCATTATCTTGAAAAGCCGTGCAGAATATTGTGCCTTGTGGGCCGGCCGCCGGGCTGGAGCGGAGGATTTTCCGGGGATATCCTGAAGTCTGCTTCGGTGACTGTACGCGAAATGGCATCCGGGACGGGCTGCCAGTCAGCTCAACCGCTGGTAATCTGCCGCAGATGGACGATGATTATCGGAACAGGGCGCAGGCTACACAGCAAGAACGTACTGATAACAAGAGAACAGCGAAATGGCCGACGGCACCACTGCGATTAAGTTGACCAATATCCACAAAACCTTCGGTACCCTGGAAGTACTGAAGGGAATCGATCTGGAAGCCCATGATGGCGATGTGATTTCCATCATCGGCTCCAGTGGCTCCGGTAAGAGCACCTTCCTTCGCTGCATTAATCTGCTGGAACATCCCACCGAAGGCGAAATCACCATTAACGGTGAATCCCTGGGGCTGAAGCGTGGCAAGCACGGAGATCTGGAAGCGACCAGCAATAAACAGCTGACCCTGATGCGCGAGCGTATCGGCTTCGTATTCCAGAATTTCAATCTCTGGCCCCATATGACGATTCTTGAAAACGTTATCGAAGCGCCCGTCAACGTGCTGAAGCGCAATCGTAAAGAGGCGCTGGCCGATGCGGAAAAACTGCTGAAAAAGGTGGGGCTCTATGAGCGTAAAGATTTCTATCCGGGGCAACTGTCCGGTGGCCAGCAGCAGCGGGTAGCGATCGCCCGGGCGCTGGCGATGGATCCCCAGGTGCTGCTGTTTGACGAACCCACCTCCGCGCTGGACCCGGAACTGGTCGGCGAGGTGCTGAACGTGATGCGGGATCTGGCCGAAGAGGGCCGGACCATGCTGATCGTAACCCATGAAATGGCCTTCGCCCGCGAGGTCTCCTCCAAAGTGATGTTTCTGCATCAGGGACAGGTCGAAGAATTCGGGCCGCCGGAACAGGTGTTCGGTGATCCCAAATCGGAACGGTGCCGGGAGTTTATTTCCAGCATCTTTTAATGGTTCGTCTGCATGACGGATCTGAACTGCTACCGCAATTTATCTGACTATTTCTTTCACAGGGTTAAGTTATGAAAATCAATAAGAAACTGGTTGCTGCTTTATCGCTGACTGTCGCCACCCTGGGAGCCGGCATGGCTCAGGCGGCGGATAAGTACCGTATCGCTACCGAGGGTGCCTGGGCACCGTTCAACTTTATCGATGCGTCCGGTAAGCCGCAGGGGTTTGATGTTGATATCGCTAATGCGCTTTGCGAAAAGATGGGTGCTAAGTGCACCATCGTCACTCAGGACTGGGACGGTCTGATTCCGGCGCTGAAAGTGAAAAAGTTTGATGCCATCGTGGCCAGTATGTCGATCACCGAGGAGCGGATGAAGCAGGTGGATTTCACTGACCCCTACTATTCCGGCGGTCTTCGTTATCTGGCGGCTAAGAACAAGAGCTTTGATGTCAGCAAAGCGGGTCTGAAGGGCAAGGTGATCGGTGCTCAGCGTGCTACCGTGGCCGGTCTCTATCTGGAAGACAACCTGGCCGACGTTGTCACCATCAAACTCTACGACAACAACGATGCCGTCTATCTTGATCTGCAGGCCGGCCGTCTGGACGGGGCGCTGTCCGATGAGCTGCCGACTTACAACTGGCTGAAGTCTGATGCCGGCAAGGATTTTGAGTTCAAGGGTGAAGCCTTCGCCAAAGACGACAAGATCGGTATCGCCGTTCGCAAGGGCGACGAGCTGCGCGGTAAGCTGAACAAAGCGCTGGCTGAGATTCTTAAGGACGGTACCTACGAGAAGATCAACGCCAAGTACTTCCCGTTCTCCATCTACTGATCGGCCTGCCGGGCTGACTGGTGTTTCACAGGGGTGGCCGGGTGCCACCCCTGTGTGCTTAACTGATTCTGATTCATGGGTTTCCCTTGCCGTTAGCGGATGCTACAGGGATGTGGATCAGAAGCTGCAAATTCCGTATTTGAGAATTGAAGAAGACTGAGGTCAGGGGATGATTGATCTTAAAGGTTTCGGCCCTCAGCTCTGGGAAGGGACCCTGATTACCCTCGAGCTGGCGATAGCCAGTCTGCTGCTGGGGCTGGTGCTGGGGTTGTTGGGGGCGTCCGCCAAACTCTCCTCGTTCGGGCCCGCCAGGGCGCTCGCTACCGCTTACACCACCGTTATCCGGGGCATTCCGGAGCTGCTGACGGTACTGATTATCTACTTTGGCGCCACCACGGTGCTGATGGGCATCGCCAGCTGGTTCGGCTACGACGAATATATCGAGATCAGTCCGTTCGCGGCCGGTGTTACCGCGCTCGGTTTTACCTTCGGCGCCTATGCCACCGAGGTCTTCCGGGGCGCCATGATGGCGATTCCGGGAGGGCAGCGGGAAGCAGGACTGGTACTGGGTATGAGCCGGGTACGGATCTTTATGCGCATTACCCTGCCGCAGGTCTGGCGGCTGGCGCTGCCGGGTCTGGGTAATCTGTTCCTGGTGCTGCTCAAAGATACCGCGCTGGTGTCGGTGATCGGTCTGGAAGATATCATGCGTAAAGCCAACGTCGCTGTGGGCTTTACCAAAGAGCCGTTCCTGTTCTATATGACAGCCGCCTTCATTTATCTGGCTCTGACTATCGTTTCGATGGTTGGTATTCACTACCTTGAAAAACGCGCCAATCGTGGCCTGGTGAGGAGCTGAGGATGGATTTCGAAGTCATAATCGAGCATTTCCCGCGGCTGCTGACCGGTGCCTGGACGACCATCCAGCTGGTACTGGTTTCCGGTATTGTCGGTTCCCTGATGGCGGTGCCTATCGGTCTGGCACGTCACTCTGATAAGTGGTGGATCAACGGACTGCCCTACTGCTATATCTTCTTTTTTCGCGGCACACCGCTGCTGGTGCAGATCTTCCTCGTCTATTACGGGGTGTCCCAGTTCGAAGTGGTGCGGGAAAGCGTACTCTGGCCCTGGTTACGGGAGCCCTACTGGTGCGCGATTATCGCTTTCTGCCTGAATACCTCGGCCTATACCGCCGAAATCCTGCGGGGAGCGCTGGGGGCGATCCCTAAAGGGGAAGTGGAAGCGGCGAAAGTGCTGGGGATGGGCAAAGGGCTGATGTACCGGCGGATCCTGCTACCACGGGCCTTCGGTATGATCGTCCCGGCTTACGGCAACGAAATCATCCTGATGCTCAAAGGCAGCGCCCTTGCCAGCACCATCACTCTGCTGGACCTGACCGGTATGGCACGAACCATCATTGCCCGTACCTATACACCGATCGAGATCTTCCTGTCGGCCGGCGTTATCTACCTGGCCATGAGTATGCTGGTGATCTGGCTGTTCCGCTGGATCGAGCGACGCCACAACGCCCATCTGAATCCTGTCAGTAACTGACGGTAGCGGATCATCAGAACCGGAGCTTGTGCTCCGGTTTTTTTTACCGCCCCCCCGACGCTTATCTGCATGTCTGAATACTGGTTTCCAGCTCCGTAACCCAGGGTAATTCCCTATTAAATTCTGGCACTTATTGTGCCGTCTGAGGCCGTGCCTGTAATGACTGACCGGGCTGGTACAGTCGATCTTTTTTATACTTTATGGGTATGCTTGGCTGTTTTTAAATTCCATTTGGTTATTAGTGTTGGTGGTCACTAACCGCATTTCAGGCGCTGCTTCGTTTGCCGCTAAAGCACATTCTGATGAACGATTAAAAAACAAACAGTGTCTTCGTATATAGGGCTGACACTACATGTTGTGTGAAGGTCGGTGGGTGCATACAATATCTGGAAGTTTTTCAAAGGCTCTCCACAAGGGGTCATAAATCCTTGTTACCACAGGAAAATAAGGTCTGGTGCAAATGACTGCTACTCTGAAGGTCGTAACTAACGAAGAAAAAGAGATACCCCATCAGGATGCCTCCCTGGATATCTGGGACTCCAAATATCGTCTCAAATCAAAGGGCGGTGAGGTGCTTGATCAGGATATTGACGCGACCTTCCGTCGTGTGGCCAGAGCGCTGGCTGATGTCGAAACCGGTAAGAAGAAGCGTGAAGAGTGGTACGAGAACTTTCTCTGGGCTCTGCGTCGCGGCGCCATTCCGGCAGGACGAGTCATGTCCAATGCCGGCGCCCAGGAGCACAAGCCGGCCACATCCACGATCAACTGTACGGTTTCCGGCACCATCTTCGATTCCATGGACGATATTCTCGGCAAGAACCTGGAAGCGGGTCTGACCCTGAAAGCCGGTTGTGGCATTGGCTACGAATTCTCCACTCTGCGTCCGAAGAATGCCTATGTGTCCGGTGCCGGTGCCTACACCTCCGGCCCGCTCTCCTTTATGGATATCTTCGACAAGATGTGTTTCACCGTCTCTTCGGCCGGCGGCCGTCGTGGCGCTCAGATGGCGACTTTCGACATCGGCCATCCGGATGTACTGGATTTCATCCGTGCCAAGCGGGAAGACGGTCGTCTGCGTCAGTTCAACCTGTCGCTGCTGATCACCGATGAGTTTATGGAAGCGGTTCGTCATAACACTGACTGGAAACTGGCTTTCCCGCTGACTCCGAAAGAGGTGGAGCGTGACCAGATCAATCCTGAAGATGAAGCTCAGGTGGTCTGGCGCGACTGGCCGACCCACGAAGGTTACGTGACCAACGATGCCGGTCTGGTGGCCTGCCGCATCATTAAGACCATTAAGGCTCAGCGTCTGTGGAATGCCATTATGACTTCCACCTATGACTTTGCCGAACCCGGTTTTATCCTGATCGACAAGGTTAACGAACAGAACAACAACTGGTTCTGTGAAAATATTCGCGCCACCAACCCCTGTGGCGAACAGCCGCTGCCGCCCTACGGCAGCTGCCTGCTGGGTTCGATCAATCTGACCCGCTTCGTGCTGGATCCGTTTACCGACAATGCCCGTTTTGACTGGGACGGTTTCCGTCGCACGGTTTCCATCTTCACCCGCATGCTCGATAACGTAGTCGAGATCAACGGTCTGCCGCTGGAACAGCAGCGTCATGAGATCATGAGCAAGCGTCGTCACGGTATGGGCTATCTGGGACTGGGCTCTACAGTCACCATGTTGCAGATGAAGTACGGCGATCAGGCCTCTGTAGAGTTCACCGACCAGGTCACCCGTGAGCTGGCTCTGACCGGCTGGCGTACCGGTCTGGAACTGGCGCAGGAGAAAGGTGCTGCGCCGATCATGGACGAAGAGTTCGAAGTGACCGGCGAGATGCTGCGCAAGCGTCCGGAGATGGTCGACGACGGCTTTAAGGTCGGTGATATGGCGAAGGGTAAGGTGCTGCATGCGAAATACAGCCGCTATATGCAGAAGGTCGGCGAAGTGGATGCTGAGCTGATCACCCAGCTGGCGGAGCATGGTTGCCGCTTCACTCACCACAGCTCCATCGCGCCCACCGGCACCATCTCACTGTCCGTCGGCAATAACGCCAGTAACGGTATCGAGCCGAGCTTCGCTCACCACTATGCACGCAACATCATTCGTGAAGGCAAAAAGACCAAAGAGAAAGTCGATGTCTTCTCCTATGAGCTGCTGGCTTACCGCGAGCTGATCAATGCGAACGCGATGCCCTACAGCGATAAGGCCGATGAGCAGCTACCGGAGTACTTTATCACCGCCGAGGATATTACCCCGAAGCAGCACGTGGATATCCAGGCCGCTTCGCAGAAATGGATCGATTCCTCGATCTCCAAGACCGCCAACGTCCCGACCGATTATCCCTATGATGATTTCAAGGATATCTATCAGTATGCCTATGAGCAGGGGCTGAAGGGGTGCACCACTTTCCGCTTTAATCCGGAGGCTTTCCAGGGCGTGCTGGTTAAGGAGCAGGATCTGGAAAACACCACCTACCAGTTTACGCTGGAAGATGGCAGCGTGGTTGAGCTGAAAGGCAACGAAGAGGTCGAATATGATGGCGAGATGCACAATGCAGCGAACCTGTTCGAGGCTCTGAAAGAAGGTTATTACGGTAAGTTCTGAGGCGGAAACAGACAGGATTAATCATGGCAGTTAAAATCGAAAAGGCCATTACTGGCTACAAAGTCATCACCGCCGAAGAGAAGGCGAAGCAGGAAGAGCTGGCGGCACAGGCCGCCGAAGAGCAGAAGAACAAGCTGGAAACGGTGCATGAGAACCTCAGCCGTCCGGAGTGTCTGCTGGGTTCCACCTATAAGGTGAAGACGCCGATGTCCGAGCACGCGCTCTACATCACCATCAACGATATTGTTCTTAATCAGGGTACCGAGCACGAGCAGCGTCACCCTTATGAGATCTTTATCAACTCCAAGAATATGGAGCACTTCCAGTGGGTACTGGCGCTGACCCGGGTTATCTCCGCGGTATTCCGTAAGGGTGGCGACGCTACCTTTATGGTGGAAGAGCTGAAAGCGGTATTCGATCCCAAAGGCGGTTACTTCAAGAAGGGCGGTAAGTTTATGCCCTCACTGGTGGCGGAGATCGGTGAAGCGATCGAGTCCCATATGAAGATGATCGGTCTGCTGAAGGATGACAGTCTCGATGAACATCAGCAGAAACTGATCGCCGACAAGCGCAAAGAGTATGAGGAACGCCAGAATAGCACCACCGGTGAAGCCAGCAACGACGGCAGCTCCAGCGCTTTCCCATCGGACGCTCAGCTGTGCGGCAAGTGTAACGTAAAGGCCGCTATCCTGATGGATGGCTGTTACACCTGCCTGAATTGCGGGGACAGCAAGTGCGGCTGATAGTAATGCCGCAGTAAAATCAGCAGGAATTTTGTGGTTTTACGCATAAAGTGCGACTGGGGCTGTAGTAAAAACAGTGAGTTAGCCGATGTTTTTGTGCATAAAGTGAAACCAATTGATTTCTAAAGAAAAAAGCCAGGTTTAAGACCTGGCTTTTTTATGCGCGTTTAATCGAGCAATATTACGATACGAGATTCTGATTTTGGCCAAACCGTATTCTCAAAAAAGGTCGGCTTTTGCCCGTAAGCAGGCCTTAGATTGTGAACCGCTTCCATTTACCGATGACCCCATATCCTGAGTGAATGGAGTCATAAACTCACCAGGAAGTTTGTTCGCTGTCCCGCTTTTCTCATTCGACGCTTGTATGCCCACCGTACAAGCCGGAAAGCTTGAAACTAAAGAATTGGATTGAACCTGGACGCGAAGAATTATGAAGAACAGCTCATGTGTGACACGCCCCCGAGATTCCAGCACTCCGGCGGTTTCAATCGATAGTATTTATCTTCCACCGCCTTCGACTGCTCAGCGTAAGGCTGGGTAATCACAGCTTGTAGCTCTCTTATTGAATCGTAATCACCCCTGGCCGCGCGTTGATAAGCAGGTGCAAGCAACCACTCTCGCAAACTGTATTTAGGATTGACACGTTTCATCTGGATGGAAATATCTGCCATCAATCCTGCTTCCCGGGCATTGGCATCGCTTCGGTTAGTTATAAGCGATTTCCATTGAACCAGCCACTCAGACCAGCGCTTGTCCGTTTCTTCATCGGTATCTTTGTAGAAACTTTTTTTAAGTGGGCCAATGTCATTGGGCACCGACGACAGTTCGCGAAAGAAGATCGTGTAGTCAACGGAGGTTTGCACCATAAGTGTTACAAGTTCACCGAACAGCGATGGGACAAACTTTTCAAGTCCAAGTTTTGCAGACCACATCTCTTCCAGTTCCTTTTGCATGACTGCCGCAAAGCCACTGCGAATATCATCGAGTTGTTGCGATGCCTCCTTATCGGAAGCCAGAAGCGGCTGCAACGCCGAACAGAACATCGCGAAATTACGTTCTGCCGCCGCGGGCTGATTCCAAAACGCAAAGTGCTGTCCACCACCGGTCCAGGGTTGGAAATAGGGGTCGAATATCTCACAGAACCCGAATGGACCAAAATCCAGCGTGAAGCCTCCCGCGGCGCAATTGTCACTGTTGAAATTGCCCTGACAGTAGCCGACACGGATCCAGTTCGTGACCAGCGAAGCTAAGCGAGCACGGAATTCACGTGCAAGCAGAACGACTTTCTCGGAAGTGCTGAGTTGGCTGTCGATGGCTTCGGCGTACTCACGACCAATTAAGTGTAAGACGATCTGTTCGAGTTCCTCCAATGCTGAGGGGTGTTCCCTCTTTCGGGCACGGCGACCGAAAAGCTCAATCTGGCCAACCCGAAGGAACGACGGTGCAACACGCGTGGAGATCGCTACAGGTTCCTCAACGAGCATGTCGGGATCTTGTGATGTAGAGCCTTCAGAGTACCAGGGCCGCTGGACCTTCTCTGTTTTCGATACATATAAACTCAATGACCGTGAAGTCGGCACGTCAAGTGCGTGCATGTGTTCCTGAGCAAGGAACTCCCGGACACTCGAACGCAAAACGGCACGACCATCCGCGCCGCGGCAATAAGGTGTGCGACCACCGCCTTTGAGTTGCAATTCCCAGCGTCTGTCATTGAGGACAGCCTCAAGAACGGAAACGGCACGACCATCGCCATAGCCATTACCCGTTCGGAACGGGCACTGCTGAGTGTATTCGGTGCCGTAGATGGAGAGCGCATAGCCTGTGGCCCAGCCCACCTTCCGTAACGGCGCCGGGACCTGCGAAAGGTCACCGCTGAACATCTGCACGAATCCCGCTGATTTTGCCAGGCTGTCAGAAAGGCCAAGTTCGTGGAAGAGATCTTTACTGTGTGCGATGTACTCGGGATCATCGAGTGGTGTGGGTTGTACGGGAACATAGTGCCCCGTAAACACTTGTCGTGGTGCATGATCTGCACCATCTACTGTCGCCTCCGGATCACAGGTAAGTGTATCCATAAGCGAGTAGCTGGCTCTTTTCGCGAGGTCGTCTAACGTCGAGACCGTTGAGGAGGTTTCCACGGTCTGTCTGTTTTTGGTCGGAAAAGCTGGGTCTGGAAACATATTTTTACAATACCTCGAAAACATCTGACCAGAACAAGCATAGCGAGTTCTGGTCAAGAGGTTGTCAAACGATTCCCCTTAGCCTTGATTAACCTGAGCTACGGCGAATAGCTATTGCGCCAGGCCAGATAGCCTGTCGCTGGCCCCAAAACTGACGATCCCGTGGTAGCGGCGATACCTCCGGAAATGTACATCGGGATGCTGAGAGCGGATTCCAGTACAGAATCATTTAGTGACAGCTTCCCCAAAGGGGCCACTCATGCGAAGCATTGTCCAATGCCGGGTGTCCTCCCAAAGCTGCCGCACGGAATCTCAGACCACTGCAATCGCCCCAGGTAGCCAGGGGCAGGGAAGCGGACATTGATTTTGTTTCTCTCCACGTCAGGTAACGGCTGGAGCTGCGACAAAGTCCTCATCCCGTATGGGTCAGACCAGGTGAGAGCTTCTTAAGTAGTCGGCCTTATATTCCCTCTGGAAATGAGTGGGCTGTGACAAAACGGCAACAACAAAACATCAGCAAGCCGGCACTGCATCCGACTGGCGCAGTCACTTAAAGATTCGAAGCTGCCAAACTGCTGACATGCGTCTGGTTCTCCGGCTCTGCCTTGAGCGTGGCAATAAACTCGCTGACTATATTAACAATGGCCTCAGCGCGCTCCCGGTGAGGGACATGGTAGGTATCTGCGATAATTTCGCATCTTGAGTCACCACCGGAGAGTTTCGCGATCATTTCAGGATGTCGGCTCGAACCATATTCATCGTGTACCCCATGAAGCGCGAGTGTGGGACAGGTGACCCGAGGCAGTATCGATTCCAGCGTCCATGCAGCAAATCCCGGATGGAGCCATGTATCGGTCCAGGCCTCAAGAACCCAGGATGCCTTCTCCCCGTGATATTTTTTCAGGCGTTCAACCTGCCTCTCGTCTTTGAACTGCTCTTTAGCAGCAGCAATGCTCTGAAGCGTTCTGTCTTCAGGAAATACCTGAGCTGACTCGGTGATCAAGGCCTCACAATCACCCGCGAAGTCTGCCGCGCAATTGACAGCCATGCCACCACCCACGCTGTGGCCAAACGCAATGAACCTTCTGAAGCCGAGTTGCTCACGAACGGCGGGGAAATATGCCCTTGCTTCATCGGCAATGAAATCCAGATCAAGCTTATCATCACGCTGATCCGATCTTCCAAAACCGAGCCTGTCGTAGGCAAAGACTTTGCGCCCAGTGGCAGCGCTTAGTTCCTCAGGAAAATTCCGCCACAACTCAACGCAACCCAATGAATCATGGAAAAGGATAATGGGGGGCGAACTATCCAGAGGGTTGGATTCCCACTGTCGGACAAATAGCTGCCCTTGAGGAACATCCAAATACTGGTCAACGACTTTGCAAATTGTCATATTGTGTCCGAACTTACTTATAGATTCCCATGTATGCTATTAACAAAGGGCCTGTGAGGCGATATCTCATCGGGTCTTTTTATAGTCCGATTGGGTCAAACAAGGTTATGAAATGCATATAACTCTTGTAGCGTACCGGCGTTGCTGGGCGATGAACCTTATGACAATCAGGGATTTTGTGCATATTGCATCATTGCTTGAGCGTAGGATCTATCAACAAGACAATATTTCCAGCTCTATCGTTTCGATAAGGGGGGCTGCAGTTAAAAGCGCCAGTGGAACCTATATCACCCCAGAAGGGCCTATAGAGGAGGTCAGAAACACCGACCTGATCGTGATACCCGCCATAGAAGGAGGTGGACTGGATGAAAACATCGAACATGAAACGGAAATCACTCGGTGGTTAGTTGAGCAAAGATCGAAATCAGTACCGATCCTGGCGCTGAGCACGGGCGTGACGTTATTAGGCAAAAGCGGTTTGCTCGACCATCAGATCGTTTCAACCCATTGGGCCTTTGTGTCACGTTATAAAAAGCGATACCCAAATTGCCGCTTCACCTCCCATAGCTCTTTCATCGAATCAGACCGGATTTTTACCACTGGGAACTTGCTCGGTGGTCTCGATGCTATCTTGCATCACCTTGCTATGTATCGAGGAGATGCGTTCTCAAAGTTGTGCGCTGCGCACGGACTTCTAACCTCACCAGAGCACGCCGCACCAATACTTCCGGGACGTAGAAATCATCTGGATATGGATATCGCCAAAGTTCAGGACTGGCTTGAAGAAAACCACCACGAAAACTTGTCCATTGATCGCGTGTCTGGCTTGTTCGGCTTTAGTGACACAGGATTAAAAAGGCGGTTGAAAAAAGCCACGGGACTTTCTTTCACCCAGTATATCCAGGCCGTAAGGGTTGAAAGGTCCAAGCGGCTACTGCTCTCCACTGTCATGAGCGTAAAGGAAATTTCCTATGCTGTAGGATACGAAAACCAAAGCTTTTTTATTCGATTGTTCGAGAAGCTGACAGGCTCCACTCCACGCCAATATAGAAAAGCAATCAAGTCTTCCATGGAGCCGGGATAGAGGAGCTATTGTTTCCCTGGAGTGACCGTTTCGTGCCCTCAAGGGACTCCCCGTCTTTGAAGGCCGGTGACTGCTTCAGAGAAATGTGAAGGACAGGGAGAAGTGATGGTGGGTTGATTCGCAGCGACTCCTTTGTGTTGTGAAGAGCCCCTGAGCCATGCCAGAAACTACCTCGCCTTAGTGGCCACATAGTGTCGGCAGCTGCCGCGTGGTTCATCCCCTGTTGATGTCGGTTTCAAGTCAGGAACGGTCATCCGATGAAACTTTATTATCGGTGCTGATTCTCTATTTTCATCTCACACCAGGTACGCATCGAGCCGATTGAGCGAGGATCAGCACTGCACCTGTGGGGAATACTTCGCTACAAACCCAGCCGACAGAGGTGGCTTGCACATGCTGAACCGGCTATCAAACGGTGAATTAACCTTGGCGGCGCGACGTTGTTGCCTGAATTTGCTAAAGTCCGTCGCGAGTAACGTCGCACACCACAGTTTTGTTCGTGAAGACGCCCCGGGTTATTGCATATTTCAACGTATCAAAGAGGGTTATGATGCGCCTGTTTGCTAAAGCTTATCTTCTGCATCTGCTGGCGCGGCATTACGCCAAAGGCTATTATGCTGCCGGGATTGTTGCTTTTCTGGCCCTCTCCCTGGTGCAGGTCTTTCCCTTTCGCCATCTAGACGTCTGGCAGGATCATTCTGGTTGGACCCTGTTCTGGTCGGTATGGGATATCGGTTTTGTTTCCTTGCTGGCGCTGTCGGTGTGGCGGGTCGCCAGTGCGATCGATCGACATAACGAGTCGCAATCATCTTAAAGCGCCCTCCAGAAAAGGCATGGCGAAATATCCCCCGTTTTTGTTTCATTGCCCACATCAGGCTTCTCGTCATGAAGGGCCTTTGGTCACGGCTTTGACCCGTCCTTATGCCCAGGGCAGCAAAGTGCTCCGAAGCGACGAAGCTCTACCTGAAATTGATGCTTAAGCGATGCCTGCTAAGAGGATCGTGGTGGGGCCGCAATCGGAAACACTAGCCAACGGTGAAGTTGTGAAAAGGACACAACCGTAACAGCACTGGCTCCCGATATCGGCGGCTTCAGCGACAAAGGGGAAGCGGTTCAGGTTTGAATCGATTCCAGCTTAGGGTCCGGATCTGGGCTCTTTGACGGAGGGAGCGTCCTGAAAGATGCTCTTGCCGGGATATTGCTCGCATCAGCTGCTACCGGGCAGCCGGTAAGGCTGTTCCTATCAGAACAAACAAACCACCGCATAACCGGTTGAATCGCTTTCCGCTGCGTTCGAGCAGAGGGCGGATGTTATGCGCAAGGCACGCCAGCAAGTACTCCACAAAAAACTCAATCACAGCAAACGTCGTGGCCATGACGAAAAACTGTGGCAACAGATCACCCTGAGGATCGATGAACTGTGGCAGAAAGGCGCCGAAAAACAGCAGAACCTTGGGATTGGAGAGGGCAGAAAACAATCCCAGGCGAAATAAGACTGAATCTCTCTGCTCGGGTTCATTCCCGGTTGCTGCCAGATCCAGTCCGGGGGCGCGCCACAACTGGATGCCTAACCAGACCAGATAGCCTCCTCCCAGCCATTTAAGCACAGTGAGAGCATCGGACGATGCTTGTAGTAAAGCACTGATACCAAACATTGATAAGCCGATCAGAAGGATGAATCCGATGACACTTCCACCGACAGTAAAGAGCGTCTTCCTGTGCCCGTAGAGCGCACCATGGGTAAGTGCCAGCAAACCGTTAGGGCCGGGGGACAGCGATAATCCGGTTACCGCCACTAAATAGATCAGCCATGTTTCCCACGCCATCACTGTTTCCTCGGCCTGTTTGAGTATTCGGCTTAGTATATGTCGTGCATAGAAATCCATACGGTTATATATAGACTTATTACGGTAATATCAGGACGCTTTTTAGAACTCGGATGCCCCCATGACACCTGATACGAGAGCCTTTTTCGATCCCCCTGCCAGGGAACGTGCGAGTGCGGTTCCGGATGTGCGATTTCTGCTGCTCCCTTTGCCTGAGTTCTCCATGCTGCCCTTCGGTGGATTCCTGGATAAGCTGCGCTTTTCCGCAGATGAGGCAGATTACAGTCAGCAGCGTCATTGCACCTGGCGAGTGCTTGGGCTGAAAGCGGGCTCAATCACCTCCAGCAGCGATATCGCTGTAGAAGTGCAGATTAGCGCGGAGGAAGTTCAACTGTCGGACTATGACTATCTCGTTGTATTTGGTAGCAGGACTGCGTGCAGAACCCTCGAGGCCACAGAAGGCTATACTGAACTGCTCCGAAAGGCGGCGGCGCAGGGTCTGACACTGGTCAGCATCGATAACGCCTGTTTCTTACTGGCAGCCTGTGGGCTGCTGGAAGGCCACAAAGTGGCTCTGCATTGGCGACATGAGCAGGAATTCCGGACATTTTTCCCAGGAATCGAACTCTGTAGCGAGCAGTTGTACTGCTTCGACGGAAAGCGAATCACCTGCGGCGGTGGCAGTGCAGCGATAGATCTGGCTGTTGAATTGCTGGCTCGACACTGTGGTCGAACACGAGCGCTCAAAGGGCTGGCCGATATGCTGGTCGATGAAGCCAGGGGACAGCGACACCACCTCAGGTCGCTCGATGAAGACGCATCCCGGGAGCGGCATGCCGGACGGGCAATCAGTCTGATGCGAAACCTGTTGGCAGAGAAGAAAACAACCGATGAAATTGCAGCGATGGTGGGTATCAGCCGAAGGCAGCTCGACCGCTTGTTCAAGAGTCGCTTCGGACAGACGGCACATGGTTACTGGGCTGAGATGCGACTTCAACATGTTCGCTGGCGGCTGATAAATTCAAGCCACAGCTTATCAGTTCTGGCAGATGAGGTCGGGATTCAGGACGTCAGCTATCTCTGTAAGGTGATTCGTAAACGGTTCGGACTGAGTCCTGAGGCGTTAAGGAAACAACGCCTCTGACTGTTTTTAAAAAGTCTTCAATATCAGCGATCTTAATCATTCATCATTCTTTTGGTACTACTCCGTTTCTGGTGCCGGGTCCCGGGACACTCCTCCGAAAATTATCAGGCCCGGGGGCTATTCAGGTCGTCAGCAGGGTATCCGAAAGGATTCGGCACCGACTTGATCGGGAATATCGAAGTGTTCTGCATGTGCCCTTGACTGCACGGTAATCCGGGCAGGTATCAGCTCTGAAATACGGGACCCCTTCAGCCAGAAATCAGCAATTGGCGTATCTGCGATGGTGGGGAACTCCACGGCACCATTTATCAGATTCGGCTAAACGGGCCGGGGGCTGTTTTCAGGACACGATCCCGGGCTGGCTCCTCTGCTCTGAATAAATCCGGCAATCAATCAGCATCTGCCATGTTCTGAAAACGTCGGTGGCAGGTCTCTATGCGTCAACAGCTCGGGAACCCGTCTCCTGGAGCTTGCCAGTTTTACTGGTCACGGTATTTTGTAGCCTTAGCTTGTCTGCTTTAGCTGACCGGAAGGGAAAGACAATACTCTGTTCTCACTACGGCAGAGCCGGCGGTGGCAATGCAGTCAGCCGCCCGAATGGAGCGGTGGACACAAAGTCATCGTCAAAGAGATGACTGCCGGACTGGCTCCTCGCTCGTGAAGATTAGCGGACATTAAGAGATCGGGGATTTTTATTGCTGCCTGAGGGTATGGAAGGGTCACCACTTACGAGGGTGCTGATCCTTTCTTTCTCTTTCCTCTTCTCTTTAGTTTCATCAGCCGGGGATGATGTCTGTTTCCTGCATAAGTTGTTGAAATATAATTTATATTGCACTCGTCTGGAGGATGGTAATGGCGAAGTTTCCCGAAAAAGCGAAAGTGGTGATTATTGGTCAGGGTGGTATCGTCGGTGCGTCCGTCGCCCATCACCTGATAGAAAGGGGCTGGGACGGTATTGTTGGTATCGACAAGTCCGCCATTCCGACGGATATCGGTTCTACCGCTCATGCATCTGATTTCTGCTTCAACACCATGCATGATCAGATGACTATCTTCACGACGAAGTACAGCATCGATTTCTTCGAAAAGATGGGCCGCTATGAACGGATCGGTGGCCTTGAAGTGGCCCGGGTCGGTGATGACGAGCGTATGGAAGAATTGAAGCGCCGGGTCTCTTCCGGTAAAGCGTTCGGTAACCGTGTCCATATGATCAGCACCGCCGAGGCCAAGGAAAAGTTTCCACTGCTTGAAGAAAGCGTCATTCAGGGGGCGCTGTGGGATCCCGATGCCGGCCTGGTTATCCCTCGCTCGCAGACCGTGTCCGGTGAGATGGTCGAACAGGCCGTTGAAACCGGAAAACTGCAGGCATTCGCCAATACCTCCTGTACCGGCCTGAAGATCGAAGACGGTCGTATCAAAGGGGTTGAGACCACCCGTGGTTATATCGAAGCGGATCATGTGGTGGTTTGTGCCGGCCTGTGGGGACGCCTGATCGCAGAAATGGCCGGTGAAGATCTGCCGATCATGCCGGTGGACCACCCGCTGACGTTCTTCAAGCCCTTTGACGAGTTCGCCGATACCAGGAAAGAGATCGGTTATCCGCTGCTGCGTGATCAGGGTAACTCAGCGTATCTGCGTGATACCGGTGATCCGAAAACTTCCGAAGGCGGCCAGCTGGAATGGGGGTACTACGAAGAGAACGAGCCGCGACTGTGCCACCCGAAAGATATTCTCGAAAAAGAAGTGGCCCGACTGTCACCGTCACAGCGCGATCTGGACCTGGAGGAGGTTATCGATCCGCTGGAGCGTGCCATTGAGCTGACGCCCATTCTGGGTGAACTGGGGTATGACGAAAAGTACTCCTTTAACGGTCTGTTGCAGGTGACCACAGACGGCGGCTCCTCGATTGGTGAGTCCGCCAATGTCCGTGGCCTGTGGTATGCCGAAGCCGTCTGGGTTAAGGATGGGCCTGGAGTCGGTAAGATCGTGGCGGACTGGATGACCGACGGCATTACCGAATTCGATCATTCCAGTATCGATGTCGCACGTCATTATCCGTTCCAGATGGAGAAGCAGTACATCCATGACCGCTGCTATGAATCCGCCTTCAAGATTTACAATCCGCCGGTCCATAATCGCGAACCCTTCAGCAAAGGGCGTGACCTGCACCGCAGTCCGTTCTGGGAGCGGGAGAAGGAGCTGGGTGGCTACTTCATGGAAGCGGCCGGCTGGGAGCGGGCCCACGGCTATGCCAGCAACGAGCACCTGCTGGAGGAGTATGGTGATCGCATCCCACACAGGGAAGCGGAATGGGACAACCGTCACTTCTGGCGGGTCTCCAATGCCGAGCATCTGAAACTCTCCGAAGATGTGGGCATGGTCAACCTGTGCCACTTCGCCATCTATGATGTCACCGGTGATGACGCCGCTGACCTGATGGAATATCTCTGCGTTGCCAGGGTGGCCGGGGATACGCCGGTTGGCAAAGGGGTCTATACCCACTTCCTTGACGCCGAAGCCGGTGTCCGTGCCGACCTGACAGTACTGCGTCTGGGCGATAGCCACTTCCGGGTGATCGACGGCGGCGATGCCGGTAACCGTGACTTCGTGTGGATGAAGCGCATGGCGGAAGATAAAGGCTTCAGCCAGGTGAAGATCGAAGATCGCCGTACCGACTTCGGCTGCATCGGCCTGTGGGGCCCCAATGCACGTACCACTTTGCAGAAGGTGGTGGATGATCCCGAAGCCCTGACCAACGAAAACTTCCCGTTTGCAGCGGTCAGGGACATCACCGTCAATGGCGTCACCATCTCCGCCTTCCGGATCTCCTATGTGGGCGAACAGGGCTGGGAACTGCACTTCGACCTGGATGATGGTCTTGCGGTATGGGATGCCCTCTACGCCCGGGGCGTGACACCGATCGGCATCGAAACCTATGCCAACAGTCGTCGTCTGGAGAAGAGTCTGCGTCTGCAGAACGCAGACCTGCTGACCGAATACAACCTGGTGGAAGCCGGCCTGGAGCGCCGGGTGGTTAAAGCGGCGGATTTCTACGGTAAGGAGGCCTATATCGGCTTGCGTGCGCGGGAGCATCAACCGGCTTACCTCTGCACCCTGACCATGGTGGACAATACCGATTCGAACGGTGTCGCCCGCTATCCGGTGGGCATCTGCCCGATTATCGATCCGGAGACCGGCGAAACCCTGATCGACTCCCGGGGCCGTCGCTCCTATACCACCAGTATCTGCTACGGCCCCAGTGTCGGGAAGAACATCGCGCTGGGCTACCTGCCTTACGAATACTGTCAGGTCGGCCGGGAACTGCAGATCGACTACTTCGATGAATCCTATAAGGTGAAGGTAGAAACCATTGGTTGTGTCGGCCTGTACGATCCTGAAAATCTGAAGCCTAAATCATAATATGGCGTCCCCGGACATCTCTGAGTAAATCAGAGATGTCCGGCAGTCAGGGGAATAGCGGGGTTTCCAAGGTGAGATTCCGCGAATTGTTCCGGCGTCAGCGGACGATCAAAGTAGTAGCCCTGATAAATCTCGCAGCCTCTTTCAGCCAGGCATTTTAACTGGTCCTCAGTCTCAACGCCTTCTGAAACCACTTCCAGCCGGTACTGTTGTGCCACGCTCAGAATCGTCTCTACGATGGCTGTGTTGTCGGTATCGACACAGACATCTCTGATAAAGGCCCGATCTATTTTCAGGCGGCTGACCGGTAATTGTTTCAGATAGGCCAGCGAAGAATAGCCGGTGCCAAAATCGTCAAGTGAGAAGCGCACACCCAGAGCGCGAAGTTGCTTCATCTTCTGAATCACGCCTTCTGAATCCGTCATCAGCGTAGTCTCGGTCACCTCCAGGTCAAGCTGGCCAGGATTCATCTGCGTCTCACTCAGCAGACGTTCGACCGTATCGACAAATCCGGCACTGTGAAACTGTCGGGGGCTTACATTAACACCCAGAGTCACTGAGCGGTCCATACCGGCCGTGAGCCAGCGGCAGTACTCGGCACAGGCGGTTCGCAATACCCATTCTCCGATCTCGCATATCAGGTCAGACTCTTCGGCAATGGGAATAAACTGGTCCGGGGATATCAGACCCCGCTGGGGATGGTTCCAGCGGATAAGCGCTTCAACCCCGATCAGCCGGCCCTGTTCATTCACCTGCGGCTGATACGCCAGCAAAAACTCCGATCCGCTCACGGCTCGTTTCAGCTCCCGTCGCATCATCGAACGCCGTTCCTGTTTAACCTGCATATCCGAGCTGAAGGTGACGATCTTATTGCGTCCACGGCGTTTGGCATAATAGAGTGCCGTATCTGCCTTTCTGATAATGCCTGAGACATTGCCTTCATTTTCAGGAAACAGACATAAGCCGATACTGACGGTCATCATCAGTCTGTGATCGTCTATCCGAATCTCTCTGGCCAGCTCTTCCGAGATTTTCTGTGCCACCGCCAGGGCTTCTTTGTGGATATCGCGGTCGCTCTCTGCGACAAGGACGACGAGCTCGTCTCCTCCCATCCTTACCACGGTATCGGTTTCGCGGAGATGTTCCTTTATCCGGGTGGCAACAACGGTCAGCAGCCGGTCTCCGGTGTTATGGCCAAAGGAATCATTAATATCCTTGAAGTGATCAATATCCAGATACAGCAATGCCCCCTGTCGTCGGTCGCGGATACAGCGAGCCACTGACATCTCCAGTCTGTCCAGCAGTATTCGACGATTGGGCAGGCCTGTTAAGGCATCGTGAAAGGCCAGGAAGTTCGCTTTTTCACTGGATTGCAGAAGATCGGACCCCATCCCGTTAAACGAACTGGCCAGACGACCGATTTCATCTTCGCCGGTAACATCGATCTGGTAGTCAAGGCGCCCCCGCGAAATGGCTTTAAGTCCTCTATCCAGTGCCGCCAGAGGCGTCAGAACAATATGCCGGAGTGACAGGAAACCAAGTGTTATGGTGGCGATAATAATGGCGATGTAGCCGTTAATCAGAGCAGACAGAGTGGTTGCAACCTGCTGGTCAACGAGCTCCAGCGAAAAGTCGATCTGAAAGGTACCCAGCCGTCCTTTGGCAATATGGATGGGGGTGATAATACGGAGAAATCTGCCCTGCCCCCCCTCGATCAGCCGGGTAACCAGAATGTCCTGGTGATAGGACTGGTAGTTTTCCTGGCTGGAAGCGGTACCGACGCGCCGGCTGTCGCTGGCCACAACGACCGACAGCTGTTCCTTCGTAGCGATGTTTATGTCGATAGCGAGGATGTCAGGCTCAAGCCACAGATGCCGCTGGATCTTTTCAAACAGAGCGTTGCTGTTTTCAGTCTCCTGCAGGGACTGGATGCTGGCATCAAGCAACCGTGCCGTGGTGAGTGCTTTTTCGAGATGGGCGCTCTCCAGCGCGCTTTGAACCTGATTAACTGCATGGTAGCCAACCAGCGGCACCACAACCAGAATGGCACTGATAATTGCCCCCAGTATTTTAAGGGGAAGACTGCGTTTTATCAGCGCCGCTATGGTTCTCACTGCTGTTTCCGGGAGAGATCAGTCAGTGTATTTTTTCTTAATCTTATCCAGTGCTCCGCTTCGCTTCAGATTTCTTACGGTCCGGTTTACCTCCCGCATCAGTGCTTCGTCAGTCAGGCGTGCTACGACACCATAGTAAGACTGTGACAGCGGTTTACCGACGATTTTTACGCCGGCTATGCTGGTGGTAAGAAAATGCACGATGGCCGCGTCAATTTCTCCCGACCGCAGGGCATCGAGTCTCTTCTCGTTGTTATCAAACAGCTGGATAGCTGTTGATGTTCCTTCGAATTTCTCGCGGGCAAACTTTTCGCCGGTTGTCCCCCTGAGCACCCCGATACGTTTGTTGTTCAGGTCTTCGACAGAGAAGATATCGTTATTACTCTCCCGTACTCCCAGCGAGAGGCCGACATCCATATAGGGGGTACTGAAGCGCATGCTTTTCTGCCGCTCGGGGGTGATGGTCACCGCCGAAACCAGCAGATCCACTCTGTTTGATTTCAGCGCTTCAAAGAGATCCGCAAACGGCATTGCGTGAAAGGAGACATCCGTTCCCAGGTGTTCCGATATTGCCCTGGCGATATCGACATCGATACCGGCCGGATTTCCGGACTTGTCATAAAATTCCATGACGCCGTAGGGGATGTCGAGGCCGATTCGCAGCACTCCCCGTTCGGTCAATGACTCTATGGATTTGTCCGCCGATTCTGCCTGAGCTGAGACACAGATCATGCTGAGCAGCAGGACCAGGGTGTTGAGTATCCGTTGCGGGCGAAGTACGGAGCACTTAAATATCATCTTCAGAATTCCTTTTTAGAATTGTTGTTCAAAAACAACATAGTTCTTTTCCAGAAAAAGGTAAATTAGATATTTCTTCTGTGCAGTCGGTCAGCTTTGAGAACCTGGTCATCGGGTGGAAGGCTGTTCGACGCATTCTGAGAGAGGTATCTGCACCATGATCGGCGTTGAATCAGAAAGGATCAGAGAAATTGTTGTCAGCTCCGGCAGGTGCTGAATGGTCGGATCGTCAGTCTGTAACGGTGATTATCGCAGCAGATTTCTGTAATGAGGGAGGGACATTTGTAAGGCCCGGAGAACCGCAGGAGCAACAGAACAGGTGATTACTCTGGGGCAGGGGCCATCATGGGACAGCAGATGCAGACAATCATTTTGTAATTACTGGACTGAAAGAGTGGATTGTGTGACCGAATATCGCCATTTGTTGAAACTGAAAGCTCACAGACCTGTCAGGATCAGTTGCTGGCCTGTTGCTGACGAACCGAATCCATCGCCCGTTCCAGTTCTTCCATCAGCTCCTCACCCCGAGCCATATGTCTGGATACCACGAAGTAGATATCCTTTTTCTGCACCTGACTGCTGAGGATATCGGAAAAGCCGAGCTCCCTGATGGTCTGGTTACCCGGTTTCAAATAGTCGAGTACGTAGTCGGCACGCCCGGCTGCCAGTTGCTGAAAGGCATCGGTATGGTCTTCGGCGATCCGAATCTGAATCCCGTTACCCGGTGCCAGCAACTGGTTGAGCAGACCGCCGTAGCCGTAACCCCGGATCAACGCCACCCTGCGGTCACGCAGTCCTTTGATATCGGAGACGTCGGGGTGCTGGCTACGGTGAAATGCCAGCAGGTTCATGCTGTCCATGGGTTTGCGTCCGTAGATGGCTTTGCCTTCGACCATGGGGTGGCGAATGATCATCAGCAGATCCACTTTACCGTGGATCACATTTTTGAGGGCCTGAGGAACCGGCATAAACTCCGCTTTCCAGCGGTATCCGAGACGCTTCATCACCTGGTTGAGGGTGTCGATCAGCATGCCTTCGGCATTACCAGCATCGTTCTGACTGTAAAATGGCGGCATATTAAACAGCCCGACCCGGATAGGCGGCTGTTCTGCGGAAGCGGCGATGGAATTAAACAACAGGAGGGTTACCAGGGTGAATCTGGCCAGCAGGCTGTGAGAGAGTTTTTTCATAGACCTTTAGCTTACCTTTTTCCTTATTGTCTGAGCTAATATTAGAGGATAAGGAAACGTTTGTCAGAGTGGTCACAATATCGCTGTCATTCGGGAGCGGTAAGAGAGGTGAGTTTTTCTTCCCCGCCAGAATATTAACAACCCGGTAGTAAGAGACGTAGGGATACCAGAAACCATCGTAAGGAGAACAGATGGATTTTATTACCCGGTTGGCTCTTCAGAATCGCCTGCTCCATTTCTTGCTGGTCAGCATCACCGTCTGTTTTATCGTTGTCTCCACTTTTCATGCACATTTTTCCAGAGAAGATTATCGCCAGAAACTGAATGCGGAATTGCATAACGTGGCGGATCTGATCACCGGTAATATCGGTGGTGCGTTGCTGTACGGTGCTGACTGGGTTGCCGACGAAGTGCTGCAGCGGGGGCTGTCGCGCAACCGCTCCGTACAGCAGGCTGTGCTGTTTTCCGCAGATGGAACGGCTTACAGCAGCTACAACTCTTCGGTGGCTGAAGCACCGGGGCTACCGGAATTCAGACTCAGCGGCCATTTTGACCGAGGGGAGTTTCGCGAGTATTACTTTCCGGTATTTGTCGGTGATAATCGGGAAGCTTCCGGTGTGCTCTATCTTCGTGCCGACCTGCAAGTGATTGAAGGGTTGATGGAGAAATTCTGGCAGACCCAGCTGATTATCCTTTCCGGCATATTGCTGCTGACCTGGGGCATTGGCCATAAACTGCAGCAGGTCATCGGCGAACCCTGGCGACAGCAGCAGAAAATGCTGGAAGGAAAGGTTGCGGAACGCACGGCGGAGTTGCAGCAGGCCCATGATCAGCTCAGTAATGAAGTGGCTGAACGTAAGGCCGTTGAACAGAATCTGCGGCTGGAAAAAGAGCAGCATCTGGAACTGATCTCACAGCTGGAACAGACCCAGAATCAGCTGCTGCAATCCGAGAAAATGGCATCGATCGGCCAGCTGGCGGCGGGAGTGGCCCATGAGATCAATAACCCGGTCGGCTTTATCAGTTCCAACCTCAACAGCCTCCGAGGTTATACGGAGGGCCTGGTTGAGCTGATTCGGGCCTACGAGCGGGCTGATGGGGTGCTTTCTGAGCATCCGGAGTTAGCCGCCTCGATCAACGGCACCCGAGAGCGTGTGGATTTCAGGTTTCTGGTGGAGGATATCGACGAGCTGCTGCAGGAATCTCAGGATGGTGTCGAGCGGGTCAGGACCATTGTCCGGGACCTGCGCGATTTTTCCCGTTCCGGAAGCCGGGAGCTGTCGCGTTGTGATCTCTATCAGGGCATCAGGAGCACGCTGAATGTGGCGGCCAATGAGCTGAAATACAAGGCTCGGGTGGAGACGGAATACGCCGAGTTACCGGAAGTGGTCTGCTGTATTTCACAGATCAATCAGGTATTACTCAATCTGCTGGTCAATGCCGCACAGGCCATCGAAGAGCAGGGCATCATCTGGCTGCGTACCGGCTACCAGGATGAGCGGGTGTGGATTGAAGTGGAGGATAATGGCCGGGGGATTCCCCGCGAATATGTCAGCCGGGTATTCGATCCGTTCTTCACCACTAAACCGGTGGGGAAGGGGACCGGTCTGGGACTGTCGCTGTCCTGGGGGATTATCCGGGACCACGGCGGCGAACTTGAGGTGGACAGCGAAGAGGGCAGAGGCACCCGGTTCAGGATCTGGTTGCCGGTGGAGGGGCCGCAGGCGCTGATGGCTCAGGCCTGAGCCGCTGACAAAACGGTCTGACAGCCCGATCATAGTGATCAGGCTGTCGGGTTCCGAAGCCCGTCAGGATAACCTGAATACATTCGCCAGGTTATGCAGTCCGCTCGCCAGCTTCGCCTGCTCACCGGCCGCCGCGGAAATCTGTTCGCCCCCGGCCGTCGTCTGATCAGACAGGTCATTGATGCTTCGTACATTGCCGGCGATTTCGCTGGTGACGGCGACCTGCTCTTCGGCGGCGGTGGCTATCTGTTGACTCATATCGCGGATTGAGGAAACCGCATTGCGGATTTCCGCCAGTTTCTCTTCCATGGAGTGAGCCTGCCGGGCGCTGCTGTCGACCGCGCTGCTGCAGCTTTCGATCGACCTGGAAACCTGGCCGGCGTCATTCTGGAATTGACCAATCAGGGTTTCGATCTCCTGTGTCGATTCCTGAGTTCGTTGCGCCAGAGATCGTACTTCGTCCGCCACCACCGCAAATCCCCGTCCCTGTTCGCCGGCCCGGGCCGCTTCAATGGCCGCATTCAGGGCCAGCAGGTTGGTCTGGTCGGCAACGTTCTTGATAACATCGACGACGGCAAAGATGTTGCTGCTGCTTTCCTGCAGTCGGACTATCAGCTTATTGGCCTGACCCATTTCTGACACCAGCTGATCCATCTGACGAATCGTTTCCAGCAGAATTGCGACGCCTTCTGAGGTGACATCATCGACGTGATTAGTGGCTTCCGCAGTACTGGAGGTACTGGTTGCAACCTCCTGTACTGTTGCAGTCATCTCTTCGATTGCGGTTGCCACCAGGGTCGTTTCGGAGCGCTGGTTTTTCAGGTTTTCATGGTTGCTGTCCACTGATGTTGCGGTCTGTTCGGAGATCGTCGCCAGTTGCGTGCTTTTAGTGCCGATCTCACGGACGATCTCTTCGAAGGTTTCCAGCATCAGATTAAAGTGAGTCGCCAGCTGACCCAGCTCATCCGCCGAGAGCGCTTCGGCCCGGACCGACAGCTGTTTCTCTTCCGATGCCGACTGCATGCAGCTGCTGAGGCTGCTCAGCTGTCGGGTCAGAGAGCGGATGAGAAGAAGCCCAATCGCCAGTGCCGCTGCGATCAGTAGCAGCACGACGGTCCCTGTCACGAGTACCATCGTATTCGCCATGCTGGACTGGCTGGCCGTATGCGCGACAAGATCGCCGGCCAGTTGGTCCTCTACCTTCTTCAGCTGATTGATACGGCCGGTTGCCTGTTTAAACCATTCGGAGGCTTCGATGGCAAAGCCACCGGTGGCCGCTTTGTCGAAGGCGCTACGGCGCATGTTTACAACAGCCTGTACCGAGCCGTCGGCCATACTGCGGTTATAGAACTGTCGGTGCTCAGGTATGGCCGCTTTAGCAAAATTGTCGAGATAGGCGTTCTGTTCGGTCACCAGCTCTACAAAACGTCGAAAACTGCCCGGACTGAATCTGTTCTGAACAAAAGCGTTGCTAAGCACCGCACGTTCAATACCGGCTCGCTCTTTACCCTGCAGAAAGTTGTAATAGGCCTGCAGCTGGTTGGCGGTGTGTCCATCGGCGGCCAGTCGGGCTATATCCGCGGTCACTGAAAGCAGTTTGCCGTTGAGGGAGCTGTAGTAGCCGATAGCATCCGGCAGAGCAATTTGCTGGCGGCTGACGCCGTCCCTGATGGCTGGCAGCTTTTTCAGTTGTGAGCTGATGGCTGTCAGCTGATTCCGTACCTGTGGCTGGGTGATCTGATCCCGGATCCTGTTCAGAAATTCCCGGCGCTGCTGTACTGCTTTTTCGGTGTTGCCACGCTGTCTGTTCAGCACCTCTCCGAATTCCGTTCCGGCGGAACCGATGAAACCGGCTGTTGCCCCGCGCTCTTTCTGAAGTTCATGAACCAGGCTGCTGTTAAAGGAGGCGACCGTTACCAGCTGCTCAATATTCGCCGCACTGTTCCTGACCTCTATCAGCTGGATCATCCGGATACCCGCAAAGTACAACAACCCGAGCAGTGCCGGTAGCACTAACAGCACCAGTTTTTTACGAAACGGCATGTTCTTGATGAGATTCATGGCAATCGGCTCCCTGTCGATGCTTGTGCGCATCATTCCTTGTTCAGAGTGGTCGCTGCGGGCTGGGCAGCGTTTAAGTGACTATGAATATAATATTTTGTAATAAAAAATCATTATACATATGCGTATTGGTTTTGGGGTGAGTCTGAGTCACATTGACCGTTAACTATAGTCTAACTGTGTCGTGGTCGGTCTCCGGTCTCTGTATCAGCCGTTCAGGATCGATTCCGATCTTAAGCAGTCAGCCTATGCGGCTGGCAGGGCTCTGTGAACCGGAAAGCCTGCTGTGCGGGCTGTCAGCGCAGGGTTTGTCAGGAAAGATTCGTCGGGGAAGGTTCGTCAGGGAAGAGTTCGCTGCAGGTTCTGCAGCAATTGCTCAGTTCGGCAGCGCCAGGTAGAGGGCGGTGCCACTTCTGTCCAGCAGCAATACCATGCGCCGTGGATTACCGGCGGCGATCTCGCGCCACTGCTGCAGGCTGGCAACCGGAATCCGGTTAACCGAGACAATCCGATCGTTGACCCGCAGGCCGGTAGCGGCGGCGCGACTACCGGGCCTGATATCGGAGACGATCACGCCACGGCTGTCCCGGGTGTTGCTGAGGCTGGCGCCGGACAGCTTGCGATGAAACTGGCTGCCGTCCGCAATCAGACTGCTGGCAGATTCCATCCGGGCGATGATCGACAGTGGTCGGCCATCACGCAGCAACTGCAACCTTACCTCGTCACCGATTGACAGGATGCCGAGTCTGGAGCGCAACTGGGGCGTTCTCTTAACCGGCTTGCCGTTGACGCTGAGTACAATATCACCGGCGCTGATGCCCGCTTTGTCGGCGGCCGATCCTTCCATCACCCGGGTGATCAGCACACCGCCCTGACCGGGCCTGAGATCGAAAGCTTCCGCCAGTTCACGGGTCAGATCCTGCATCACGATCCCCAGCAGACCGCGTCTGACCTCTCCGTCTTTTGCCAGGTGAGCGGTAATCGTGGCCGCCATGTTGCTGGGAATGGCGAACCCGATCCCGACATTGCCGCCTCCCGGCGCGATGATGGCGGTATTGATACCCACCAGCTCGCCACGCAGATTCACCAGGGCACCGCCTGAATTGCCGGGATTAATGGAAGCATCGGTCTGGATAAAGTTCTCGTAGCCTTCGATGCCCAGCCCTGAACGGCCAAGCGCGCTGACGATTCCGGTGGTCACGGTCTGGCCCAGACCAAAGGGATTGCCGATGGCAATGACAAAATCCCCCACATCCAGCTGATCGGAATCGGCCAGCGGCAGAGCGCTGAGGTTGTCGGCGCTGATCTCAAGCAGCGCGAGGTCCACTTCGGGATCACTACCGATCAGCGTGGCTTTCAACTGGCGTTCATCGGTGAGACCGATGTAAATCTCATCGGCATTTTTTATGACATGGTGGTTGGTGATCACCAGCCCCTTTCGGGCATCGATGATCACTCCTGAACCCGCGCTCTGGGATCGGCGCTGGCGCTGCTGGCGGGGCAGATTGAAGAAGTGGCGAAAGAAAGGGTCCTGCAACAGCGGGTTGGTTACCCTGCGGGTGGTGAAGGTGGAAATGTTGACCACGGCCGGAGTGATCTTCTTCAGTAACGGAGACAGGCTGGGTAGTTCCCGGCCCTGAGCATCAGCCAGCGGCAGAGCGGCATTCAGGGAGGTGCTCAGCAGCAGTGACAGGGCGATCAGTAGCGGCGGCAGCAGTCTCATGACAATCTCTCAACAGACGGGTGTGGCTGTTTGAGTCATTATCTGCAGTCAGGTTCCGATAGCAACACCAGACCGCAGGAAGTTGTGGGGGGGCAGAGCGGGACAGAAGATAAGATCGGGCAGGGGGGGGGACAGACGAAGGCAGCAGCACGGCGCTGCTGCCCGGTTACTCCACTCGGATCAGTGGCTGCCTTCCAGCAGGGTCTTACCATTACTGATCTCGATCTTACGTGGTTTCATGGCTTCGGGAATTTCCCGTTCCAGCTCGACATGGAGCAGGCCGTTTTCGATGGATGCGGCTACCACCCGCACGTAGTCGGCCAGCTGGAAGCGACGCTCGAAACCGCGCTCGGCAATGCCCTGGTAAAGAAACTCGCGCTTGCCGTTGTCATCGGCTTTACTGCCTTTGATGATCAGCGTATTGGCCTGGCTCTGAATGTCCAGATCAGTCTCGGCAAAACCGGCGACGGCCATGGTGATACGGTACTTGTTTTCATCCATCAGTTCGATGTTGTAGGGGGGGTAACCACCCTGGCTGTTGCTGGAACTGGCATTCTCTATCAGGCTGGCCAGACGGTCGAAGCCAATGGATGAGCGGTAAAGGGGGGCGAAATCGATATGCATAGTCATATCCTCCGATGAGCAATATGTGTCAGGTGCCCTTCATCTGAACGGGCGATCAGTTCACGGTCCCTGTCGGCGACCGTTATTCAGATATATAGGGACGGCCGGTGGGATTCCAAGACCTGCTGTGAAAAAATCTCTGTGAAGAACGGTATCCTACCCGCCCGGCAGCCCGGCCAGGCCTTCGCTGATCAGCTTCAGGCCGGTTACAAACAGCAGACTGTAGCAGAGCAGGTAGAACCAGACTTCGCTGATTCGATGGTGCAGGTACATGCCCATACGGACACCGATCGGGGCCAGCGCCATCAGTGCCAGAGAGGTGCTGAGGTTGCGATAATCCAGCAGTCCCAGCCAGCCGTAGGGGAGCAGTTTGACGTAATTGACCACCGCAAAAAAAATTACCGTGGTCCCGACAAACAGCGTTTTGTCCAGTCGCTGCGGCAACAGAAAAATATTCAGCGGTGGACCTCCGGCATGAACGCTGAAACTGGTAAATCCCGCCAGGGTTCCCCAGAAACAGCCGCTGAACGGGCTGGCTGTTCTGGTTCTTTCCGGGATCTGCCGGTATCGGCGGAACCCGTAGTTGAGGGTAAATCCGGTTGCGATCAGGCCGGTCAGCAACTTGATATGATGCTCGGTCAGATACTGGAAACTGAGGGTTCCGATTACGATGCCGAGTAGCGCCGCCGGCAGCAGTATCCGCAGATTGCGGCTGTGGTAGTGACCGCGAAACCCATGCAGGCCGAACAGGTCCATGACGCAGAGGATCGGCAGCATAATGGCGGCGGCCTGAAAAGGCGGTATCACCAGCGACATCAGTGGCACCGCCAGAATACCGAGCCCGCCTCCCATACCGCCTTTGGAAATGCCGACGATCAGTACGGCGGGCACGGCAGCAAAATAAAACAGCGGATCGCTGATCATAAGGAACTCAGAAATAGTCGGTGGCAGCGGAACTGGAAACAGCAGCCAGAGTAGCGACCCGATCCGACAAAATCCACACCTGATACAATGACGTACAGAGACCTTTGAATCTGGGTTACACTATGGAGCCCGCGACCTCTCCCGGTGACTCTGGTTTTCAGGAGCTCGCGGGAAGGTAGTGGATTAAATTGCAGGTATCCTGAGTCCCGTGACAGTCAGCAGTGAGCATCGATTTGATGGAACGTAGCACACCCAATCTTGGCGCCGCTCTTAAACAGGAACGTAAGCGCCAGGGGTTTAATCTGGCCCAGCTATCTGACCAGTGTGGGGTTTCCCGCTCTATGCTGTCGGAAATTGAACGGGGCAATGCCAACCCGACCTTCACCACGCTCTGGAATATCACCCGGGCGCTGGGCGTTTCCATTGATGAACTGGCCAGTCGCTGCGATAACCGACCGCTGGAGTTTATAGAGTATCTGAGCGGCCAGCAGACGCCGAAAATGGTGAGTGACGACGGCGGCTGTCAGCTAAGGGCGCTCAATCCCCTGTCCACCGCCACTCAGTTCGAATGGTATGAGCTGAGTTTTGAACCGGGCGGTGCATTGCATTCCGATCCTCATGCCATGGGCACCGTGGAGCACCTGTCTCTGGTGGAAGGCAGTCTGCGGGTCCGCCTCAACAATGCCCTGGAGCAGAGTGTGGAAGAGCAGGGTACCCTGCGCTACCCGGCAGACGTGAGCCACAGCATTATCAATGACGGTTCGCAGCCGGCCAGGGCCTTTCTGGTGCTGCAGCGTGATAACTGATTCCTGATCGCCTGGCTTTGCTGCGAGCCCGAAGGTGCGGATCTTTATAGTATGAAGGCGGCAAAATCCTGATCGTTATCAACAGATCATGAATAAAGCCAGCCATTTCCCGCTTTGCAGTTTTCTTTGCTTCAACTCTGTGTAAATTTGAACTAAATGTAGTGGAGTACCAGCTTTCTGCCAGGCTGGATACATAGTTCAGTGCCGTCCGTTCTGCATCGTCAGTGTTGCTCTGACAGGCTCCGCCCGGGTTCGGCTGAGAGGTTGCTATGGCGAAAATTGCCCTGATGTTCATGCTGGATAAGGCCAGCCTGCCGGAAAACTTCGGCATGAAAGTATCGGTTGAATCGACAGCTTCCTTCTATGATGTGCTGCTCCGCGATGTCAGTCTGACAAAGCTGGCCTATCCCGATTGTACCGCCTACTGCCTGCGACTGTTCCGAAAGCCATTTGCCGTCGATATGCTGATTGTGGAAATGGATCTGGAATACCACTCCCGGGATAACATCGCCCGAAGCTGCCGCGCGAAAGCCGCCGAAATTCTTAAAGTTAAGGAAGACCAGCCATTTTTTCATCCGGACTATCTCCACCGGGCGATGTGGTTGCCACGAGGGGTGGCCAGGGAGGAATTCAGCACCATGGTGGCCTCATTCAGTGGCCAGAGCAATGTGGATCCCGATCAGTTGCCGAGGCTGGATGGTCGTGACAGCTGGATCATGAGCCATCCCGATGGCTTTATCCTGGGCAGCAAGAACGAATCCGATTTTCTGCGTGGACTGGTGCTGTACAGTACGGCCATGGCTTATCAGCTGCAGCTACGGGACTTCACCGGGCGTCTGTCGCAGGCCGCCTCTACCGCCAGTGAGCAACTGCCCGGTTATGTGCGCGATATCTCCCGCTTTATGGCATGGTGCTATTTCAGCAATCCGATTCAGCCCGCGGCTCGCCAGAGCTGGGCCGAATATGCTCATCTTGCGGGAAACATGCGCTTTGACGAACTGGAGCAGCAGCTGAGCAGTAAGATCCGTTACTGCGAGTCGCTGACCGCTTCGGCCGGATCGGACAGTGCTCCGGTGGCCGGTTTGTCCGCTCCGCTGTTGTCGGAGCCACGTTACGATTCGAACAACGCGTCGAAGGAGTCGGGCAGCCGTGTATTTAACTGGCTGCTATTGCTGGTGATTCTGGTGGGGGCCGGCGTCGGGCTGCTGTTTTACACCGGTATGCTCAGCGCCGACGAATACCCACAGCTGCTGCCCCAGTGGCTCGATCTGTTCAGGGAGCCTGCCGCGCCCGCCGGCGAATCCGGCTGACCGGCCGTTGTAGCTGGACACCGATCGGGTCTGGCGAGGCACCGCCTCTGGCAGGGGGAGGGAGAACAGTCAGCCGCCGGAGGAGACCAGTCGGCCTTCGGGCTGATGCATGCAGGGCAGAGTTTCGGCCCGGTTATTGTCTGCTGACCATGCTGACGATGCTGACCAGGAGGTTTTTGTTCTGAGCTCTCGATACCAGGCGCTGCTGTTTGATATGGACGGTCTGCTGCTGGACACCGAAATCCTCTGGCGGGCTGCCTGGCAACGGGCGGCCCGCGAGTTCGGTTACAGTATTACCGACCGGCTCTATCTGCAGATCGTCGGTCTTAATCCGGCAGATACCGACCGCACGCTGGTGGCGGCGCTGGGAGATGATTTTCCGGTTGCCGGGGTCAGGGCATTGCGAACCGAGCTCTGGCAGCAGCGGGTGGAGAAGGATGGTATTGAATGTAAACCCGGTATCGAGCCCTTGCTTCATTACCTGGAGCAACAGAATATCGACCGGGCGATCGCCACTTCCAGCAATCACTGGTCGGCGGAGATCTGCCTGCAGGCGTCCGGGCTGGCGGAACTGTTTCCGGTACGGGCCACCAGCGATCAGGTGAACAGAGGTAAACCCCATCCCGACCTCTATCTGCGGGCCGCGGCTTTACTGAATATCAGGCCGGATCAGTGCCTGGCCCTGGAGGATTCCGACAACGGCGCCACGGCGGCATTGCGGGCGGGAATGGATGTGCTGATCGTTCCGGACCTGAAACCACCCACCAGGGGGCTGGTCGGATCGGCGGTGGCGGTGCTGAATTCTCTGCAGCAGGTCCCTGAGTGGCTGAAGCGTCAGTCCGTCGCCGGTGACCGTCATAGCGGGGGATAATCCGCTCCTGACGTAATCCGCCGGTTCCTCGGATTAACTCCGAGTCTTCAGCACTCGATCACATTGACGGCCAGCCCGCCCCGGGAAGTCTCCTTATACTTGTCCTGCATATCGGCACCGGTCTCTTTCATTGTCCGGATCACCCGGTCGAGACTGATAAAGTGCTTACCGTCGCCCCGCAGCGCCATCTGGGTGGCGTTGATCGCTTTCATGGCGGCGATGGCATTGCGCTCGATACAGGGGACCTGAACCAGCCCGGCCACCGGGTCGCAGGTCAGGCCGAGATTATGTTCCAGGGCCACTTCCGCCGCGTTCTCCACCTGTTCCGGCGTGCCGCCCATGACTTCCGTCAGACCGGCTGCGGCCATTGCACAGGCGGAACCCACTTCGCCCTGACAGCCCACCTCGGCGCCGGAGATCGAGGCGTTCTTCTTACAGAGGATACCCACAGCGGCTGAGGTCAGCAGAAAGCGAGCCACCCGGTCCCGATGAAGGGGATGGCTGTAGCGGTCCAGATAATGCAGTACCGCCGGAATAATTCCCGCGGCGCCGTTGGTGGGAGCGGTGACGATACGGCCGCCGGCGGCATTCTCCTCGTTGGTCGCCAGCGCCCAGAGGTTCACCCAGTCCATGGCCTCGAGGCTGGCGGTGATCATGTTATAGCGTGCCTTGCTCTGCAGTGCCTGGTGCAGCGCCGGCGCCCGGCGTCTGACCTTCAACCCGCCGGGTAGCAGCCCTTCGGTACTGATGCCTTTCTGTACCACCGCCTGCATCACCTCCCAGATCTGCTGCAGGCGGTCGAAAATCCCGGTACGGGAGCGCCAGGCCTGCTCATTGGTCAGCATCAGTTCACTGATGCTCATACTCTGTTCACGGCACAGTGTCAGCAGCTCGGCGGCACTGTCGAAAGGCAGCGGCTGAGCCGGTCTGTCACCACCCGGGTCACCGGCCGCTCCCGCCTCGCAGATAAATCCGCCGCCCACTGACAGATAGGTACGACTGAGCAGCTGCCGGCCGTTGCCGTCGAAGGCCAGGAAACGAATCCCGTTGGGATGTTCCGGCAGTGGCTGATCGTCCATGCTGAGATCGCTGGTGGGATCGAATTCGATGCAGGGGCCGTCGGGCAGCTGTAGCTGTGGTTGCTGCTGCAGCATCTCCAGGCAGTTTCCGACCAGCGCCGGATCGACTGTTTCCGGATCTGCGCCGGTCAGGCCGATAATGGCCGCCCGATCGGTACCGTGGCCGGGGCCGGTGGCGCTCAGGGAGCCGTACAGCTCAATGCGGATACGTGCGGTGTCATTCAGCAGCGAATTCCGTTTCAGCTCATCAATAAAGCAGGCCGCCGCCTTCATCGGACCGACGGTATGGGAGCTGGAGGGGCCGATGCCGACGGTAAAAAGATCGAATACGCTGATTGTCATAAGCCATCACCCGAATGTCGCAGTCTCAGCCTGGCGGACAGAGGGGCTGTCCCGGCCTGCCTGTCCGTCCTGTCGGGAGTCCGGCGCAATCGCATGGAATCGTGCGCAGTTGCCCGATCTGCCGGATTTTTTGTCAGCCGCCCGGCCACTGGTCTCACCTCCCTGTGCTGCGCTGTTAATCGGAGCATTAACAGCCAGAGCTGAAGGGCAATACTCAGTTTAGCTGACGGTAGTTCTGATGAACCGCAAACCGCAGTTATTCGACTCCCACAAGCTACCGGGACAGGGTAAACTGGGGCCCGACACCGTGGCTGCCCGATTCCGCCGATCGGACCGGGGCAGCGCTTTCAGCAGTAAACCACGAACCTGGTTACCCGCCTTTTCAGGGACCTCTTCACGGACTTCAGAATGCGCCTTCTACACACTTCCGACTGGCATATTGGCCGCCAGTTTCACAATGTTTCTCTGCTC